>PLYW01000183.1 GCA_003151875.1 Acidobacteriaceae bacterium
CAATCGTGCCGATTTCACTTTCGATATTCGAGGCAGCCTCTTAACTCTATCAAAGAACCTGGAAAATCTCCTGATTTGCTCCCCGCGATTTGCGCCGGAGGAGCATCCACAGCGCTGCCCTGCGAGAACGCAGAGAGGACACTCCCAGTTACGCCTTGCCAGCAATCAGCGGAACGGCTAGATCGACATACTTGCGCCCGCGGGCGCCAACCGGTGGGCCACCGTCGAGGAGGCTGGTGCCTGAATCCCCCACTTTTTCATCCACAAGAACAGGACCATTAACCCCCACAAGTGATAGCCGACATTGATTCGTTTTTCCAGATGATCACGTAGATAGTTTTCGATCACATCGAAATTGAAGATCTCTGGATAATCCGAGAGCCCGTTATGCAAGGTATCTACCACGAGCGAGCGAAGCGGACCACGGACCCATTCGTGCGCCGGGATATCGAAGCCAATTTTTTTTCTCTTTACGATCGACTGCGGCAGCTTGTCGCGCATGAGTTCCTTCAGCAGGAATTTCTGTTGCGAGCCTCGAATTTTGAGCGAGGCCGGCAAAGTCGCGGCAAATTCGACGATACGGTGATCCAGGAAAGGTGGACGCAACTCCACGGCATGGGCCATGCTCATGCGGTCCGATTTGACCAGGATGTCGTCCGGCAAATAATACTTTTGATCGAACCGCAGGTAAGCGCCTAAGTCCTGTTTCCCGGCACTCAGCATTTCTCGCAACTCGCCGAGGATTTGGTCTAGCGCGGGTGGAAGTTTCGCCGAAACCAGGGAGCGCTTCTCCGCCTTGGAAAATGTGCCATTCCAATAAACATGGGCGCGCTCCGGCGGCATCAGGCTGCCTTCCAGTAACCGCTTGAGCTGGTATTCAAAGCTTATTTTCTCGTTCGAAACCGGCCATAAGCGCAACCCATCCAGCGCCAATGCAATACCGCTGGGCGGAAATTTGCGCAAAGAGCGCGCAAACGCATTTGCTCTGTAGGTTAGATATCCCGCAAACAGTTCGTCGGCGCCCTCGCCGCTCAGCGCGACTGTTGTCCTGGTTTTGCAGAGCTTGGAGAGAAACCAGACCGGCAGCGCGCCGGCATCGGCACTGGGTTCATCCGAGTAGTACGCGAATTCCTCGATGGCACCTTGCAAATCCAGTTCAGGATTGAGGTCAAGTTGCTCGTGCTCAGTTCCGTATTCCTTAACTGCCTGCTGGATGTAACTGGTCTCGTCGAAGCTGCGTCCCCGAAACGAAATCGAGAAAGTCTTCAGCCGCGAACTTGAGGCCTGCGACGCATAGTGCAGGATCGTCGATGAATCAATGCCGCCGCTCAGCCACACCCCCAAAGGGACATCGGAAAGCAGGTGTTCGCGAAGGGAGCGCTGCAAAAGAGAGTCGAGTTCCTCGCAGGCCGACGCCAGGCTGCGCTGCCTGGGTATCTGGTCGGGCAAGCGCCAATACGCTTCACTACATACCCGGCCGTCTCGCCATTCGAGCCAGTGTCCCGGCAGGAGCTTCTCGATTCCGTCTACCAGCGTCCAGGGAGCAGGCACATAGTTCAACGACAAATAACAATCCAGGCCGGCCAGGCTTAAGCGGCGTTCGACCTCGGGATGGGCGAAGATGGCCTTCAGTTCCGACCCAAAAAATATTTCCTCGCCGCGATAGGCGATGTAGAGCGGTTTGATGCCCACACGATCGCGCGCCAACACCAGCCGCCGAGTGGAATTTGTCCACAGCGCCACGGCGAACATGCCGCGCAATCGGCGGAAACACTGGGTGTCCCATTCCAGAAACGCGTGCAGGACCGTCTCCGTATCGCAGTGCGTATGAAAGCGATGGCCTAGCTTGTCCAACTCGGCGCGCACTTCGAGGTGGTTGTAGATCTCTCCGTTGAAGACGATAACGGTGTCGCCGTCTTCGGTCGCGATGGGCTGATCGCCGTGCTCGAGGTCAAGGATTTTCAGGCGCGTGGCGCCCAGCGAGCATATCTGGGATTGATAAACACCAAGCTGGTCTGGTCCCCGGTGGATCAAGGTGGAGGTGGCATTCCGAATGCGATCCGGAGGTGGAGACCAATCTTTATGAGTAAATCCGACAATGCCGCACAAATCGATCAGTCCCTCGAGAGCGAATCATCGGCCGGTTGCCCGTTGCCGCCTTGAGCAAAGGTGACGCCGGGGTGACAATGCGGCCCAGGCAATATTTATCTCCCCAATTGTGGGAGTTTTTCCAAAAACCAATATCCTAGAATAGCATTTTACGATCCAGGATTCCCGCCGCCCGGTGCCCGACTTGCTCTGTCGCAGTCTCCCATCGCGGATACCTTGGACCGGAGTTGACGGCTGCGAATGCGTATGTGCTTGCTCCTCCTTCGGTCGCGCGTTGATTGATATACCATATGGATATGCTTCTTCACGGTTGGAGCGACTGATCACAGCCAATGGAATCCCCCAGGCGTCTGCATCTCAAAACCCTTATTTTGATTTTCATCATGGTGCTTGCCGGACCTTTGGGCAATGTTCTACTCGGCAAAGGCATGAAGCAGGTGGGAGCGGTGCAACTTTGGCCTCCTGCGGACCTGCTGCACGTCTTCATCCGCGTGTTCACCGCCGGAACGATATGGCTCGGAGTCGGCTCCCTGCTGGTTTTCTTCGCAGCNNGAATTCGTCCCTCCCTTGCGCTGGGCCGGCATCGCGGTCATATGTATCGGAGTGTTTCTCGTCGGCCACACCCATCCTAGTACCACGGAGAATGGCTAGCCGTGTTTGAATTCATCCTCCTGATGTTCTTCATTGTTGTTTTCGGGACCGTGGGCGAAATATTCGTTTCGCGCGCGATGAAAGAGCATGGTGAGGTAAAAGACTTCCGGCCACGAGCACTCATCGCGGTGATCCTGCGTGCTTTGCGCGTCAAGTGGATGTGGCTGGGTGTGGGGATGATGGCGATTGGGTTCTTCTCGCTGCTGGCGGTGTTTTCCTTCGCCAACGTAAGCTTTGTCGTGCCTGTGACCGCCCTGAGCTACGTGGTGGGCGCGGTGGGAGGAAGTTTTTTCCTGGGAGAACGGGTCAACAAGCAGCGTTGGATCGGCATTCTTCTGGTTTGTGCCGGTGTAGTCCTGGTGCTCATCGGCAGGAGATAGCGGTTTATGCCCCGCCCGGCAAAAGTGCGCTCCATCTCGTGGGCTGTGTCGCCCAAGAGCACGCTGGTCTTGCGTGAGATTCTGGCGATCGCGGTGAATTCCTTTCGCGCCGACAAAGTGCGTGCCAGCATGACCGCTCTGGGGATGGTGATCGGCACTTTCTCGCTGGTTCTGGTGGTCACCATTGCGCTCACCGGAAAACAGTACGTGCTAAATGAAATCCAGAACATTGGCGCCAATCTCATCTGGGCCGAATATGCAGGTGCAGCCAATGCTGGCGCCAGCACCGGCACGGCAGATTACCTGACCGTGGATGACATGAGTGCTGTGCAACAGCAGGTGCCAGGTGTGCAGGCAGCTACGCCGGTGCTCAATTTGCATGAACCCATACTGGTCGGCAACGGCAGGCAACGGGACATGCTAATCCTTGGGGTAAACCCGGAATATGCCAATGTGCGCCGCATCATCGTGAGCTCAGGCAGGTTTTTCGATCAACAGGATTCCCAGTCCCACCACAAGGTCGCGCTGATCACCGAGGATTTCGCCAACCGGCAATACGGGGGAACTCAGTTCGCCTCGGGACACGAAATTAACATCCAGGGATTGCCGTTTATTGTGATCGGTACCTTCCGTGAGAGCGTCGAGACATTCGGCCAATCGGAAATACAGGACGACACCGTCCTTATTCCCTATTCCATGGCGCGTTATTTGACCGACACCAACGCGGTCAACCAGATCTATTTTTCCATATCGGATGGCAGTAGCGTTCCCCGGGCCACGGAAAGAATCCTCGCGGTGTTAAAGGCGCGGCATCGGGCCGAGTCGGTCTATAACGTCGGCAACCTGACGCAAGTCCTCAGTTTGGTGGCCAAAACCGCCAACGCATTTACCATCGTTCTCTTGCTGTTTGCGACCATAACCCTGATTGCCGGTGGCGTAGGCATCATGAACATTATGCTTGCCACCGTGAGCGCCCGTATTCGAGAAATCGGTATTCGCAAGGCGGTTGGGGCCACCCGCCGCGAAATCCAACTGCAATTCCTTTCCGAGGCGGTAATGATCTCCTTAATCGGCGGAACCATCGGCACCCTGGCCGGACTAGCGCTCCCGTTTTCACTCTGGGCCTTCACTCAGTACAGGCTCCCCGTGTCCGGGCTCTCTGCCCTGATCGCCATGCTGGTCTCCTGCCTGATCGGGATCACCTTCGGCACCCTGCCGGCCAAGAATGCTTCCAGATTGGATCCGGTGGAATCTCTAAAACACGAATGAGGGGGGACGGAAGATATTTGGATTGGCCGTCCGGTCCGAGGCTCTTTACTTCCGCTCCCCACTCTTGGGCTGGTTGTAGGTCAGACCCTTGGTCTCGAACATCGTGGACGGGAAGCCGTTGTTGTAGGTCACAGACGTGATGAAGCGCTGACTGGTCATTTCCCCGTTGCGATGCCGCACAAGGCTCATGGGTGTCTGAATACCCTGCACCAGTCGGTAGTTGCTGAAAACCTCGGCCTCGTCATCAAGCTGCCGATCGAGCGGATCGCGGTAGCTATAGGTTTTCCTCACCGGCAGGTGGGAGCGCGGATCAACCGACAAGGTCACGCTGTCGTTCGTGGAGTTGAGGATCGTGACTTGGTCGGTGAGCTTCTGCTCTACCATCGCNNGAGTGATCGCGGCGGCGCAGATAATCCTGCATTTCCTTCGGGTCCTGGGTCGCCGTGCCCTTGTAGGTGATCTCGTATCCCTTATCGCCAACAAAGAGTTCGATCACGTCACGCTGCTTGGTCAACTCCACCCGTTCTTTATCGGGCCATTCCCAGAACCGCCAAAACTCAAGACCCTGGCCATTCGGTTGTCCGTGATAGAACGTATAGGAGCGGCCTTCGCTCTTCATGTCACGCACATTCAAATACGTATCGCCGCCAAGGGCTTTGATCATGTCGTTGAGGACCTGGAACGACTTCTG
>PLYW01000048.1 GCA_003151875.1 Acidobacteriaceae bacterium
CGGTACCGGAGACCGCGGGCGGCGTATTCGACATTGGCGGACCGGACGTGTTCTGTTACCGCGACATCATGCGCATCATGGCGGAAGAACTCGGTCTGCGGCGCCGTCTGATTATTCCTGTACCCGTGTTGACGCCACGCCTGAGCTCTTACTGGATTCAGCTGATCACACCCTTGAGCAACACCATTGCCAGCCCTTTGGCGGAGGGACTGAAGAATCCAGTGGTATGTCGCGACAGTCGCATTGCCAGTCTCATTCCCCAGGAACTTCTGGGCGTCCGCGAAGCCATACACGCGGCTCTCAACAAGATGGCTGAACACAACGTGGAAACCAGTTGGTCGATGGCTGGTCCCATTCCAGGCGACCCAGACTGGGCAGGAGGAGCCGTCTTCCGTGACGTTCGGCAGATCACCGTGGAAGCACCTGCGTGGGCGGTCTTTCGATCCGTGTGCAGGGTTGGCGGTGGGAACGGTTGGTACGCCGCCGATATTCTCTGGAAGATCCGCGGATGGATGGACCGATTGGTTGGCGGCCCGGGGCTGCGACGAGGGCGAAGGGATTCAGAAGTCGTCGGATACGGAGAGGCGCTGGACTTCTGGCGCGTGGTGGGTTTCGAGCGCGACCGCCGCCTGGCCTTGCGCGCCGAGATGAAGCTACCGGGTGAAGCGCTGCTTGAGTTCCGGATTGAGGCGCTCAATGATCGCCAATGTGTTTTGCACCAGTCGGCGTTATTTCGCCCGCGAGGCTTGTTCGGCTTGGCTTACTGGTACAGCGTGCTGCCCTTTCACGCCATCGTTTTCAGGGGCATGCTAAGAGGCATCGAACGGGAAGCGCTCAAGATTGCGACCAGTCCCCAGAATATGGTTTCACAAGGTTCGACATGACCCGCGATGACTGCGGGGACCTGGACCGGGAGGCGTCCGTGCCCGCATAGCCCATCATCTCAGGCTCTCACGCCGGCCTCACTGGCACATCGACTACTTGAGAGCGCATACCCGGGTCGAAGAAATCTGGTACTGTCTCGACGATCAGCGTTTAGAGCATATCTGGGCGAAACGCATCGGATTGGCTGAAGGAGCCTCAGTTCCTCTTGTCGGTTTTGGATCCACCGATTGCCGATGCGAGTCTCACCTCTTCTTCTTCCGGCAACGACCGTCGCGTGAGCGATTCAGGCAAGTGTTGGGGACGGGTATCAGGACCGTTTCTTGCCTGCACCGTAGAATGTAACCTCGCCATCCACCACAACCGCTACGAATTTGTTGCGCTCTGTGTCCTTGAATTGCACGACCTGATGACCGCTGCGAGCCAACTGTCCCCATCGGCTCGGTTTCTCCGGATTCTGCTCGATGGCTTCATATTCGTGGCCCTCAACACTGAATGCGGCGGTTTTCAAATGCTGTCGACTTGTGCGGCGGACGGGTGTGGATATCCCGCCNNGGCGACATCTTTCGGCATGCGGAGACGAAATCCCGCATCAGTTTGGCGCTGCAGATTTGCTCCTCGCTGAGCGGAACCGACGTGACAAAGTCCTTCATCTTCAGGTCGTCGATAAAGGGGTGACTGGCATCGAATCCACGCGGCGGCCGCGATAGTTTGTCCCCCTCAAGAATCAGCTTCTTCCGGACTTTGGCCCACTGCTCCATGTCGTGCGCAATAGCCGTCCGCACTCTGGTCAGAGCCCGATTGTCCGGATGCCAGATGCCTGCCGCAACGAAGCAACTGTCTGGCTCAAGGTGCAGATAGAAAACAGGCGCATGAGCATCCTTGCCGATGGCATGAGAAAAGTGAATGCCGACGTGAGTTTTGAAAGGACGCCTGTCAGGTGAGAAGCGAGTGTCGCGATAGATGCGAAACAGGGAGCCGCGGGTAGGCCGCGCATCGGCGACGAAGTGGGGACTGATCCTGCCCAGGTAGGGCGCAAACCCGCTGATGAACGACAGTGCTGGTTCGACAATGGACGTTTGGTATCGCGCCTTGTTCTTTGCGAACCACTCGCGCTCGTTGTGCCGCTTTAGCTGCCGCAGAAATACGAAGACTTCTGGGCCGAAGAAAGCCGTGTCAGCCATCAAAATCTCCCCGGTGCAAACGTCAGTTTACCGGCTTCGCTCCGCGTGCCTGTATCTCTCGCCAGACTAGCACTGCAAGCTGCACGGAATCGTAAATGGTCGCCTTCAACTTGGGGCTTGGCTGGATGGGCTCTCCCCGCAGCCGAATGGCTGCAATCAGGCAGGCGGCTATGAGCAGTGCACCACGTTCACGTTCTTCCGGCATGCCAGTCAGTGTAGGCGAACAAAAAGCGAATAGTCAAGCGCCGCGCTGAATTGCATAACTCCATGCCGCTGAAGGTCAGCGCTTCCCACTGTTCCGGTGGCGCCGTTCGGCAGATCTGAGTATGGTGGATACCTCTATGGAAAACGCTTGGGCGAGATCGGCGAGCGTTCGTAGCGTTGGGCTCTTGGTGCCTCGTTCCAGTTGGCCGATGTAGCGTTCGGTATATCCCAGATCGTGCGCCAACTTTGACTGGCTCCATCCGCGATCGACACGCAACCGGGTAATCTCAGCGCCGACAGCCTCACCTAACGTGCGGGACTCACGCTGTTTATCAGCACCAATCTTTTTGGGCACACCCCATAGTTGTCGTTTGACGCTAAATGATTGAGGAACTATAGTTCGTGGTTGCTTGAGGACGAGAGTTTTCGATCTGGAAACGAGGCGTCGGCTCGCGCCGGTTCGGTAGGAACCGAAGGTCAAGTCCGGCGGAAACGCTGATGACAAGTTGCTTTCGGTATCGGCGAAATCGACTAAAATAGGGCGGCAGGCAGCGGGCTCCGAAACGACGATCGACGACACTCAGCCCTGCGTCCCCATCCCAGGTACTCCGGCTTGAAGGAATCCAAGAGGCAATCCGTGCGCGACTCGACCGCCCGTCTTCAGCGGGCCGCCCGCGCGCGCGCTGACGAAGAGGCTCGCCGAATACCGTGGCAGCGGCTCCAGGAAGTTCGCAATCAATACATTGACTGGCAGGAGTTTAATCTCTGGGCTCGCTCGATCCTCGAAGNNCTGGAAGATTGGATTGAGGATCACGTCTTCGGCTTAGCCAAGCAGGAAGGCTCGTTCTTCGCAAGTACGTATTACGCAGTACGAGACCCGCGCTACCAGAGAGCCGAAGTGTGCTGGTCGGAGTGCACCGAGAAGTGGAAGAAAGCCAAACCGGCTCAGTATCCGTCGTTCGAGGAGTGGAAACGCATGGCGGCGCACTGTGACGAGACTGCCCATCTGACAGCGCGGGAGCGCAAGGCCAGGGCATCGGCGAAGTTGGTGCATCCTGATCGCCTCAACGAGGCTGCTACTCGTTACATGGATTGTGAGGCTCTTGCCTACTGGGCACGACAGGCGCTGGAGCGGGGATCAGAACCTCCCCCAGAGGTTGTACATGAGCTGGAACGTCGTTGCCCGGGGTACCTGGACGCCGAGCTCAAAGCGCCAGCACAGGAGGCCAGCGCTGCTACACAAGAATGGCAGCGGCTGATGCTCTGGGTCGCTGACCATTACTTCCAGGATGCGCAAACCGAGGGCTGGTTCGAAGCCGTTATCATCCAAGTGCGGAGCCATCCGCGGGCCATTCGGACCATGGAATACGCCGACCACTGCGACGAGATTTGGGATTCGGAACTGCCAAGTCCTTACCCCTCGTTTGAGGACTGGCGCCGGGATGCCGATTCTTATGTTGAACTCACCGTTAACTGATCGCGTCGCCCGGCGCTCCATCGACTCCTACAATTGGGTCCGCGAAGCTTGGCTGGGAGATTGAGGAGATTCCGAGGTCGCCGATTGGCAGGTTCTGACATGCCGGAAGTAGGCGTTGCCGGCTATCTTCCTTCCACACTGACAGGCTCGGGTGACCAAGGCATGCTTTTGAACACCCGAAACGGTCGCGCCGTCGGTAACGGATTGTGAAACACCGTACTCGCTCACGAGCCACTTTGTCGTGGCCGGGTCGATCAGCATCATGTTGATCTGGTCGCCGTGCTTCTTGCAGAATTCCTCAAACGCTCTGTCGGTAACAAATGTGTCAACGAGTCTGAGCTGGCCGACAGAAATTCCGCTCTGCACCTGGGCTACTGTCACGCCAAGTAGTTCCGCAGCCCGCTCCCACGTGTATCCTTCGTCTCCCTTTACCGGGGCAGATGTGACTCGTTCGGCGATGGAAGGACCCAAAGATGGTTGATTCCGCTCGCAAAACGCCGCCAGAGAGCTTGCCGATATCCGCGCATCGCGTACTCGCAGTAGTCCGTTTCCGATGAAATCCCTCAACCGGGAGGGCCGTATGCGCAACAGCTTACACAGCGCCCGCAGCGACCACGCATCAGTGACTCTCGCACTCATTCCGAGTGCCGCCATCCGGAAGCGGACCGCCCGGACCGAACGGTCCAGGCGCTGAGCAATCCGTTTGACTGGTTCGTACCCGGCCAGGTTCAACAACCTGTCGTCATCTGCC
>PLYW01000172.1 GCA_003151875.1 Acidobacteriaceae bacterium
ATGTCCCCGGCTGGACATTATTCCGCGCCCGAGGCGCCTCTGTAGCGCAGAACCCAAGGCGGTGTCAGTGCAGTTAACGATCTACTTCTTTCTCGGTGTCCGTCGCGATCTGCGCGATGAAATCGAACTGCGGTGAGGCACAACTTAGAGCTAATTGTAGAGTGTGCCTCTCACTAGCCACTAACCCCTAATCCCTAGCCCCTGCCCCTAACCCCTGATCCCTAGCCCCTGTTTTCAACGCTGTCGCGCAGCGCATCCTCAATGGTGAATTGAATAACGCGGGCGTACTCCTCCCCGAGGAACTGTTGCAGCCGGGTGGTATCCATGGTGTACGAGCCGATCAGGTAGGGCAGAGCAGCGGGGGGGACCGTGGATATCCCCAGCTTCCACAACAAGCGGCTGACGGCGTGGCACGCGGCCCGTGTAGGAACTCGTTTGATTTTCGCTTGCGCTATCTCAGCGCAGCGCTGAACGGTGATAGGTTCTCCGCGCCCGGCGACATTCAAAATTGTAAGTGACGGATCGCTTGCCGGCCGGTTCAATAGATGCACCAGCAACCGTGCCATGTCGTCCACGTGTACAAACTGGAAGCGCTTCTCCAGATATTTCGCGCCGCGCGGCAGCAACCAGGGCAACCGCTTGCCCGCGGCCCGCATGCGGGCGGCACGTTTGCTGCTGCCCAGCGGAGTTCCGCGCAACACTCCCATCATGTAGTTTTGCACGCTCGCGCCAGCAAGAATGTGAGGGCGCACAACGTAAGTGTGACAGTCGCCGAGGCTCTCGGCCCGACAGCGGACCACCTCGTCGCACTCCCGTTGGTGAATGGCGTAGGGCAGCGTGTGGGCACGCAGGGGAGCTTCCTCTTTCACCGGCCCTGCGGTCTCCGGGCCGTAAACGGCGACACTGCTGGGAAAAATGAACTGCCGGATTTGGCCGCCGGTGCGATTGACGACGCTTACCGCTTCCATGACTCGGGCCGTTCCGGCGACATTGATCTGCCACATCCGTTCCAGATCGAGAACGCCCGAGCGTTGGGGATCGAAAACGAATGCCAGATGAATTACGGACCGTGCTCCGGTCGCTCGCAGCAACTCAATCAGTTGCCAGCAAGACGGCTCACGGCCCAGGTCCGTTTGCTCGAACCTCGCCAGGCCGGAACTGTCGGGTGGGCGCGTGTCCACGCCCACCACGTGAAAATCGGTAAGCAATGGCAATAAGCGGACGCCCAGATTCCCCGAGATCCCCGTGACCAGGAAAGTTGGTTCCGGCGGCATGACTATTTTGGAGGCGTCTCCGATTTCGGCGCCGGAGCCGGTGTCGCATTGGGATTCGGCGGAGCCGATCCCGAGTTCGGCTTAGCTCCCGCAGCTCCCTTTGGGGTGATGATAGTTTGACGGACGGTCGGTGGCGTCTCCGGACCAAAGTAAGCATCGTTAAGGACTATGGTCGCCGACTTCTGGATTTTTTCAATCTTGTCGGTGATCATTTGCCGCTGCAAAGTGGACGAGATGGTGGCCTTAACGTCGCTGAGCGGAACTTGGCGAGTGGAAACCACCTTGTAAATGTAGAGCGATCCAGGATCAGAAAACACCTGGGAAACCTCCGCGGGCTTCAACTCGAAGACCGCTTCATGGGCCTCCGGCAAGGTACCGGGACGGCGGGCGCCGAGATTGACATCAGGCGGAGAATTGGTGAGACCAGCGTGCTCCATGGCTTCTTTTTGCAACTTAACCGGGTCCTCACCCGCAACCCAGCGTTCCCTGATTTTGTCGGCGTAGGTGTTTTCCTCGCCCTCGCTGGGCTTGGGCTTATCGGCGGTGGCGGCGGCCCTCGGCACTATGATGCGCTGCAGCGTGGCTTCCACGTACTTCTTGGGGTTCTGCTTGTAATAGTCTTCGATCTGCTGATCGGGAAGATGCGAGTACTCCTGGACGATGTGCTGGTTCAAGGCGTCGGTCAGGATCTGATTTCTGACAAACTGAAAAATCTGCAGATAGCGGGGATCGTTCTCCAGATTCAGCTCGCGGGCGGCGTCGGCAAACACCAGCATCTTGGCGTATTGCGAGGCGAAGTTGCGCCTCACCTCGGTAGGCATGGGAGGCTTGTCGGGTTGTTGCAGCGCGGCGATCATCTTCTCAAACTGCTCACGCGTCATGCCGCTTACGCAGCCCGTGGGCGGCGTTGTGGCGCCAGCCTTGGGCTGGCAGACATTTTTCAGAGTGATGACCGCCTCATCCATGGGAATCTTGGTCGTGTCGGCTGCAGGAGCCGCAGGTGCGCCAGCAGCAGGAGGTGGCGGTGAGCTTTGAGTCGTCGCAGGCGACGCCGCGGGCGCCGCAGGGGGTTGGTTCGAACCCGGATTCTGGCCGTAGGCGGCATAGCTAAGAGCACACGAAAGCGCAAGAACCAGAAAAGTAGAGCGTGACATGTAGTGGTGTTCCTCCAGAGTAAATACCGCCCTCAAACGGAGCAGATAGAGGGATACCAAAAATGTACCACATTCAGGCTAACTGTCGTCAGAAGCAAGTCTCTGGCCGGTAGCTCCGAGCTTGCGGATTTAAGCGGAAGGTGAATAATCGAACCTATGGCGGAATCGCTGGCGACTGCGGACATGAGGCGGGAGAAGAAGGCGGTCGCCCTCAATTCCATCTACGCTGCCATTGCCATCACGCTACTGAAGGCCATGGTCGGCGCGACCACCGGCAGTCTGGGCATCCTCTCCGAGGCGGCGCACTCCGGCCTCGATCTGGTGGCGGCGGCCATCACCTATTTTTCGGTCCGGGTCTCCGACAAACCCGCCGACGCCGATCACCAGTATGGCCACGGAAAAATCGAAAGTTTCTCCGCCTTTCTCGAAACCGGCTTGCTGCTGTTGACCTGCGTCTGGATCGTATATGAGGCGGTCAAGCGTCTCTTCTTTCATTTCGTCCACATTGAACCCAGCATCTGGGCATTTGCGGTCATGGGGACTTCGATCATAGTGGACTACTGGCGTTCCCGCCGTCTGCGGCGCATAGCCGACAAGTATGACAGCCAGGCGCTGCACGCCGATGCTCTGCACTTCAGCACCGACATCTGGTCCAGCGCCGTCGTCATTGTGGGATTGGCCCTGGTGCTGGCGGGACGGCAGTATTCGCAACCTTGGCTGGCGAAGGCCGATGCGATCGCCGCGCTGTGCGTGGCTGGCATTGTGGTGTACGTCAGTTGGCGCCTGGCGCGGCAAACCATCGACGCGTTGCTGGACGCCGCTCCCGCCGGCGTGCGCAACCGGATTATCGAAGAAGTGTACCGCGTGAACGGCGTGCTGGAAGTGGATCGGGTGCGGATCAGGCGCGGCGGCAGCCACTATTTCGCCGACGTCTCGGTTGCCATGTCGCGCAATGTGACGTTCCAGAAGTCGGAGCAGGTCTCCAACGAAGTTGCCGCCCGCATCCGTGCCGTCCTGCCCGATGCCGACGTCGTGGTGAACACGGTTTCGCGGGCCAGCCGGCAGGAGAGCCTCTTCGACCGCATTCGTGCGGTGGCCACGCGCAACAATCTCAACGTGCATGACATCAGCGTGCAGGACCTCGGCGGCAGTTTGCATGTGGAGCAGCATGTTGAACTCGACGAAAGTCTCAGCCTTAAGGAGGCGCATGATCGAGTCACCCGTTTGGAAACCGAGATGAAGGAGGAGGTCGCCGAGATCTCCAGCATTCTTACCCACATCGAGAGCGAGCCGGCAACCATCGAAACCGGCGATGGGTTGGTTGGCGCGCCGGGCTTTGAGCACCGGCTACAACAGGTAAGGGAAGGATTTCCTGAAGTCGTGGACATGCACGACCTCATATTCAAACGGGTTGGCGGACGACTCTACCTGTCGCTGCATTGCACCATGGACGACGATCTGCCGCTGTCGCGCGTGCACGATATACAAACTACGATGGAAAGCCGATTTCGCCAGGAAGTCCCCGAGTTGTTCCGCGTGCTCATCCACCCCGAGCCGCAGACGGACAACCGGCGCTAGAAGCTCACGGAATGGGGGTGGGGCTCTCTTCGATGGCGGCATCTTGCTCATCATGCGCCGCAGCGTCACCGAGAGGGTAGGAATACATCTTGCTGGGAACTTCGGTCAGCGCGCGGCGGCGGACGGCAATCATCTCGGCCACGATGGCAACCGCGATCTCTTCCGGCGTCACCGCCCCAATCTCGAGACCCACAGGGGCGTGCACGTCCTTGAATTTCTCCGCCGGAATCCCTTCTTTTTCCAGTTCATTGTAGATCGAGATGGTCTTGCGGCGCGAGCCGA
>PLYW01000027.1 GCA_003151875.1 Acidobacteriaceae bacterium
AACAACGGAAAGGTCGATGCTTATGCGTCGGGACTGACGCAACTGATCCTCGACATCTCCAGCTACTTCGCGCCCTAGTTGGAAGGCGCGGTTCAGTCGGCTGATTCCCAAGGCGGCTGGAAGCATCAAAGCTCCACCTACCTCCTTTGCATCACGCAGTCTGCCGGGGGACCCCAACCAAACGCTACTTCCCGACTGTGTCACCGCAAGTGGTGACGCAGTTCACGGACAAAGTGGGCGGTTTACAGTTTATTAAGCATTGTTGTTTGTGTGCTACAAAGTGCTGTGCATCCGCCTGGAGGAACTCCCTGCGGACCTCACGCCCGTTCCTCCTGATGGAAATCGCAGCCCATTCTTCGTCTCCGGGTCTCCCATCAAGAGACTGCGCCCTTGAGGGCTGTCAGTCATGTACCCGGTCTAAACCTAAAAGGGGGCAGTGTGAAGAAATCTAGCTTGTGGAAGATGGTTGGTGTCGTCTGTGTGTTTTGCGCCGCGTCCGTGGTTGCCTCGCCCGCGCAAACTCTTGCCACGATCTACGATTTTTGCGCTCAACAGAACTGCGCTGACGGCGCTTTGCCTCACGCCGGGCTGGTGCAAGGCGCCGACGGGAACCTGTACGGCACAACGTCCGAAGGCACAGCCTACGGTACGATCTTTAAGATCACTCCGCAGGGCGCATTCACCACGCTGCACACGTTCGGCGGCGCCGACGGCGCGGACGCTATGGCCGAGCTGCTGCAAGGCGCCGATGGCAACCTCTACGGGACAACGTTCAATGGCGGAGCCAACGACGACCCTAGCTGCGTCTTTGGCGGCTTTGTCGGGTGCGGGACGGTTTTCAAAGTCACCCCGGGAGGCAGTTTGAGCACGCTTTACAATTTTTGCTCGCAGCCGTACTGCTTCGACGGCGCCGAACCTCGCGCCGCGTTGGTGCAAGGCACCGATGGGAACTTGTACGGGACGTCCGGCGGCCAGGGCGGCGGCACGTTCTTCAAAATCACGCCTGTGGGCACGCTGACCACGCTCTACTACTTTTGCTCCCTAGAGAACTGCGCTGACGGCGAGTACTCTCTGACCTTGGTGCAAGGCGCTGACGGGAACTTCTACGGGACAACCTACGCAGGCGGGACTAGCAACAACTGTAATTCTGATTACTATCCCGGTTGTGGCACGGTCTTCAAAATCACCCCGCGGGGCACACTGACTACGCTGCACAGCTTCGACAACGCTGGTGGCTGCTTTCCGGAGGCAGGGTTGGTGCAGGGCACCGACGGAAACTTTTACGGGACTACAAGCCAAGGAGGGGTTGGCGGCTACTGTGGCAATCTACCGGTCGGCAGTGGCACGATCTTCAAAATCACCCCAGACGGCACGCTGACCACGCTGCACTTTTTTTGCTCCCTCGACAATTGTGCCGACGGCCGCGCTCCTTACGGCGAGCTGGTGCAGGCCATCGACGGCAACTTCTACGGGACAACCAATGGTGGGGGAGCCAACGGCGACCGCGGTACGATCTTCAGAGTCACCCCCGGCGGCGCGTTCACCACGCTATATAGCTTTTGCTCTCAGCCGAATTGCGCTGACGGCATACTGCCTTACGGGAAGCTGATGCAAGCCGACGACGGGAACTTCTACGGAACAACGTATGAAGGCGGGACGAACGGAGGGGGCACGGTCTTCCGTTTTCAACCCAGCTACGCGCTCACGGTCTCGACCAGCGGCGACGGGAGCGTCGCCAGCACCGACGGCTTCATACACTGTCCGGGGACCTGCTCGCATACTTATTCTTCCGGCACTCCGGTAACGTTAAATGCCACTCCCGACCAGGGATGGGTTTTTGGCGGGTGGAGTGGCGCCTGCCTTGGTACTTCTTCCTGCAGCGTTACGATGACGCAAACTCTCGTGGTTGGCGCCGTGTTTTCAGAAGCGGAGCAATTTGTTCCGCTGAGTCAGCCGTGTCGCGCGGTGGATACGCGACCAAGCCAGGGAGGCATGGGAGCGATCCAAGGTGGCACGTTCCAGAACTTTGCCATTTCCGGCGAGGGCAGCTGCGCAACTCTGCCGAACGCAGCGGTTTATTCCATGAACGTCACGGTGGTTCCCGCGACCCGATCTCTGGGCTACCTGACGATCTGGCCTGCAGGAGGGCCGCAGCCGGTGGTTTCGACGTTGAACTCGGTGGATGGCCGCGTCAAGGCCAACGCCGCCATCGTGCCGGCAGGCACCAGCGGAGACGTCAGTGTGTTCGTCACCGACACCACCAATGTGATCGTCGATGTCAACGGCTACTTCGCGCCGGTGTCTGGTTCCACCTTGGCGTTTTATCCGCTGCCGCCCTGTCGCGTCGCCGACACGCGCTACAGCACTTATCCCCAAGGCTTGGGACCGCCGTCGCTGACCGGCGGACAGCCGCGCGCCTTCCCCATCCTGAATGCCACCACAACCTGCAACATTCCCCCGACCGGGGTCGCCGCCTATTCGCTGAACTTCACGGTGGTGCCCAACGGCACACTGGGTTACCTGACGGTGTGGCCCACGGGTGAAACCCAGCCGACGGTGTCCACGTTGAACGATGTGCTGGGGCGGGTCATCGCCAATGCCGCCATCGTAGTTGCGGGCAGCAGTGGAGAGATCTCAGCTTATGCGACCAACAACACCGACTTGATCATCGACATTGACGGCTACTTCGCGTCAGCAGGCGCGGGCGGACTGTCGCTGTATGCGGTGGCGCCGTGTCGGGTCATCGACACCCGCCACGTGGGCAACGGTCAGCCGTTCAGCGGAACCTTGACTCCTCCGGTGGATGTCGTGCATAGCCCGTGTGAACCACCGGCTGCGGCGCAGGCATATGTGTTCAATGCGACGGTGATCCCGCCGGGAAGCTTGGGCTACCTGACGCTGTGGCCGGACGGCACCGACCAGCCCCTGGTTTCCACGCTGAATGCGGCGGATGGGTCTCTCAGCAACAACATGGCGATCGTACCCAGCAACAACGGAAAGGTCGATGCTTATG
>PLYW01000274.1 GCA_003151875.1 Acidobacteriaceae bacterium
TGAGTCCTCCGGTGGATGTCGAGCACAGCCAGTGTGGACCACCCGCCACGGCGCGGGCGTATGTCTTCAACGCGACGGTGATACCGGTCTCCAGCCTGGGCTACTTGACGCTGTGGCCCGACGGCGAGAACCAGCCGGTGGTTTCGACGCTGAACGCAGCAGATGGATCGATCACCAACAACATGGCGATCGTGCCCACTAACAACGGAAAGGTCGATGCTTATGCGTCGGGGCTCACGCAACTGATCCTCGACATCTCCAGCTACTTTGCGCCGTAGGGGGCGGTTGTCAGTAGCCAGTTGTCAGTTGTCAGTAAAAGCTTCCCTTCCTTTCGCCAACGGACAGCGAGAGGAGGGGGTGGCCGCAAGTAAAGATTCCCGCCGAAAGGCTGGGTCACCCGCCATGCTGCGCAAGCTATAATTACCGAACGCATGGCGCTTACTTCTGGCACAAAACTAGGACCTTACGAAATCCAATCGCCGGTGGGCGCGGGCGGGATGGGCGAAGTGTATCGCGCCAAAGATACCCGCCTCGGGCGCGAGGTCGCAGTGAAGATTCTTCCTGAATCCTTCGCCCGCGACAGCGACCGCCTGCATCGTTTTGAGCAGGAGGCGCGGGCGGTGGCCGCGCTCAACCATCCCAACATTCTTGCCATTCATGACATCGGCCAGCACGAGGGATCGCCGTTCCTGGTGTCCGAGTTGCTGGAGGGCGAAAGCCTGCGTGCCACGCTGGATCGCGGCGCCCTGCCCCAGCGTAAGACGATCGAGTACGGAGTGCAGATTGCCCACGGGCTGGCGGCGGCGCACGAGAAGGGGATCGTGCACCGCGACCTGAAACCAGAAAATATTTTCGTCACCAAAGACGGGCGCATCAAGATCCTGGATTTCGGATTAGCGAAACTGGCGCAGAAAGCCGGCGCTGAATTGGACGGGGCCACGCTCACCGGTTCGCACACGGCAGTGGGCATGGTGATGGGCACGGCGGGCTACATGGCGCCGGAGCAGGTGCGTGGCGAAGCTTCCGATCCGCGCACCGACATCTTTGCCTTTGGCGCCGTGCTCTACGAAATGCTTTCCGGGGCGCGCGCCTTCCGCCGCAGCACGGCGGCAGAAACTATGACGGCGGTGTTGAATGACGATCCGCCGGATTTGTCCACTTCGTCGTCCGATTCCACGCGACTAGTCTCTCCCACGCTCGAACGCATTGTGCGCCGGTGCCTGGAAAAAAGCCCGGAACAGCGCTTCCAGTCGGCTCGCGACCTGTCGTTTGCGTTGAGTGCGCTATCGGGAAGCGAGGCCAGTGGGGCGGTGCGCGCCGCCGAAGCTTCTCGCCGGAGGCCGCTGCTGCCGTGGCTCACCTCGGCAGTGGTGCTGGTGGTGGTTGCCGGCGCGACGTGGTTTGTGGCGCGCCGTCCCGGGCCCACGACCCGCATGCAGTTCGCCCTGGCAGTTCCCGATGAAATGAACATCAGCCACATGGCGCTGTCGCGCGACGGCTCCATGCTGGTGTTTGTTGCGCCGGAGGAAAGCTCCGCGTTGCCCATGCTGTACCTGCAGCGCATCGGCACCTCCAGCGTGACGCTTCTGCCGGGCACCCAGGGCGCGAGCTATCCCTTCTGGTCGCCCGACGGCGCCTACGTCGCGTTTTTCGCCAATGGCAAATTGCAGAAAATGGCCATCGCAGGCGGCACGCCCCAGGCCCTCGCCACCGCGTTGGCGGGACGCGGCGGCAGTTGGGGAAGCAAGGGNNAGCGGCATCTACGTCAGCTCCCTTGCGGGCAAGGACAAGAAACTTCTCGCCCTCTGCCAATCGAGTTTTGGCTACGATGCCCACAATTTGTTTTATGCGGATGCGCAAAGGCAGTTGGTGAGCCTTCCCTTTGACGCATCTACGGGCACGGTTTCGGGGAGCGCGATCGTGATTGCCAACGTTGTCGGCAACCAACCCTCAACTTTTTGGACGGCCCTGACGGTCGCGCAGAATGGGACGGTGATCTACAACACCGGCGTCGGAGCAGCGCAGTCCGCGCTTACCTGGATGGACCGCTCGGGCAAAGAACTGGGCCGCATCGGCGACCCCGCGATCATGGCCAACCCCACGCTTTCTCCCGACGGCACCCGCGCGTGGCGGTGGACATCGCCGACCAGAAGGCGAATAACGTGGATATCTGGATCGCAAGCACGACCGAAGCCGGCAACTCGCGGTTCACGTTTGACCCAGCCGAAGAAGTGGCGGGTGTGTGGTCGCGGGATGGAAGCATGGTGGCTTACCGTAATGACGCCGACGGCTGCAGTCTGTACCTAAAGCGAGCGACTGGCCTGGAGCGGGAGAGGAAGAGATTCACCCTTCCCGTTTCCACCCTGGACGACCTGGTTCCCAATTCTTGGTCTTTAGACGACCGGCAGATTCTGTTCACCCGTCAGGGCGCGTCCGGCGAACATCTGGAATTACTGCCGGTTGCGGGCGGCGAGCCAACCCGGCTTCTGACCGGCAAGGCCAGCGAGACGAATGGACAAATTTCTCCCGATGGAAAATGGGTGGCCTACGCCTCCGATGAGTCGGGCAACTGGGAGATTTACGTTACGTCGTTCCCCGGCGCAGAGGGAAAATGGCAGGTGTCGCGCGGTGGCGGCACAGAGCCACGCTGGCGCGGAGACGGCAAGGAAATCTTCTACATCGCGCCTAGCGGCATACTGACGGCGGTACCGGTCAACGGCGAAAGTATTTTCGCGACCGGGACGCCAGTATCTCTGTTCCAGATTCACGGACGGGCCCCAATTTCCTCCACCGACGTTTTTACGTATGACGTCGCCAAAGACGGCAAACGATTTCTGGTAAACCGCTACGTCAAGCCCGAACATGTTCCGCCGTTGACCATCCTGTTAAACGCCGCCAACCGCGAGTAATCCCCTTAGAGATGAACAGCCGATGTGGCCCGGCCTGGGAATCTTTTGCCGGCAATCGGTCTGCGATGAGCTAGTTCACCGGGCCCAGATACTGATCCAGCCAGTCCAAGGTTTGCTTGATGAGTTCGTTGCGCGGGATGTTGTGACCGGTGTCGAAGAGCAGATGTTTCTTCTGGTCCTTCTTCGAACCGAGTAGCTTGTAGAACGGGTCCTGAGTCGATTCCACCGGGAAGAAGAAATCGTAGCGTCCATTCAGCATCAGGACCGGCTGCTTCACCCGGGAAACGAAGTTAATGGTATCGACCTCGGGCAGCGAGCGATGGAAGTCGAGTCCACCCAGCGCGAAGACACAAACCTTGATGCGCGGTTCCACCGCGGGCACGATGCCTCCCATTTCGGCGCCCCAGCTATAGCCGTAGTAAGCCAGCTTGTTGTGATCCAGGTCAGGACGGGTCTCGGCGTAGTCGATGGCGCGCGAGGCGTCCTTGGTCCACATGATGACGTGGTCGCGCCATTCGCTGCTCGTGCTGGCGACATCCGATTCAAAGCCGTCGCCGCGTTCATACGTGCCCTTATATACGGGATACAACACGGCGCGCCCGCTCTTGAGAACGGCGTCCAGGGCCGATGTCGCGTAAAGCGAGAAGGTGCGCAGCAAGAGCGCATTCGATCCGGGAAAGAAGAGCACGGTCTGGTAAGGCGGCTTGCCTTTCTTGGGAAGGAACAGGTAAGCGATGGCCCGCTCGTTGCCGTAAGCTGCCGTGTAGGTAATCTTCTGCGCCGTCCAATCTGCTTCGTCCTTGCCATAAAGTTCTACCGAAGCGTTCAGCGGCGTCTTGTCATAGGAGTACAAGCTGCGATAGGCCTGAAATA
>PLYW01000370.1:0-4833 GCA_003151875.1 Acidobacteriaceae bacterium
CCCTTGAAAACAGGGTTTGATTGTATTCCGCCGACCCCGCCGGATTGGACAAGGAGGGCGGCTGATTCCCGGATGGGGCCTGTAACTACGAGAATAATAGTTGCATTGCCCATCCCTCTGTGTTTCAATCCTTCCACCTGCCTAGGAACCATTCAACAGGTACGAATCACAATTGCTCAAGTATCAAGGCACGAAGAATCGTGTTTCCCAACCAACCACACCTGCCGAGTTGCGAAGACTACTGCGGACAAGCGACACCCAATGCGCCGCGTAGATCAGTTAAGGAGAATGGGATCGATATGACAAGAAACACCTCCAAAATTATCGGGACGTCCATGCTCGCCGTGGGCGTACTCATGCTTTGTATCCTGCCACTCGCTGCGCAGGAAATATCCGTGAACCACGCCGTGGCGTATGGCCAGACCGCGCCACTCAGAGAGCTAATGCGGCTGCCACAGCCCATGCAATACGGCTTCCACGAAGCGAATCCGGTGCGTTACATTCCTAAACGCGACTTCGGAACTTCCGTGGACCCCGTGGAACAGAGCAGCACTGGTGCTCCGTCAACCAATTATTCAATCATTGCTAATTTCCTCGGTGTCGGCAACGGCTTCCCGGGATACTCCGTCCCTGACGCTCCTCCCGATACCAACATGGCAGTGGGCGACACCCAGGTACTGCAATGGGTGAACGTTTCCTACACCATCTGCTCCAAGACTTCACCCTACACCTGCGGGCCGGCCATCGCTGGCAACACGCTCTGGCACAACGGCATTCCTGGAACCATGTGCGCGAACAACAACAACGGTGATCCTTTGGCTCAGTTTGACCGTAAGGCTGATCGCTGGATCCTGTCGCAGAACGTGTTTGCTTCACCGTATGCCACCTGCATCGCTGTCTCCGACACCAACGACGCGACTGGCACCTGGCACGTTTGGCAGTTCTCGGTGCCCGGTAGCGGCTTCCCCGACTACCCGAAGATCGGGATTTGGCCGACCAGTGGCGTCAACAACGGCTACTACCAGGCCCAGAACAACTTTGGCCCCGGCGGCAGCGGCTTCCGTGGTCCCCAGATCTGCGCCTATGACCGCGCGGCCATCTTGGCGCACGCTACCAGTCCTACCCAGATTTGCTTCCAGTTGAGCAACACTGAGGACAGCTTGTTGCCTGGCGACCTCGATTCCATCCTCGGTCCCCCGAACACCTCCGCTGGAACTCCCCAAGATGAGTTCTACATCGGCAGCGTCGCCGACGTGGATACCTCTCACTTGTCGCTGTATCAGTTCCACGCGGACTTTACGACGCCTGCGAATTCGTTCGTTCACGGTACCCCCAACACGATTCTCCAGGCAGTACCCACGTATACCGGCGTCTGCAGCGGCTCATTTGGTGGCGCTTGCGTTCCCAGCCTTGGGGGCGCTCCCATGGATACCTTGGGTGATCGCCTGATGTATCGCTTCGCCTATTGGAATGATGGCCCGCCGCCTAACGCCTTAGCGTGCGCGATTTGCGGCAATGCTCACTCCCAGCACTGGTATGTAAATCATGCGGTGGAAGCCGCCGGTGGAAATGGCGCCGAACGGTGGTATGAATTCCGGGCTCCGGCCGTACCCGGTATCAGCACCCTGACCTCGACCAGTCTCACCACCTTCCAGGCAGGTACGTACTCTCCCGATAGCAGTTGGCGTTGGATGGGCTCAGTGGCCCAGGACAAGAACGACAACATGCTGTTGGGCTACAGCGTATCCAGCGCAACCACGCACCCGGCGATTGATATAGCCGGACGCACGCTCGGCGATTCCGTCGGCCTCAACAATCTGGAAGCAGAGCTGTTGGTGGTCCAGGGCAACGGTTCGCAGCCGGACACCTCCAACCGTTGGGGCGACTACAGCTCCATGCGGATTGATCCGGTTGACAACTGCACCTTCTGGTACACCACGGAGTACTACATGGTGACCCAGAGCTTTGACTGGAGCACCCAGATCGCTTCCGCGAAGTTCTCCAACTGCCGCTAGTAGAATCTCTCGCTTGGCCTTACGGCCGGCGAGCATGCGGTAACTAACCTCAACCACAGGGCATTCCGGCAACGGGATGCCCTGTTTTTTGTTCCATCGGAATTTCTGCGCTTTCGGTCAGCATCAAAAGCTTCGACATGTTCCCCTCACGCATGACCTGCGCCGCCTCTGCCCGCGGGCAAACGCAGAAGCGTTCTAGGCCCCCTTCTGTCCGCATGGATTCCTTCGTAGGTTTATGCTAAGAGTCACCTCGCAGAAAAGACATGCCAGTATTACAAGGGAGGACCCATGGTTCGCGTAATGGGATATGTCGTTCAGGTCGTTCTACTGTGTACTGTTCTAACGGCTATAGCGACGGCGCAGAGTGCCGGCGGGAACCCTGCGTCCACGCCGTCGGTCGCCGATGGGCATGCAACGTCGGAATCATTCGACGTCAACGCAGCCGTCAATGCATATCTGGCGAAGATGCCTCCCGCAGAACGGGCCCGCTCTAACGCGTATTTCGAAGGCGGCTATTGGCTGCTGTTGTGGGATTCGCTCTCGACCGTCGTCGTAATGTGGCTCTTGCTCAGGTTCCGATGGTCGATGCGCATGCGTGATTTGGCCGAGCGCATTACGCGTTTTCGTCCACTCCAGACGGCGCTTTACTGGGTCCAATTTATTATCGTCGTGTCTGTGCTCACCTTTCCGCTCTCCATTTACGAAGGCTACTTCCGCGAGCGCGAGTATGGCCTGCTGAATCAGACGTTCGGGCCGTGGATGCGGGACCAGGCGGTTATGCTGGCGGTTGGCGTGGTGCTGGGCGGGATTCTGATGGTTCCGCTCTTCGGGCTGGTGCGGCGCCTGGGAAGAAGCTGGTGGGTGTGGGGAGCCGTGGTGACGATACTTTTTCTGGCGTTCGTCAGCCTGATCGCACCGGTGTACCTCGCCCCCTTATTTAACAAGTACACGAAGTTACAAGATTCCCGGATCAAAGATCCAATCCTCAGCATGGCGCGCGCGAACGGGATTCCTGCCACCGACGTCTACGAGTTCGACGCCTCCCGGCAGTCGAACCGGGTTAGCGCCAACGTCAGCGGCTTCGCCGGGACGCAGCGAATTTCGCTAAACGACAATCTCTTGAAGCGGTGTACCCTGCCGGAGATTGAAACCACCATGGGACACGAGATGGGCCATTATGTTCTCAACCACGCGTACAAGGGATTGGTCATGTTTGGGGTGCTGGTGGTGATCGGGTTTGCCTTCCTGAGCTGGTGCATCAGCTTTGGCCTGGCGCGCTGGGGAGAAAACTGGGGCATCCGGGGAATGACCGACGTCGCGCTGCTCCCGCTGGCGATTATTGGATTGTCCGTTTATTTCTTTCTCCTGACGCCCGTGACCAACACCATCACTCGCACCATGGAGTTCGAGGCGGACATGTACGGTCTGAATTCTGCTCGTCAACCTGATGGCGAGGCCAACGTAGATTTGATGCTGGGAGAATATCGCAAACTTGATCCCGGGCCGGTTGAGGAGTTCATCTTTTTTGATCATCCCAGCGGACGCACCCGGATTACCGCTGCCATGCGCTGGAAGGCGCAGCACCCGGAGTCGGCATCCCCGGAAGAGCTGGCCAGACCGCTTTTCAATACTCCCTAGGACTGGGCTGCTTGCCATCAGCATTGGAGGAGCGCTGCTGCCCTGCAAACTTCTCGACTGCAAGGTTTGGCGCGAGCCATGCCCAGATGGCCAACGCTCCCGTCCAGCAGCTCCGGACGATGCCGCTGTGATCGAGAATCCTCTGCAACGCAGCAGCGGCAGCACTGCCCTGTCTGGCTGACAAATATGTCTCTCCGCGTACATACGTCGGATAGCGGCAGGAAATATCGGCGATGAACGGAATCGACCCGAGCTCGATCACGGAAGTGGCCTGCAGTGCAGTTAGGGCAGCAGTCGGATTTTTGGCTTCGCGCCACCAGCGGTGTCATAAGAACGAACGGGAAGTGGCTAATTGTCCACGACCATATCTCCGTGCCTATTGGTTTCGATACCGGGAAGGCTGTGCTGGACCTTAAGCCATAGCACTCTGCAACCTACTGCTGCTCCCCTGCTCACATCCTCCTGCTTACTTTCCAGAGAATTACTGGTTCATCATCGACTGACAGAATGAGTCTGGTGCCGTTCTTCGCAATGTGCAGAGGTGAGGAGTTCATGTTGGTTCACCATACGCCCCTTTTTTCCCCAGCATCCTGTTAGTTGACAATTGACATAGGCCTGCCCAGTGAAGCAGAATTCTGGAACACAGTTTCCCGATTTGCCCCAGCTTGTGGGATTCCCAAAGAAGTTTGACGCGATATCTGCGCCTGTTCGCGGGCACTGCAATAAGAAAGAGGTCTGTCTTGACAAAGAAGTTATTCCTTGCCTTCGTCACATTCTTGTTCGCTGCTGGTGGCATCTCCCAGGCGCAGACGATAACCCAACTCACTCACCAGCCGCCCGCCGGAGCTGGAATCGGCTTTTTGCTGACTGATGGAACGGTGATGTTTCAAGGCTTCGGGGGAATGGATTGGTGGAAGCTGACGCCGGACATCAATGGCAGCTACGTCCATGGGACCTGGAGCCAGCTCGCCAGCCTGCCGAGCAACTACTCACCCGATGCCTTCGCTTCGGCCGTGCTAGCCGACGGCCGGCTCTTAATTGAAGGCGGTGAATATAACTTCGGCCAGTTCGTGCTCACCAATCTGGGCGCAGTTTACGATCCCAGGGCCAACACCTGGACGCCGCTGAATCCTCCTACGGGCTGGGACTACATCGGAGACTCGCCGTCGGTCGTGCTGCC
>PLYW01000370.1:4853-5671 GCA_003151875.1 Acidobacteriaceae bacterium
CAGTGGGTCTCAGACGGGAACACGATTGCGAATCTGCAGGGGCCGCCCGAGGTCGGCTGTCTCCATTATGGAGGAGGGATCTATTGTCCTCCGGGTGAAATCGGCCCTGCCATTTTGCGGCCCGACGGCACCGTATTCGCCACCGGAGCGCTGCATCAGGGCGCCAGTGCGGGACACACCGCGGTCTATCATCCCGCAGCCATCCCCACCGATCCGGGTACCTGGGTTCCAGGGCCGGACTTCCTCAGCGGCGATGACGCTGGCGATAATTTTGCGGCGCTGCTAACCAACGGCAAGGTGCTGGTCGAGGGTAATTCGGGCAGGTTTTACGAGTTCGACGGGACACATCTGACGCCAACTCTGTTCAGCAATGGGGGCAGCTTACTTGTGTTGCCTACGGGTGAGGTGATCGTCGGGGGTTCGGAGGTCTATGCCGCCTCCGGAAGCTACATTCAACCGTGGGTACCCGCCATCACCACTCATCCATCCACCGTCGTCCGCGGTCAGAGCTATACCATTTCTGGCAGACAATTCAACGGCCTGTCACAAGCCGCAGCCTTTGGGGACGAGTATGAGACTGCCACAAATTACCCGCTGGTGCGGATCAAGAATATCGCCACCGGACATATTTTCTACGCCAGAACCCATGACCACGGTACCATGGCAGTAGCTACCGGCGTCGCCCCTACCTTCACCCATTTCGATGTGCCCTTGGTAATGGAGACCGGACCAAGTACTCTGGTCGTGGTGGCCAACGGGATCCCCTCTTACCCGGTGAATATAACGGTGAACTAGCGCTGCAACTCAAAGCGCGAATT
>PLYW01000370.1:5722-13265 GCA_003151875.1 Acidobacteriaceae bacterium
GGCCGACATTTGATAGTGCTTAGGTCATGAACATCGAGTACACAACGAAGAGGCGGGACTCCCCGCCAGCAAGTAGCCGTCGTGCAACCCGCTATTCTGACCGAACTGGAAATGCCAGCTACGGTGCGAAGTAGCTGGAGATGTCCAGCAGCAAGTTGGTAATTCCGCTGGCGGCGAAGGCGTCAATCTTGCCCTGCGTACCCGCGGGCACAATCGCCATGTTCGAGGTGATGGCGGCGTCGGTTGCATTCAGCGTGGAGACCACCGGCTGCGGCTGTCCGTCCGGCCACAAGGCCAGATAGCCGAGTGATCCCCTCGGCACCACCGTGGCATTGAAGACATAGGCCTGTGCTGTGCTGGGCGGCCCACACAGACTGTTCACCACATCCACGGTGAGCTCTCCGCTGAAGGCACCACCCGCATGACGGGTGTCCAACACCCGGCAAGGTGCCACCGAATACAGAGAAAGTGCGCCCGGGCCTGCGGGCGCGAAGTATCCGTCAATGTCAATCAGCAGGTTGGTGTCGTCGGTCGCGTACGCCGAGATGCTTCCGTCCGTACCCGCCGGCACGATGGCCGCATTGGCCACGATAGTCCCGGTAGTGTCGTTCAGGGTTGAAACCACCGGCTGTGTCTGGCCTGTCGGCCACACCGAGAGGAAGCCTACCGGATGGTGGTTGATGGGAACAACTGTGAAGTTGAACGAGTACGCCGCCGCATTGGCACCGGCCGNNCCCAAGCCTTGAGGGAAGTTGGATAGGCGCGTGTCGGCCACGCGGCAAGGCGTCAGCGGATAGAACGCCAGAGTAGAGCCGCTCACCGGCGCGAAATAGCCGTCAATGTCCAGTGCTACGTCGGCGGTATTGGTGACATAGACGCTGATGGCGCCCTGGTATCCGCCGGGTACGATTGCGGCATCGGCTTTGACCCGCCCATCCACCGAGTTCATGGTCGAGACCACGGGCTGATCTTCACCGGTCGGCCAGATCGACAGGTATCCCAAGGTGACGTGAGGAATGACCGTGACATTCAGCGAGTAGGCGGCCGCCGCGGAGAGGTCTCCACAGCCCCGCGATTGCGATAACTGCGGAAGGTTAAAGCTCTCGGATGTTCCGCCAGGAATCGCGCCAGTGCCTCCGTGCTGGATCCGCGAGTCATACACGCGGCAGGGAGTGACGTTGACGAATTGCAAAGGTGGGGCACTGGCCCCGAGAATCACGGATACCGTGTTGTCATCCTGGTTGGGCACATAGACCTTGTTGGTGACTACGTTGGCCTCGATCGCGCCCGGGCTATTGCCGACGGCGATTGTCGTCGTGTTGTCCGTCGCCCCATCGATCATGGTCATGGTGCCGTCAGCGTAGTTGGCAACGTAGATTTTGTTGGTGACGGGATCGACGACNNCGTTGACGGTGCTGGTGTTATTGGTGGCACCGTCGATGACAGTCACGGTGTTGCTGGTTTGGTTGGCCACGTAAATCTGGTTGGTCACCGAGTTGACGGCCACTTCGATAGGTTCACCGCCCGCTGGAACCAGGGTGGTTGCCAGCGTGACTCCATCGATCACCGTCACCGTACCGTCGGCAAAATTGGGCACGTAGATCTTGTTGGTGACGGGATTGACCGCCAGACCCTGCGGACCGTTGCCCACAGTGACCGGCGTAGTGTTGTTGGTCGCGCCATCAATCACGGTGACAGTGTTGCCTGCGCTGTTAGCCACGTAGATCTTGTTGGTGACCGTATTCACCGCCGCCTGGTAGGGGTTAGGGCCGACGTTTACTGTGGTGGTGTTAAGGGTCGCGCCGTCGATCACGGTGACGGTCCCGTTGCTTTGGCAAGTGGAATCGTTACCGCAAAAGTTGGACACATAGATCTTATTGGTGAGTGGGTTCACGCGCACATCGTAGGGATTTATTCCAGCCGCAACAGTGGTGGTTTGGTCGGTCGCGCCATCAATGACGGTTACGTTGTTGCTGTCGTAGTTGGCCGTATAGATCTGGTTAGTAGCGCGATTGGCGGCCGCGGCTACCGGCCTCGTTCCCGTATCTACGGTCGCAAGCAGAGTCTGCGCGGCGGCAGACAATGACGATGCTGCGAGGCCACCGGCCAGGAGGGACAGTAATAGACGACGCGAGATTTCCATTTTCTCTCCGGATCGATCTGTTCTACGTTGGGCCCGATAACACGTAAGTTCCGCTCCTGCCATCACCCCTGGATCAGCACCAAAGAGCCCAACTTGCAGCTAGGAGAGATGGCATTCTTACTTGTTAGCGATGAGCGACTCCAACTGCGACAGGCGCTGCTGCATGTCTTTGATTTGCTGCTGCTGCGTCTTGATTACGTCCTGCTGGGCCGCGACTACCGTGTGCTGCTTCTGCAATTCGTTCAGCAGCATCGGCGCGAGGTACTGATACTTCACCGTGTAGGGCTGGCCGTCTTTGTCGTAGGCCACCATGTCGGGATAGACCTTGGCCACTTCCTCAGCGATGAGGCCGTATTGCAGCAGGTGGGATCCATCGTCGTACTGCGGTTTGTAGAAGAAGGTCACCGGACGCAACTGGAACAGCTTGCTGGTGCTGTCGCCCATGTCCAGGACCTGCTCCTTGAAGCGGCGAGAGGAAGTCTGCTGGCCAAGGTGCCCGTTGTTATCTACGAATACTTGCGTCCCGGTGACAATCGTACCGTAGATGCCCGCGATGTAAGTGGCATTCTGCTGGCCGACGCCGGTACCCTGCGTGCCGATGCGGATTGTATTCCCTTCTGTGCCTGAGACGGGACCGGCATTCGCTATATAAACATCGTTGCTACCTGTAGTGTTGTCAATACCGGTCCGGTTGCCGACGAAGGTATTGGCCGCACCTGTGCTGTTGTAACCAGCCTCATAGCCCAGGAACACATTGTTGCTGCTACTGACATTAGAAGAGCCCGAGCCCACGCCCGCAAATAAGTTTTGGCCGCCGGTGGTATTGGCGCTCGCTGAAGTGCGGCCCACAAAAGTGTTTTCCGATCCCGTGGTGTTAGCGAACCCCGCCCCCTCGCCAAGGAAGGTGTTGAGCCTACCCGTGGTATTGGCTTGTCCTGCGACCATGCCAACGAAGGTGTTGCGATCCGCAGTCGTGTTGTTGAAGCCGGCGTTCATGCCGAGAAACGTGTTGCGTATGCCGGTTGTATTGGCTGCACCAGCGTTGAATCCGGAGAAGGTGTTCCACACGCCAGATCCCGCGAGGTTGTTGGCCCCTGCTCCCACCCCGAGAAACAGGTTTTCGTCAGCGGGACTGCCAATGTTCACGACGATGCTGGCGCCGATGCCATAGGTCGCGGCGGTGTTGATATTGCCGTTGACATCGAGCTTAGCAACTGGTGTGGTCGTCCCGACACCCACATTCCCGCTCGCCTGGTAGATGACCGAGCTAGTCAGATTGGAGGCGTTCGTCCACAACGGGACGTAGTTCGTCGTTCCGCTGCCCGTCAGGTTTAACGGGTGGTCGCTCTTCACGCTTTGAGTCGTGTCGCACGACCTATCAATGACGTTTGGGCAGGCTTTGGTTGCTGTCTGTTGTGCCGAGCAAAGGGAGACGAACAATGTGGAGATCGTAATGACAATGCCGACGCGGGGCATAATGGGGCTCCTTTCCATGAGGCAATGTTCGCGGACGTTGAGGCCGCGATGATTCTGCGCCCAGCTACGTCTAGCGTCAACTTTATTCGACGAGTACTTACGAACCTTGCTCTGAACCCTGTTTGGCGCGACCTGCTCGCCCATTACGGCGAGTGATTGCCTCTCTCCGATTGATCTTCGAGGCAGCTTCTACTTGTNNGCGGCGCAGCGGTCGTTGTATCCCTTGCCGGCACGACGTGCGGACGCGCTACCGGCGGGCCTTTTCTTTCCAGCCTGGCGAAGCGCTCGGTATTGTCGGCCAGACGGATCGCTTCGTAGCCTTTGCGGTGCGCCATGACGCGGTAGTCGAAGGCGATGCTGGAAACCCCACCGCCCAACTCATGCACTTCGAAGCTGTCTGCGCTCTTGCTGGTGACGTAGAGACCCTTGCAGTCTCCATTGGGGGTGAGAAAGACGTGGTACTCAACACTGCTGTTGACGGTTTGCGCGAAGATTGGCTCCAAATGAACGACCGCCGAACCATGTGCCAGGCGAGCCGAACCGGCGTCTTCAAACCAGTTTTCCGGAGCTTCCACGGCATAGAGGGCAACCTTGCGAGCACCGCCATCGACGGGTACTACCGCCGACTTACTTCCAATGCAAGCCAGGTTGCCGCTGACATCGATCAAACAAAAACCGTCATAATGGGTGCCGCGCGTGACCAAAACAGGAGTGTCGATTCGGGTTGTCTCGTCGTTCTGAAAATCCGCGGTGGCGATGCTCGGCGCCTTGTTATACCCCGCCACGCCAATCCCGTTGTCGGCCGATCCCACCACTCCCGCTCCGTCCTGATCGGTGTCGCCCCAAACACCGATGGGGCGTTCGACAACAGAGCCTCCCTCAACGCTCTGAGCGACCCCATAACCAAAGACGCCGACGCCCCCGATGCTGTCGACCGAACCGCTCACACCCGCGGTGGCGCCGGTTGTGTCCGTAGCTGTGCCGACCACACCGATACCTGTTGGACTCGCGGCGGTTCCCTCCACGCCGTAGTTATCTCCGCTCGCGGCGGTAGCGACGCCGTACACGCCGACACCAGCCGAGCTCGCTGTGGTTCCTTTAACGCCAAAGGCTGCGCCAGTGGTGGCGTCAGCAGCTCCGAGGACGCCTATTCCAGATGTACTGCCATTGCTCCCAGCCACGCCAATGGCGAACCCGGTGGTGCTGGTATTTTCACCATAAACGCCAATTCCCTGTGGACTTGGAGTGGTTCCCTGCACTCCGTTAACCACCCCGGTCGTGCTTGAGGCGTTTCCGGCGACACCGATGCCGCCCGAACTTGAACTGTTTCCCACCACGCCGAAGCCGGCGCCGCTGGTATTCGAGTTCTGGCCCAGAACGCCAACGCCACTTGGACTTGCACTGGTTCCGGTGACTCCAAAGTTGACGCCGGTGGTGCTTCCGTTCTGGCCGACAACACCGGTACCAGTTGGACTACCGCTGGCCCCTGCCACACCTACTCCCGATCCGGTGGTGGCGACATTCACACCGACAACGCCAGTGCCTGCCGGGCTGGAAGTGGATCCCGTCACACCGTAGCCATTTCCACTGGTAGCGGTGACGTCACCGGCGATAGCGGAGCCAGCGGAGCCAGTCTGCGTGACATCCACGATCGCGATGGAGTTGTTTCCGTTTACCTCGAGCGGAGTGACGGGGTTGGAAGTTCCTATGCCGATTTCGTGACCGACGCCCTGGAAAATGACCGAACTGGTGAGGTTGGAGGCGTTCGTCCACAAGGGAACGTAGTCTGTCGTACCGCTGCCGGTGAGCGTCAATGGATGCTCGTTCTTCACGTTGTTACTAAGACCGGAACGGCTGGCGGCGGAATTCGTCTCCGAGCCTGAAGAGGGCATGAAGGCCGAGGGTGGCTTGCCGCCGAAGGTTTCTGCGTCGGCCGCCTTCAGAGCGTAGGGCACGCTCAGCAGCATGACGCGCGGCTGTTCGGCCTGGGCTTCCACGCGCACCCCCAACCACTGCGCCTGGGCGGCGGTGAACAGGTTCAGCGGCAGGCCATCGGGCTTGCTGGAACCGAGCATCACCGTGTAGTGGCCGGTCTTGTCAACCTGCACGTTCTGTACTTCGGACCACAGCGGCGCTCCACCGGTCGGTTCGGCGTACAACGAGAAGGTCACGCCCACGATGCTGCTGGCCGCGTTGCCGCCGACGTCGGTCGCAGTTCCGCTGAAGCGCACCAGTCGCGGTACCTGAGCAGTTGTTGCTACACCAGCGGTTGTCGCTAACGCAGCAGTTGTTGCAACAGCGTTGCCGCCGGTTGTCTGGGCTGTCATTGACAGGACCGACGACAAGAATGCGAGTGCCACACAGCAGAGTCGAAGCCTCACGAATTCTCCTAGAGTCTGAAATTTCTGCGGATAAGGGCCGGACCAAAAATCGCCTTGTCTGAAGCAGGACAACGGTTATATCACACGCGCAGCACCCTACCGTCGGACGACTCACGACAATTTTCACGTGCGCGGCTACAAAGAAAAGGGCAACATCAACACTCCCCTGGAATTCACCATACGCAATCAGGTTGATCGGTTTGATTTGGCGATTGACGTCTCGACCGAGTTCCCCGCTTGCAGGCTCAGGCCGCCCATCTCAAGGAATGGTTGAAAACCCAGATTATCGAGAGTATCAACTTTGCTTACAGCGAAGGTATCGATAAGCCTGAAATACGCAACTGGAGATGGCCCTTCCCACAAACGGTTCCTCAACAAAACGCGTGAAGTTTTGTAATGGGCCTCATGGTCCAGCCGTCGCCACCACCTTTGTCATATCCGCCGCGGTTATAGATCACCCCCAGCATTTCGCAGTGGTGCAATGCTGAGGGCATCGGCGTATTGTTCTCCCAGCCAAAGGGGGCAGAGCCTATGTCCTCGCTCGTAAATTATTGAAAATGGAGGCCCTGGGCAGAGTTGAACTGCCGACCTTCGGTTTAGGAAATACGGGCTTCCATCCCCATCTCAATCGGTTCAGCGGCTTACAATACGGGAACAGTGCTCCGAAGCGGAGCAAATCATCTCAGTCGGCGGTTATCTGGCAACGCATCTGACAACGCGCACTGATGTCCCCAGTTCGTAGTCGATCTTATGACCGGGATAGCGAGCTATCATTGGAAGAATTTGGCTGCAAGTTGGATAATGCGCTCTTGCAGATGATGAGTTCGCAGTGCAAACTTCAGCACATCGCCGTCCTTATCCAAGGCTTGGAATGCCTCGATAAACTGTTGGTGGACGCCTGAACTCTTCAGTTCTTCAGCAATGAATATCCGATTCACGAATACACGCCCTGTCTCTTGTATAGCATTGAAAAGTCGTTCCCTAAACTCCAGAGTCTTTTCTGCCGCTGCGGGGTCAGGGCGGAGCACGTCTTCTGGGTTGGCCGCGGAAGAGGAAGCAGCAACCTGAGCAAAATTATGCAGCGGACGAGGAGGATCGGTACCCAAGACGCCGCTATCCAAAATGCCGTTCATCAGCGCCGTCAGTAGTTCACGATATTCTTGCCGTTTATTGTCCAGAAGCCATTGCCTTCGCTGATTCCGGTTTGCGACATACGCTCCGACCCACACTCCGATCAGAGGGCCGACAGCCGACCAGATGACTCCTGCACTATCACGAACCGCTTTCCAAGTTTCAGGTTGAATCATCGTTCCGACATTGTACGATCAAGAAATGCTAAGTTCCACATTCGGTGCCTTCGCGGTCGTACTCGGCGATACCCGTCCGGCAAAGTTCTTCAAGATTCTGAGACATCGCGCAGATGACAACGTCGGGCGGAGAGTTCGAGCGCAGCGAGCGCCCGGACTTCTTCGGAGTCGAACCTTTTAAGCAGACCTACGCGGCGGGTGAAGTCTTCCTCCTCTTCGACGAGCCGAACGCCTAG
>PLYW01000344.1 GCA_003151875.1 Acidobacteriaceae bacterium
GTATAACGCCCAAACCGCGGATCTGCCACGGGAGTGCGGGCCTGCAGTGCCCGTCGAGGAAGTCGACCAGCCCGTTTCCAGCCAGACAACGGCGTACCCGGAAGTTCTCTCGCCGGTTCCGGAAGCGCTAGACGCAACTGGGCAAGGTTACTCAATTTGTGGAGATTTGGCCCATCGTGCCCGGCATCCCCGCCGCCACCTTTGATTAATTGAGCGCCGAAGTAAACCGCGACCATTCGGCAGACATAGCTCAAGTCAAAACATACTCAATCCGAAAAGAAAGGAGCGATTCCGTGCGAAATGCAGGACGTCTCAAACTCGGTCATTACCCGTTGCCCGTCGAAGAAGCGAGCAACCTCAGGCAACTCCTAATAGCGCCAGGACCGTTCTTCGCCGTTGATCCGTGCGCTGGCGACGGAACTGCGCTGCTCGAAGTCACGAAAGACTTCGCGGCTCAGAGAGCGGCCATCGAACTTGATGCAGATCGAGCCGTCGCCGCGGCTGCGCGCGGCATTCTCACCACGCAGGGCAGCACCTTCGAATCCCATCTTCCGGCAGGCAGTTGCTCACTCCTGTATCTCAACCCGCCGTACGACGTGGAAGTCGGCAACCATAGCAACCAGCGTTTGGAACTTGTCTTTCTCGACCATTGCTATGGTTGGCTCAAGACAGCGGGAGTCCTGATCTTCGTCATCCCTGACAATGCGCTCGCGCACTGCGCCAAGCGTCTGGCCAGCCAATTCGAGCGCATCTCCGTATTCCGCCTTGCCCACCCTGAGTCGGTCCGGTTCCGGCAACTCGCTGTGCTGGCAATTCGCAAGAAAGAATACCATCGCGGTGACACTCGCTACGCCGACCAACTGCTGCGGTTGGCCTACAACAGCAACCAACTGCCGATACTCAGTTCAGAGATGACGGAGCGTTACATCGTCCCGAAATCTACAGCAGTTCCCATTCAGTATCGGGGCCTGCCGCTGGATGCGATCGAAGATGCAATCAGCCGTTCCAGTGCCATGCAGAATGCGCTCAACCTGCTGATACGCAAGCAGGAGCGCATCGAGGGGCGTCCCGTAACTCCTCTGCACGGCGGACACGTAGGGCTACTGTGCACGGCGGGGATGCTGAATGGAGTGTTCGGTAAAGACGACGGCCGGCACATCGCGCACTGGCGTTCCATAAAACATGTTGACGTCTATCACGAAGAGGAGGACGGCTACCAGATCGTGCGCCGGCGGGAACGCTTCAGCCACGAGCTGACACTTGCCTACAAAAGCGGCCGAGTTCTCGTGCTCAAGGAAACGGAGGAGAAAGCGACGAGCGATGAAAAATGCGCATGAACGATTTGGAGAACTGGTTTACCTGCGGCGCACGGAGAAGACAAGGACGCACATACGCGTCCATCTGAGCGCCTGGATTGGCGAGGACAGCAAGGCACACCTGGTCTCTGTCGTAGGCGGTGACACGGAAATCGGCGCGCTGGCCGCCGCCTTCGCCAACAACGATCCCTTTACCGCCATTGATCCCGAGGGCGTCGAGAGGATCGTCTCGCTCGGGGCGACGCCCACCTGCTTTCGCGGTCCCATCGGTGTAGCCAATCGTAGGCGTCCACTACGGCACCTGATCGGGCTGTCGCAGGAGATGATCGGCAATGCCAGGCAGGACCGATTGCTGCTCATCAGTGAGGAACCAATGTTCGTCTGGTCGTCGCTGGTTCTGCACTTTGGGCTTCCGGCATTGCCGGAATGGGCGGACTGGTTCCTGTCCGAATTGAAGCGACGCAAGCGAATCCAGGCTCTCGCTGGCTTCGGATATCGAGCTGTAGCCGTGAAGACCCGCCGTCAGGAACTGCTCAAGCTGATCGAGCAGGGATTGCGACAGAAGAAGTTGCCCTTCCCGACGACGAACGGTCCCGTTCACTGGCCCGAGTCCGCCAACCCTGTCGATGTCCTGCGTCCGAAGCATACGCAGCTGATAGCCACGCAATAAGAGCCAACCACCAACTTTCCCTCACAAGACTACGCAATCTCCGGAGTCCACATTGAATAACCATTCTTTCAATCGGCTCAATGCCGAGCTGCGTGAAGGTGATCCTCTGTGCCGTTATGTCACCTTGGAGCGAAGCAGCATCGAGCTGACACTTGCTCAACACGCCGAGAATACTGCGCAGCTAGCGATTGCTTGCGAGCTCTTGCAACGAACCCGTGCCGAATTGCTGCGCGCATGGAATGCCGACGAGAAACAACTCCAGCCGTACCAGGAAGTCGCTTTGCATTCGATCAGCGAATGCCTGACCGTTTCACGAGCGGCAATCCGGCGTTACCGGCATTCGGTGCGCTATGAATATGCTGCAAGCCTTGGCGAGCTTCTGACCCGCACCGCCAGCGCGCTAACCGAAGATGCCCGGCACGAGCGGGAGCGAGGGCACACAAAGATCGCAGAAACCATCGAGACCATGAGCGAAAGCCTGCCCATGGTGGTGGACTGCCTCAACTCACTCTTGTCGCAGTTCCTCACCCGCGAGTGCATAGCCTCAGAATCAAAGGGCCGCAGAAGCCGCGGAGGTCTGTGACTCTGCGGCGCCAGCCTGACTCAGTCCTGTGCAGTACCGACCTTCCAACCCTCGCCTTCTAACCCGTTCTAACTCAAAAAAACTTCATCTCCAAGCGGAGTACACATGTCATTTCCGTCCTCGATTCGCCAATATATGGTTTGCCATGCCACGGAGCTGGGGGAGCGCATCCTTGCTTCGTACCCTCCCCTGCACAGTCCAGAAGATCCGCCCTCATCTCAGCTTTCACGATTGCTCCGCTCACCCTACCCGGCCCAGAGCCTCGCCATCATGGGTGTCGCCAAACGCTGGCAGATTTCCCGCAGCGCTCATGTGGTAGCCGAATGTGGAGCGGGAAAAACCTTGATCGCCCTGGGCATGATGTTCGTCCATTCACAAGGTAAGCCGTTCTCCGGTATGGTCATGGCTCCCCCCCATTTGGTCGAGAAATGGGCGCGCGAAACCTTCCTCACCCTTCCCAGAGTGCGGGTTTTCCTGATCGACGACATGCGTAACGGCGGCGATCCCAGGCAGCCGCATGGGGTCAACGAAGTCCGCCTCCGCCGTGGCGAGATCGTGCGCGAAGGATTGCACACCACGTTAGCTCATTTGCGCCTGCTTGGGCCAAAGGGATGGCGGAAGGTCTGTCCGGAATCCTCCGTCTTCATCTTCGGTCGCGAGCGGGCCAAACTCGGCTATTTCTGGAAGCATGTCTACCTGAAAGCCCGCGCCGGAAAGCACCTCGGCCTGGTGTTAAACCCGGACACCTCGAAGCCCATCTCCACCGACGACGAGTTTCTCGACGTTCGTGACTTTGACAAGAAGCGCCTCCACGAGTTCGTGGAGAGAGACAAGGGCGGAACGGCTTACTACTCGGCGCTCTGGCAGGCGGATCGCAACAAGATCCAACGCATGGCGCCGGCGGACTTCATGGGCCGCTACATGCCCGACTGGTTCGACTACGCCATCGCCGATGAGGTCCATCAATTGGCTGGCGACACAGCACAAGGTAACGCTCTCGGTGTGCTGGCAAGAGTGGCAAAGAAAGTCGCCGGACTGACCGGCACGCTCCTGAGCGGCTATGCCGACGATCTCTACAACACTCTCTTCCGCGTCGATGCCAGCCGCATGGTCCGGGACGGGTTCACCTGGGGCTCGGCGGGCAAGGAACGCTTTACTCACGAGTTTGGCGTGATCGAGACCATCGAGCGCACCAAGATCGAGGACAACGCCTGTTCCAGGAAGAACAAGACGGAAGTCACGATCCGCCGCAAACCCGGAGCGTCACCGCTGCTGTTCGGCAAGTACTTAATGGACACCTGCGCGTTCGTCTCGCTGGAGGACATCTCCGATGCACTTCCGGCATACCGGGAAGACGTCATTCCGGTGGCACTGGAGGGCGCGCTGAAAACAGCTTACGAGCAGCTGGAGGACGAGATTACCGCCACGTAGCAGGAGCATCGCGGCAATCGCAGCGTGCTGAGCACCATGCTCAATGCGCTG
>PLYW01000232.1 GCA_003151875.1 Acidobacteriaceae bacterium
CGCAGCCTGCGAGCAGCGTCAGGGCCATTAGAGCGACGATTACCCCCGTCATTCTCTTTTCTGTTAAGCATCGATTTAGGCGCATATTATGTGCATATCCCTTCGCTCGATTTGCGACCGCGAGCAGTATGTTGCGGATAGTATTGCTCTTCGACCCTGCTGGGCGACCGACTTTCCCTGGGTGATCTGATATTCCTGTCTTTCAGGCAGAAGGCGTCTTGCCAAATCAATTCATAGCGGATGTTCACGCATACGGTGCTAATGATAGGTAGGCCCTGTCTTGGTGGTCTGTGAGGTCACGGACGTTTTCGCACTAAAGTAACCACTTTGGCGAGGCACAATGAGGCGATTTCGGGCTGGCCTCCTGCCTCTCGGGCGATGAACCAGCGCCAGCTAGATGCGGCATTCACAAGGGCTGAGGAGTGGTGCCGGGACGGAGATCGAACCCCAAGGGCCGAAGGCCCGGCCAACCTTGAGGCTCGCTACCTTGGTGACGTCGGACGGCAAGGCGACCTTGTTACGCCGCAACTGCCTTGGCTGCTCGGGCGGCGGGACGCGAACGCTGCTGCTCCTGCACCTGCAGCACGATGTCTGCCAGGACGATGGAGAACGCCAGACACATATACACCACGGTTTCGACCGCCGCAGGACCCATCTTTTCCAAGCCGGTCACACCCAGCACCACGCGCGCTCCTACAAAGACCCCAGGGCCCACGAAAAAGCTGCGGGTCATCCACTGACGGTGCTGCGGAATCTTTCGCTTGAGGATGAACCCAAAGGCGATCCCGGTGGTCAGCATCCACAAGCTGCCGTGCGCCACGGCGATCATGCTGAAAAAACGCGGAGCTCCCAATCGTTCTTGTAAGGCCGCGATATAGACCCCGAGCGGACCGGCGATGAACGCGCCGGCAACGTAAACCCTTCCGGCGACACGATGCAGTTTCGTAAAACGCTGACGGAGCCGGTCGGAAAACTGCATGGGGGCAAGCACAAACGCGCACGCTCCGGCGATCCCATGCGGCAACAGCCACCATTTAAACGGCTGGTAGTGCTGCCACACCGGGGCGCTGGGATTCACCAGGAAGCTCTCATTGTGGCCGAGCACATAGGCCACCATCAGTCCAAACAGCCCAAGCAGCAGATACTTCGGTTTGAACCAGGACACAGGTTGGACAGTCACCGATGCAGTTGACATGGGATCCTTGAGGAGATTGAAGTGATTGAGCGCACACTATACACGAGTTCAGATTCAAATTGAATCGGGATTGCGCTTTCATGTGCGCTGATACGAGAGTCGGTCCTGGGCTTCTCGGGAACACGCGGTCAGTAACTGGACGCGCCCCAATCGGGTCCATGCCATTCTGCTCGACACGCCAGCCAGTTTGACCTTGCTGCCCTTTCCTTCAACCGGCCAGACACCTGCCTGGGGATTCGATTCTGAGGGTCGTCGAGTTCCGGATAAAACTCGTGAACCTTTCGCCCGCCGACAAGCATCCTTCTCTTCAATACTTGTTAGCCGGGGAGAGACCGTGAAAAACCTCGCAATCATGGCGCAATCGGCGCTGCTGCTGTTCGCGATATTGGCCAACTCGGGGTGCAGCAGTACGACGGAGGCAAAACAGCCTGCGCCGCAACCCATGCCGGTGAAGACGCAGACCATCAGCCTTGAACCCGTACCCAGAGCGGACGAATACGTGGCCACGGTAAAGTCGCGGCGCTCCGCCAGCATTCAGCCGCAGGTGACGGGCACGCTCACCCGCATCCTGGTCAAATCGGGCGATCACGTGCGCGCGGGACAGGTGTTGATGACCATCGACCCGCTAAAACAACAGGCGACGGTGGATGAGCAGCGCAGCACCGAGGCGCAGAAGAAAGCCATCTACGATTACAACAAGATCGAGTTGGAGCGGCAGCGCGTGCTCTACGAATCCGGGGTCACCAGCAAACAAAGCTATGACCAGGCGGTGCAGGCATTTGCCAATTCGAAGGCTGACTGGGAAGCCGCCACCGCGGCCAAAGTCACGCAGCAGCGCGAGTTGGCCTACTACAACCTGCAGGCCCCGTTTGCCGGCATTGTAGGCGACATCCCGGTGCACTTGGGGGACTACGTTTCGTCGCAGACCTTGTTGACCACGGTTGACGAGAATCAGGAGTTGGAGGCGTACGTTTACATCCCGACGGAACGCGCCGGCAACATCCGCATGGATCTTCCCGTACAAATCGTCAACAGCGCTGGGGAATTGATCGAAAGTTCAAAGATTTATTTCGTCTCGCAGCAGGTGGATAACGCGCTGCAGGGTATTTTGGTGAAAGCGCCCCTCCACACTTCTCTCGACCGGTTCCGCAACGAACAACTGGTGAAGGCACGGGTGATTTGGAGCACGGCGCCCACGCCGACGGTTCCGGTGCTGGCGGTTACGCGTATCGGCGGGCAGCCCTTCGTTTACGTCGCTGCCCAGCAGGGGAACGGCCACGTCGCCAAGCAGCGCGCCGTGACTCTGGGCGACACCATCGGCAATAACTATGCCGTGACCGGCGGTCTGACGCCCGGTGACCGGGTCATCATCTCCGGCACGCAGTTTCTGATCGACGGTGTACCCATTCAACCAACCAGCTAGGCAACACCATCGGATAGGCAGCAGACTTCGCGTGGCGAGCGGCGCAGGAGAGGAACTTCTCGTTTGGTTGACTTTTTCATTCGGAGGCCTATTTTTGCCACGGTCTGCGCACTCCTCATAATTCTTGCGGGGGCCGTGTGCATTCCTACCCTGCCCATTTCGCTCTATCCCAACCTGGCCCCGCCGCAAGTCAACGTCAGCAGCAATTACGTGGGCGCCAATGCGCAGGTGGTGGAGTCGGCGGTCACCATTCCGCTGGAGCAGCAGATCAATGGCGTCGAGGGCATGCACTATATGACCTCGACCAGTTCCAATGACGGCACCAGCAGCATCAATGTGACCTTCCGTACCGGCTACGACCTGAACATTGCCGCGGTGGACGTACAGAACCGCGTGGCCACCGCGCAAGGCCGTCTTCCTCAGGAGATTAAGAACACCGGCGTCACCATTACCAAGGCAAATCCGAACTTCGTTTTTGCCGCGGGGTTCTATTCGCCCGACAACAGCCTCTCAGACCAGTACATCTCGAACTACCTCGACGTTTACGTCAAGGATGCGTTGAAGCGCGTGCCCGGCGTCGGCGACGTGATCATCTTTGGTGAGCGCAAATACGCCATGCGGATCTGGCTCGACCCCACCAAACTGGCCGCCCGTCAGTTAACAGCCGCCGACGTGGTCGCCGCCTTGCAGGAGCAAAACGTCGAGATCCCAGCCGGACAGTTGGGGCGCCCACCCTCCGATCCCAAGCAGGATTTCCAGGTGACCCTGCGGGTCATAGGACGCCTGTCGGATCCGAGGGAATTCGAGCAGATCATCCTGAAAAACACCCGCAACGGCATCGTTCAGCTGAAAGATGTCGGACGGGCCGAGATTGGCTCCGAGAATTACGACTCGAACCTGATGTACAGCGGGCATGAAGCCATCGGTATCGGTGTGCAGCAGCTTTCGGATGCCAACGCCTTGGACGTGGACAAGAAGACGAAAGCCGCGCTGGCCGAACTGGCGAAGTCGTTCCCGCCCGGAATCAAGTACGTCATCGCCTTTGACACCACGACCGTAGTTGGCGACTCGGTGCGGGAAGTGGTGAGGACCCTGGAGGAAGCGATCCTTATCGTGATCGTGGTGATCTTCCTCTTCCTGCTGGACTGGCGCGCGACCATCATTCCGGCGGTCACCATTCCGGTTTCGCTGGTCGGGACCTTCGCCTTCATCAAGATCTTCGATTTCTCCATCAATTCGCTGACGCTGTTTGGCATCACTCTGGCCACGGGATTAGTGGTGGATGACGCGATCGTGGTCATCGAAAATGCGCAGCGTCACATCGACACCGACAAGACCGATCCGCGCACGGCCACCTCGGCGGCGATGAAGGAAGTATCGGGAGCGGTGGTGGCGACATCGCTGGTGCTGATCTCGGTATTCGTGCCGGTATCGTTCTTCCCGGGCACCACCGGNNTGCGCACGCAGTCGATCGCGCTATCCGCGGCCTGGCTTCCGGCTACGGGAAAGCCATTACCACAACCTTGAAATTCCGCTACATCATGGTTGCGCTGTTCTTCGCCGGACTGGCCGCCACCGCCTACATGTATGTTCACGTTCCTACCGGCTTCGTGCCGCAAGAAGATCAGAACTACTTCATCGTGGTGGTACAGGCGCCGCCGGGAGCGTCGCTCGCCTACACGACGAAAATCTCTACGGAAGCGGAAAAGATCCTGCTCGCCGACCCCGATATATTTGGCACCTTCGCGGTCCCTGGCTTCTCGCTCACGGGCGGCAGTTCGTCGAACTACGGGCTGGTCTTCGCTCCGCTGAAGTCCATCGACCTACGCAAAGCCAAAGGGCACGCGGCCAGCGACATCGTGGCCCGCGTGGCCCCCAAGCTCTTCGCCATACCCGGAGCCATTGTGGCGGCCTTCGAACCGCCGGCCATTCAAGGCATCGGTGCCTTCGGTGGCTTCCAGTTCCAACTCCAGGACCTGGGCCGCAATACCTTGCAGGACCTGGATGAGGTGGCGCACAAAATTGTTGCCGGCAGCCGCCAGCGCAAGGACCTCGTCGGGCTGTTCACCAGCTTCACCGCCAACGATCCGCAGCAACTGGTGCAAATCGATCNNAACGATTTCGACTTCAACAATCGCTCCTACCGCGTGTACGTGCAGGCCGACCAGCCCTTCCGCATGACCGCGGCGGACCTGCGGCAGTACTACGTCCGTTCCGACGCCAACGGCCTGCTGCCGCTGGGCAACATCGTTTCGCTGAAAGACGCCGCCGGGCCGCAGGTGATCAACCACTTCAACCTGTTCCGCTCCGCCGAAATTGACGGGG
>PLYW01000194.1:0-14860 GCA_003151875.1 Acidobacteriaceae bacterium
TATGTGACCGAGGATTTTGCCCGCCTGCCAAATTGAGGGATGACTTGTTACACCAAAGGCATTTTCTTGGGGGTGGGCTCTCCTGCGCCGGAAAATAGCTAGCGTTGTCCCCACTTCAATTTGGCGCGCAGCGCCTCGAAGAAGGTCTTTCGCATGCGCAGCAGCTTTACGGTGTGGCCGGCGCGCGCGCAAATCAGCCGATCACCGCGTTTTACCGGCAAGCCGACTTGTCCATCGATGCTTAGGAATGCGTCCTCTTCATCCCCGGTCTCAACTCGCAACTCGATCTGGGCTTTGTCGGTTACGACCAAGGGACGATGGGTGAGGGAATGGGGACAGACCGGGGTCACCACGAACGATTCGACTGATGGCATCAGGATGGGACCGCCTGCCGCCAAGGAATAGGCGGTAGAACCGGTGGGAGTGGCAATGATCACGCCATCGGCCTTGTAGTTGAACACGCATACCCCATCAATCAGCAGATCGAAGTCAATCAGCCGGGAAATCGCGCTCTTGTTCACCACGGCATCGTTCAAGGCGAAGTGCTGAGCCAGACACGCTCCGCCACGAAACAGCCTGCAATCGAGAACTGAGCGCTCTTCCCCGGGGCAGAGGCCCGAGTCCACGGCCTCGAGCGTGAGGTACAACTCGCCGATTGGAACTTCGGTGAGAAATCCCAGCGAGCCCAGGTTGACCGCCAGGATGGGTACGCCCTGGTGCGCGACGGAACGCGCCGCCGAGAGCAACGTGCCATCCCCGCCCAGCACCAAAGCAAAATTGGGATGTTTCGCGCCGATTTGCTCACGCGGAACAATCTCTTCGCCGTCGGTGTACTGCGCGGTTTCCTGGTCAAGGAGAATTTTGTAACCACGACTGCGAAACCAGCCCAGCAACTCCGGCAGGATGCCGGCCAACTCGGTCTTGGACGGCTTCGAGATGATGGCGACAGACTTCATGTATCGGTTGGGGCAACTACGTCAGTGTAGCGCGGCAAGCTATCTTGCCGGAAGCGGGAGAAAGCAGGCGTGCAGCAGGAACTCGCGGTTTCCTTCCGCGCCGAGAATCGGGGAGTCGATCACCTCGACCTCCGTCCCGCCCAGATCTTCCACCGCGCCACTGACCCTGCTCACCGCCGTCTGCTGTGCCTGGGGATCGCGCACGATTCCGCCCTTCCCGACCTGGCCCCGGCCAACTTCAAACTGCGGCTTCACCAGCAGGATCAACTCGAACGCCTTATCCAACGCGCTCGCGCGCCCACAGCGCACTACAGCCGGGAGAACGAGTGTAGCAGAGATGAAGGAAACATCCATGGCAATGAAGCTGATAGGTTGCGGCGTCTCCGAGCCAGCCCAGATCTGCTCCGGCGTGAGGTAGCGCGCGTTGGTCTTCTCCAGCAGATGCACCCGGGGATCGCTGCGCAGCTTTAGATCCAGTTGCCCGTACCCGGTATCCACCGCGATCACCCGCGAGGCCCCATTTTGCAGCAGGCAGTCGGTGAAGCCCCCGGTAGAGGCGCCAATATCCATGCAGCACTTGTTTCGTACGTCGGCGCGCCAGTGTTCCAGCGCCCGCGCCAGTTTCAATCCGCCTCGACTGACAAACGGCTGGTCGTCGCCAAGGATGCGGATGGTGGCGTCCTCTTCGACGTTGGCACCCGCCTTCTCAACCTTCTGCTCATTGACCAGCACCCGGCCGGCAAGGATGAGCGCCTGGCCGCGCTCCCGCGAGGGTGCGAGCCCGCGTTGCAAGAGCAGTTTGTCGAGCCTCGATTTCACCGCGCCAGACTAGCACGATAGCGACCTCAGCTCGAAACGTGGTGACAGTCGATCATCGATCACCCGAAAGTTGCAGTGCAGTTTTGTTAACGTTTTATTCCGCACTTCGTGCGGTGCATTGTGGTGAAGATTTCAGAATTGAGACAACTTAAGTAGTAGGCCGTCGGTGTTTTCCACAGCGTTATGCACATTGATGTTGAAAACTCGTAACGGTACGTTAATCAAATCAAGGCGAGTATTGCGATTCTCAGTACCGCCAGTAAATTCAGACGCCCACCGAATAGCCGCGTCTCGCAAGTCCACGCCGAAAACTTTGTGCGCTACAATGGCGCATCCCCTGGGACTAATTCAATGGTGACGAAGAGCAAGAAGCGAGCTAAAGGCTCCAGCCGTGACAAGGCAACGGCGAAAGAACCTCTGACCTCCGCGCCGGCGCAACCCGTTAATGGCAGCGGGCCTTCCCCATCGAACCTCGACATGCTGCGCAGGATGTACTCTGCGATGTTGAAGTGCCGCATGATGGAAGAGCGGGCACACGATGGCAGCGCTGTGCTTGTTTACGATCTCGCCGCGGGCCACGAAGCCGTTGTGACCAGCGCCTCTATCGACCTGAAGCCGGAAGATACCATTGCCGCTTCCCAGCGGAACTTCGCCGCCCGCATCGCGATGGGAACGCCACTGAAGCATCTGTTGAAGGAGGCCAACGCAAACGATTCAGAGGAATGTAGAGTGGCGATCATTTCCTGCCGATGTGTATTGTCGGGCTCGGCCTCTTCCGCGGCCTTCCTCGCCGATCCATTCAATCTGGCTACCGGTCTTGCTCTGTCTCATAAACTGGAGAAAAGAACCAACGTGGTGGTCGCCTTCTGGGACGAAGATGCGGCTGCGCTCGAAGCCAGCCATGAAGCCTTGAAGTTCGCCGGCATCCACAAGCTGCCGATCATTTATGTGACCAGGAGCACCGGACTGGACGATCCCGGACGCAGAAAACATAGCGCGCTTGAAGAATTCAGCTTTCTGGCAAAGGATTATGGATTCCCCAGCATCCTGGTGGACGGGAAAGACGTGGTCGCGGTCTGGCGCGCGGCGCAAGAGTCTATCCATCGCGCACGCAACGGGAGTGGGCCGACGCTCATCGAGTGCCAGACCGAGCCGGCAAATTTCAAGGACCCACTCGCGCACCTGCAGCACTACATGAGCAGGCGGGGCGCTTGGGATGATGAGTGGAAGCAGCAAATCGTCGATCAGATCAACGCCGAGATCGGGGAGGCGACGGGGCTGCGGTGAAGCTCAGCGTGTTCACAACCTTTCGCTCCCACCCTTTCGCAACGTCCGCCAACGGATGGGCCCCCAAGAAACAGCGATCAACCGCCGCCGTTTTACAGCTTTTCGTAAAACTCACACGCCGAGCACGAGATGTACATGCCGCCCGGAATGTTTTTCTCGCGATCTTTCACCCGCTTGACCACTCGGGTGGACTTGCCGCATTTGGGGCAATCGGTGCTCTTGGTGGTGTCCATGACCTTCTTACGGTCCGCGGTCTTTGCGATCTTCGCCATTCTCTTCTCCTGAAATGTAACCCGATTTGTCCGCAAAACGGCTGCGGTACTGGTTGTCTACTTTTGGCCGGAGTAAAACGCAGATGGGAAGCGAAGGGGCGCGAGATGCACACGTCATCAGCCCACGCTCCAATACCACCAGGAGCGGCTTCGACTGCAGGCGGGCGCCCGTGGCGCCACTCTCTACTCGCCGGGTAGCACGATTAGTTTACATGAGCACGCGCCGGATTGTCGTTGTCTGCGTTTGACCCTGCTCTTCGCCGCCTGATACCTTCAACTGTTTGTCCCACCGCTAAATCTTCCACAAGCGAGAGACGGCATGGCAATCAAGTTCAAAGGCGTGGATTTCATCGAGTTCGACACCCTGCTCAACGACGACGAACGGCTGGTCCGCGACAATACTCGCAAATTTATCGAAGACAACCTCATCCCCATCATCGAGCAGTGCAACCGCGAAGGCCGTTTTCCCAAGGAGTTGATCAAGCCCATGGGCGAGCTGGGCTTCTACGGCGCCAGTCTCAAAGGCTATGGCTGCGCCGGCATGTCGGCCGTCGAGTATGGCCTGATGACCCAGGAACTGGAGCGCGGCGACAGCGGTGTGCGCTCGTTTGTCAGCGTGCAGTCGGCGCTGTGCATGTATCCCATTCACAGCTTCGGCAGCGAGGAGCAAAAGCAAAGATACTTGCCCAAGATGGCGCTTGGCGAGATTCTTGGATGCTTTGGTTTAACCGAGCCCGATGCCGGCTCGAACCCGGGCGCCATGCGCACGCGCGCGCGCAAGGACAGCAACAGCTACGTGCTTAACGGCGAGAAGATGTGGATCACCTCCGGCTCGATCGCCGACATCGCCATCATCTGGGCCAAAGTTGAAAACGAAGACAACCGCATTCGCGGCTTCATCGTCGAAACTGACCGCCCGGGATTCAAGGCGACCGACGTTCACGGAAAGTTTTCGTTACGGGCGTCAGTTACTTCAAGTCTTTCTTTGCAGGATGTCCGTATCCCAGCAGAAAATCTGCTGCCTGAATCAGGAGGCCTAAAGTCGCCTTTAAGCTGCCTGAACCAGGCGCGCTACGGTATCGCTTGGGGAGCCATCGGGGCAGCGATGGCCTGCTACGACTGCGCGCTGCAATACGCTCAGTTCCGCAAACAGTTCCGTGACCAGCCCATCGCGTCGCATCAACTGGTGCAGGAAAAGCTGGTGTGGATGATCAGCGAGATCACCAAGGCGCAGCTGCTGGCGTTGCAGGTGGGCCGCCTGAAGGACCTCGGCAAGGCCAAGCCGTGGCATATCTCGATGGCCAAGCGCAACAACGTCTGGATGGCCCTGGAGTGCGCGCGCATGGCCCGCGACATCCTCGGCGCCAATGGCATTGCCGATGAATATCCCATCTTCCGCCACATGGCCAACCTGGAGTCGGTAAAAACCTACGAAGGGACCCACGACATTCATGCGCTGATCATCGGGGAGCACATCACGGGACTGGCGGCGTTTTAGAACAGGGGGTAGCAGCTAGCGGTCAGGGGCCAGTAGTTAGGGGCTAGGGGCTGCGTTCTGCTCTGTCCTGAAATTCGATGGCAAGACGCTCGCCGTAGCGGTATGCTTACCATTTGCCGGATACCAGGTTCGCGGAAGCGTTCCTGTTTTGTCTTTTTACATACGCTGTAAGCCTGCGGACTTGCGCTGAGTAGCACCCACATTCCGGCGCCGCAAGCCGCGGCATCCCGGAGGCCATATGGCGACTAAAGTTCAAACTGAAGAACCTCTCGTTGAACACTCTCCCACTGCAAACTTGGAAACCGACCTTGCGCTGGAGTTCCTGCGCGTGGTGGAAGAAGCGGCCATCGCATCCGCCAAGACCATGGGCCAGGGCGACCGCAAGCACGCCGATCAGGTGGCCACCGAGTCTATGCGCGGGGTCATGGACTCGGTGCCGATGGATGGGACCATCGTCATTGGTGAGGGCGAACGCGACGAAGCCCCCATGCTGTACATCGGCGAGAAAGTTGGCAAACGGGACGGCGGCACCTATCCCGGAGTGGACATCGCGGTCGACCCGCTGGAAGGTACCAACCTGTGCGCTACGGGATCGCCCGGCGCCATTACCGTGCTCGCCGCCTCCGAGCATGGCGGCCTGCTGCACGCGCCCGACTGTTACATGGAGAAGATCGTCGTAGGTCCGTCCTGCAAAGGCGTGGTTGATCTCGAGGCCCCGGTGTCGCATAACCTGCACGTCATTGCCAAGGTGCTGAACCGGGGCGTCGAAGATCTGGTGATCATCATCCTCGACCGGCCACGGCACGAGAACTTGATCAACGAGATTCGCAAAGCCGGGGCGCGTATTCGGCTCATCTCCGACGGCGATCTGTCGCCCGGCGTGGCGGCGGCAATGTTGGGCTCGGGCGTCCATGCGGTGATGGGAACCGGCGGTGCGCCCGAAGGAGTGATTACCGCGGCTGCCGTTCGCTGCCTGAACGGCTACATGGTCGGGCGCCTGGTCGGGTACACGCCGGAGCAGGGCGAGCGCATGAAGGACATGGGCATCTCCGATCCCAAGCGCATCTATACGGCCGACGATCTGGCCCCCGGCAAGAACATCATCTTTGCAGCCACCGGCGTCACCGATGGGCCGCTGCTCAAGGGCGTGCGCTTCTTTGGCGACGGCGTCCGCACCTCGTCGCTGGTGATGAAGCTGAACAAGAGCAAGGTCAGATTCATCGAAACCGTGCACGTGGACCGGCGTCCGGACGTGAAGGTCCGTATTCCGGAGAGATAACAACTGCATACCGGATTGACAGGCCAGGCCTTCCCCTCGGAAGGCCTTTGCCTACGGAAGCCACTTTAGGTTTTCTGATCGAATGGACCGGCCTTCGAGGGCCATTACAGGCGGCTCACCCCCGGAAGGCCGACCCCCCGATGTCCTTTTTCAGTTCTTTTGCCGCCTTTAGGGGCATTTCTGTTCCACCCGCCCAGGCGATACAACTCATCTTTTTCCGCTTGCTTCTGTAGGAAGAGGAGTAAAATTGCATTAAAGGAATGTAGCTGCGGATTGGAAGCACTCCATCCGGAGAGGCCTTTGCATGAACGTGCATTTCAGCTACAAGATTTCGAAAACTTCCGACCTCGAAAAACTAATCAACCAACAAGTGGAAAAGCTGGGCCGATACCTCCGGGTATTCCGTCCCGACCTCGTGCACCTGAAAGGGCTTATCGAAGACAGCTCCGCACGCGAGGGTGTGGTGGTGTCGCTCAACCTGCGACTGCCGTCGGGCCAGATGGCGACACAGGAGAAAAGCCCGACCGCAACGGCTGCCATCAAAGCCGCCTTCGATTCCATTGCCGAGCAGGTCAAGAAGCATAAAGAGCTGCTGCGTAACCATCACAAGTTCGGGCGCCGTCGCGGGCCGGAGCGGGTGGTGGTTCAGACCGTGCCCTTCGCCGACACGCTCGCGGCGATGAAGCCAGAGCGAATTACCGCTGACGATATTTCTGGCTATGTCAACGTCAATCTGCCGCGACTGCAACGCTTCATCCAGCGAGAGATCGACTACCGCGAGAGCCAGGGGCAACTCGAGCCCGACCAGGTCGCCGTAGAAGATGTGGTGGGAGAGGCGATTGCAAACGCGCTCAGCGAGCAGCACGAGAGTCCGGAACCCATGAAGCTGGAACCCTGGGTGCATCGGCTGGCGAAGCAGGCGATTGACCAGTTGGCGTCGGAGAATCGCGAGGACGGACATGTCCCGCTGGAAGGCTCGCGTGGGCAGCAAAACGTGCATGCCAGCGATGAGGACAAGCTGCAATTCCATCAGCCCGACGAGCAGTTGTCGGAAGAAAATGTCATTCCCGACCCGACCGCCAACAATCCGGAAGAGCTGGCGGCGCGGGACGAACTGATGACCCTGGTAGAGACGGCCCTGCGCGATGCCGGGCGCAACCAGGCCGAAGCTTTCATCCTGTACACCCTCGAAGACTTCACCCTGGAAGAGATCGCCGATATCACCAACCGTGGTGTGGAGGAGGTGCGCATGTCCATTCGCAAGGCCCGCGAACATTTGCAACGCGCCTTGCCTATCAAAGATCCGCTCAAACAGAAGCTCCTGGAGTATTCCAAGAGCGCCTGACAAACATGGGACTGCCCGGCAGTTCCCCGCTTTCATGATGCAAGAAATTTTCCATGAGGAGAAGCGGAATGATCACACGAGATGACATCCGAGAACTGGCTAATTTTCACTCGCCGGAAACTTGCGCGGTTACTTTTTACTACCAGCCCACGACACCCCTGAATAAGTCGCACCGCGAAGAATCGATCCTGGTCAAGGACCTGGTTCGTAATGCGCTGCGCGACGCGGAGAAGCACGGCAGAAATGGCTATGCGCGACCCGATCTGGATCGCATCCAGGGCATGGCCGAGGGTCTGCGCGGAAATGGCGGCAAAGCCAAGGCAATTTTTGCCTGCAGCAAACAAGGTCTGTGGCGCGAGTTTGACATTCCCGCGCAATTACTCAAGACCAACCTTTTCGTAAGCCACCGTTTTCATCTGAAGCCCCTGGCTGCAGTGCTGGACGGGGTGCAACATGCCTGCGTGGTACTGGTGGACCGCACCAAGGCCCGCGTCTTTGAACTGGTAAACGACGAAATCGTGGAGAAGCAGGACTTCATCAATGAACTCACCCGGCGCGGCAAGAGCGATGGCTGGCGCGGCTATGACGCCGGCCATGTCGAGCGCAAGCAGATGAACGAAGCTCTCCTGCACTTCAAGACCGTGGCGGATTGCATTGAGCCATATTTCGAGCGCGGCAGTTGCGATCGCTTGCTGATCGGCTGCCATGATGACGTTTGGCCCGAGATCCATCGCGAACTGCACTCGAACTCCAAGCAGCGTCTGGTGGGACACTTCCGCATTGACCCAAAGGTCGCGACCCCCGACCAGACCAAGCAGATGGCGACGGAGCAGCTTGCCCAATACAACTCTCGTTTAAAACAGGACCTGATCCGCGAGGTCATCGGGGAAGCCCATCGCAATAGCCGCGGCGCGATTGGTTTGCGACGGGTTTTGCGTTCGTTGGAGACGGGCGAAGTGCAAACCCTTCTGCTGGGCTCGAACTTCCAGGCGCCGGGAGTGAAGTGCCACCACTGCGGTCACATGGACCTGCATGATGCGCCGGCGTGCGCGGTTTGCGGGAAAGAGAACACGCAACTGGAAGATATCGGCGATGCCATCGTGGGATATGCGATTCGCAATGGCATCGATATTGTGTACATCGCCGACGACGAGCAGGTCGATCAGGTCGGACGCATCGCGGCCCTGCTGCGCTTCCGGGCCGACCAGAACACCGCGGTGAAGGCGGCCAGTTAAGCCACAATCGGCCACCTCGGTCCAAGGCACAGCCACGCGCTATGCCTTATTCATTGCGGGCGACGTGGCTCGCCCCGTTGATGCGTTCGCCATGCTATTCTGCTTCACCGTCATGAATTCACAGGGAAAGCACTTATGAGATTTTCGCGCCGCGATTTTATTGCCACGACGGCTATCGGTTCCGCCTCGCTCGCGCTCGATCTGCAGGGACAAAGCAAGCCAGCCACAGGTGCTGCGCCATCGGTTAATCCGCCCAAGAAGGCGGTCATAATCAGCGCCGCCAATGGCTACAACTACCTGGATCGCGGCTACGCGGTGTTGAGCGGCGGAGGCGACACGCTCGACGCGGTGATGCAGGTCATCACCGGGCCCGAAGACGATCCCAACGACGACAGCGTCGGTCTCGGCGGACTTCCCAACGAGGACTGCGTGGTCGAGCTCGATGCCTGCTGCATGCATGGGCCAACGCGGATGGCAGGCTCGGTTGCCGGGGTGCGCGACATCAAGAACGTCTCTCTGCTCGCGAAGACCGTCATGGAGCATACCGGTCACGTGATGCTGGTAGGCGAGGGCGCACAGAAGTTCGGCTTCGTGATGGGCTTCCCCAAGGAGAACCTGTTGACCGAGCGCTCGCGCAAAACCTGGCAATTGTGGCGCGAGACCATGTCCAACGACGATTGGTGGGGACCCGGACTGGCCAGTCCGAAATTCAAGTTCCCCGATACCGCCTTCAATGTCTCCGAGTACTACGACGAGCGCATCAAGAGAATGGAAAAACTGGCGGAGACGATCGGGATTGAACCGGAGTTTTGCATGGCTGCCATCGAACGCGTTCTGAATCCGCCGTCTGGCACGATTCACTGCTCCGTCGTAAACGAGAAGGGCGAGATGTCGGGCGCAACCACGACCAGCGGCCTGGCGTGGAAGCTTGCCGGGCGCGCGGGCGATTCGCCGATCATCGGGGCCGGTAGTTATACCGACCAGGATGTTGGATCGGCGGGGGCAACCGGCAATGGCGAGGAGAACATCAAGGTCTGCGGCGCGCACACCATCGTGGAGAACATGCGGCGCGGCATGTCCCCGCAGGAAGCGGGCATGGATGCGTTGAAACGCATCGTTCGCAACTATGAAGGCCACCCCGAAAAGCTGCAATATGTGGACATGAGCTACTACATCCTGCGCAAAGACGGAGCCTACGCCGGAGTCTGCATGTGGAGCGGACCGCCCGAGCATCTGCGACGCTTTGCCGTGAACGATGGGACCAAACGCTACGAGAATGCAGTCGCGTTGTACCAGGGACAGTCGTTGGGCTGGCCGCCGATGCCGGGGAGAAAACATTTGGCGCCGGAACAGAAGAAGTAGGGCGTTTCGATATCAGACCGCGACGGTTACGGTCGTCTCCGTGCGCGTCACTGGCCGGTAGAGCGTGTCGCGCTCGAAGGGGATGCGGCCGGCTTCCGTGATCAAACGAATGAGGTCCTGGCGGCGCAGCATTTGCGGCGTGGTGGCGCCCGCGTCGTGGTAGATCTTCTCCTCCACGACTGTCCCGTCGATGTCATCGGCGCCGAACCGCAGCGTAATCTGCGCCATCTTGGGCGTCACCATCTGCCAGTACGACTTGATGTGCGGAAAGTTGTCGAGCACCAGCCGCGACACCGCGATCTGTTTCAGGTCGAGCATGCCCGTCGTCTTGGGCAAGTGCTGCAGCGGCGTGTTGTCGGGATGGAAGGCCAGCGGGATAAACGTCTGGAAGCCATGCGTGTCGTCCTGTAACGCGCGCAGCTTCAGCAGATGATCGACGCAATCCTCATCGTTCTCGACGTGGCCGTAGAGCATGGTCGCGTTCGACTTCAGGCCGACCTTATGTGCGGTGCGCGCCAGTTGGAGCCAGTCGTCGCCATCGATCTTGTGGTCGCAAATGATGTGCCGGATGCGGTCGGAAAAAATTTCGGCACCGCCGCCGGGCATGGAGTCGAGCCCCGCTTCCTTGAATTTGACCAGCACCTCGCGTGGGGTCAGCTTGCCAATCTTCGCGAAGAACGCGATCTCGACCATGGTGAATGCTTTGAGATGCACCTGCGGGAACCGCTCTTTCAAGCCCGCGATCAGATCAACGTAGTACTGGAAGGGCAGATCGGCGTGCAGGCCGCCGACAATGTGAAACTCCGTAATCGCTTCGCTGTAGCCGGAAGCAGCGGTGTTCCAGACTTCTTCCAGCGCCATGGTGTAAGCGCCGGGGAAATCCTTTTTGCGGCCAAAGGCGCACAGACGGCAGGCGGCCACGCAGACATTGGTGTAGTTAATGTGGCGATTGACGTTGAAGTAAGCGACGTCGCCGTGCATGCGCTCGCGAACGTGATTCGCCAGCCAGCCAATCGCCAGGATGTCACCGGAGCGGTAGAGCGCCAGCGCGTCGTCGGCCGACAGGCGTTCCTGTGCCATCACTTTGTCGTGAATTGGCGCCAGGCGAGGATCGTCAGTGTGAAAGGGATGGAGCTTCTTAGCGCTAGTCATCTGCGAGGCGGTGGACATCTTTTCCATGATATCGCAAACCCACGAAATCACTGACGGCTACTACCTCTCAGTCTATAGACGCGGTTGGTTCAGATTCGCCCCTTCCAGTAACCCGCACGTCTGCGACCGTGGGCAATAGCCAGTATCTGATTCATCGAAGGCCGATCACGGTAAATGATCAGGAAAGGAAATCGCCGCAAGACAAACTTGCGAACGTTCGCTTCACTCACGGGCCAGCGCTGAGGAGACTGTGTGATCATCTCAATCGCGTGGGTCACTTCGTCTAAGAATCGCGAAGCTACTCGTTCATCTCTCGCCAGGTACCAGTCGAAGGCAGATTCGAGTTCGGCAGACGCAGCTTGGTGAAACTCCAGCGGCTTAGCCACCGTGGGACAGCTTGGCGGTGAGCCGGCTGCGAACCTCGGTCCACGGGACGGTCTTTGCCTTGCCGGAGTCCAACTCCTGTATGCGCAAAGCAATCTCGTTTTGCCATGAGGCTTCTACGTCCTCATCCACGGTCTCATCCAGAGTGTCAAGCAACGATCCCGCCAATTCTGCGCGGGCATTCACGGGAAGAGCCATGGCTTTTTTCAGAAGCTCATTAACCTCTTCAGTCATGGCGTTATTCTACCTCACCGCGCCAGCATCCGGTCCCCGGCAATGAAGAACAGGAATGCCATCGAGATCAGGCCGTTCATGGTGAAGAAGGCGGCATTCACCTGGCTGAGGTCGTCATGTTTCACCAACGAGTGCTCATAAATCAACAACAGGGCGACGAACACCACGCCAGCCACGGCAATCTTCCCCAAGCCAAACGCCACCACCATCCATGTCAGCAGCAGAACAGTGATTACGTGAAAGAACCTGGCGATATTCAGAGAAGCGCGAATGCCGAAGGCCTTGGGAACGGAATAGGTGTTGGCGGAGCAGTCGAAGTCGAAATCCTGGCAGCTATAGAGGATGTCGAAGCCGGCGCCCCAGAAGATCACGGCGGCGGTCAGGATCAGGATGCGGGGATCGAGCGAACCGCGGACCGCGATCCAGGCAGCGGCCGGAGCGGTGCCCATCGCGAGTCCAAGCACAATGTGCGCCCAGCGCGTGAATCGTTTGCTGAAGGAATACAGCAAGATAATGGCGAGTGCGACCGGAGAAAGATAAAACGCCAGCGGATTTAGTTGATAGGCAGCGAAGATCAGGATGGCCGACGCGACTACAACGAACCAGGTCACGAACGACTTGCTCAACTTGCCGGACGGAAGCGCACGAACGCGAGTGCGCGGATTGGCCGCATCAATGGTCGCATCCACCAGCCGATTGAAGGCCATGGCTGCCGAGCGTGCCGCCACCAACGCGACAATGATCCAAATCGACGTATGCAGACTGGGAATGCCGCGAGCGGCCAGCACGGCGCCGGTCAAACCAAACGGGAGCGTGAGCACCGAGTGCTCCCACTTGATCATCTCCAGGGTGGTGCCAACGCTGCGCAACAGGGCCATGACTCGATTTTAACTTGCAGACAGGGTTTCAGTGCAGGTCAGGCTGGCTCATGCTCATGCCTTGCGGCAAGGGAGGGCGAGACCACTGGCGGTCCCAGGCGGGCACGGTGACGCGCTCAGCGATCAATGCCGGCTTACGCGCCCAGCAGACTACGCGCGTGCCGAAGGGCAGGTTGATATAGCGAATCAAATGGCGTTCGCAATCGAGCAGCAAGACCATGGCGGCATTGGCGAACCGGGAGCCGCCTTCAAACATGCGTCGGGACGCTACCGACTTCCGGAACAGGTCCTTGAAGGTGCGCGCTACGATGGATGGCAGGAACCCTGTCGCCACCAGATAGGAGACACGGGAAATCTCGAAGCCACAGTTGTTGAGTTTGCGCCGCAGCTCGGTGGCGGTGTACCGCCGCTGATGCCCGCGCGCTTCGTCCTCCTCGCCCCAGAGGAACGGATAGGCGGGCACAGTAAGGCACAGCAAGCCGCCGTCCTTCAACACCCGACGCAACTCGCGCAACGCCAGCCGATCATCGGGGACCAACTGCAGGATGTCACCGGCCACGATTGCGTCGAACGAGTTCGAGACGAATCCCAAATCCTCAGGACGGGTACAAACCAGGTTCTGGGAGCCTTCGATCTGGCGAAACGCCAGCGCGGGCAGCGAACTGTGAGCATTAACCGTGCGAATAGAATCAGCTTGGGCGAAATCCAGTTGCGCCGCGCAGCCGAGATCCATAACGCGAGCTTCGCGTTTGCCGTGCACAGCTTGGGCAACGGCTTCGCGCAACAGCTTGCGCCGCGCCGTATGCCACCATGAGGAACTCTCTTGGCGGAGCGCCTCGAATTCCGGTTGAGCATCCATTGAGCTGACCTGCCCACTTCCCTGCCCTACATTTTACGGGATATCGGCACTGTGGCCTCGACTTTCCGACCGCTTGTAGTCGAACACCCAAGAAAACTAAAGGGCAGCATCGCTGCCGCCCCACTATCCACTAGCCACTAACCACTAGCCACTGTTTCTACGTTCCTTCGTTCCAGCTTGCCAGGTACTCTTCCTGCTCGGGAGTCAGGCGGTCAATCTTAATACCCATCGACTCCAGCTTGAGTTTCGCGACCCGCTTGTCGAGTTCCTCCGGAACTTTGTACACCTGCTTTTCGAGCGACGAGTGGTTCTTCACCAGGTACTCCAGCGACAGCGCCTGGTCGGCGAAGCTCATATCCATCACCGACGCTGGATGTCCTTCCGCCGCGGCAAGGTTGATCAGGCGGCCTTCGCCCANNACGCTCTTGTTGCCGGTGACGGTGCAGAAGACGTCGCCGATCTTGGCGGCTTCGTCCATGCTCATCACGCGGTAGCCGTCCATGACGGCTTCGATGGCCTTCGTGGGATCGATTTCAGTGACGATGACCTCAGCTCCCAAACCGCGCGCGCGGCTGGCCAGCCCGCGTCCACACCAGCCGTAGCCGGCAACTACGAACTTGGAGCCGGCAAGCAGGAAGTTGGTGGCGCGGACGATGCCGTCGATGGTGGATTGTCCGGTGCCGTAGCGGTTATCGAACAGATGCTTGGTGTCGGCATCGTTCACCGCGATGATGGGATAGCGCAGCACGCCCTGCTTCGCCATGGCCCGCAGGCGAATAATGCCGGTCGTGGTCTCTTCCGTGCCGCCAATCACGCCGTCCAGCACATCGGTCCGCTTGGTAAGCGCAGTCGTCACCAGATCGGCGCCATCATCCATGGTGATGTGCGGCTTGTGATCGAGCGCCGACATGATATGCGAGTAGTAAGTGTCGTTGTCTTCGCCCTTGATGGCATAGACCGGGACGTTGTAGTCGCGCACCAGGCAGGCGGCAACATCGTCCTGCGTGGACAGCGGATTGGAGGCGCAGAGCACAACGTCGGCGCCGCCATCGCGCAGCGTGATCGCCAGGTTGGCGGTCTCGGCGGTGACGTGCAGGCAGGCGGAAATCCGGATGCCCTGCAATGGCTGGTTCTTGATGAAGTCCTTGCGAATGATCTGCAGGACCTTCATGGACTGGTTGGCCCAATCAATGCGCTTCTTGCCCATATCGGCAAGGGCGAGATTAGCGACATCGCCGGCTACGCGAGTAGATGTAGTTGACATAAGCTCCTAAAACAGTTTCCAGTTTCCAGTTTCCAG
>PLYW01000194.1:14868-22214 GCA_003151875.1 Acidobacteriaceae bacterium
AAACTCGAAACTTGAAACTTGTAACAAGGGGCGGACTGCTCCGCCCTTTGTCCAAAAGTTATTTCGCCGCTTGCGCCGTTTTCTGAGCTTTCGCATCCGTCAAGCCGGCCTGCTCGCGCAGGGCTGCGGCTTTGTCCGTCGCCTCCCAGGTGAAGTCGGGGTCCTGACGGCCGAAATGTCCGTAGGCCGCAGTCTTCCGGTAAATCGGACGACGCAAATTCAGCGCCTCGATAATACCTTTCGGGGTCAGCTTGAAATTGGCGCGCACCAGATCGGCAATCTTACCTTCGTCAATCTTCGCGGTGCCGAAGGTATCGACCAGGACGCTAACCGGCTCCGCTACGCCAATGGCGTAAGCCAGCTGCACTTCGCAGCGATCAGCCAATCCAGCGGCAACAATGTTCTTGGCGATGTGGCGCGCCATGTAGCAGGCCGAGCGATCGACCTTGGTCGGGTCCTTGCCGCTGAACGCGCCACCACCGTGACGCCCCATGCCGCCGTAAGTGTCCACGATGATCTTGCGGCCGGTCAATCCGGTGTCGCCCATCGGTCCACCGATAACGAAGCGGCCCGTGGGATTGATGTGGTACTTGGTGTTCTCGTCCAGCATCTGCTCGGGCAGCGCCGCCTGAATCACGTACTTCAGGATGTCAGCGCGCAACTCTTCTGTGGTGACCGTCTCCGAGTGCTGACTGGAAACGACGACCGCATCAATCCGGACTGGCTTGTGGTTTTCGTCGTACTCTACTGTGACTTGGGATTTGCCGTCGGGCCGGAGGTAAGGAAGAGTGCCGTTCTTGCGGACTGTGGTGAGCTGCTGGCAAAGCTTGTGGGCCAACGAAATTGCCGTCGGCATGTAATCGGCATTTTCGTTGGTGGCATAGCCGAACATCATGCCCTGATCGCCAGCCCCGCCGGTGTCCACACCCATGGCGATATCACCCGACTGCTTGTTGATGCTGGAGATGACCGCGCAGGTATTGGAATCGAAGCCGTAAAGCGCATTGTCATAGCCGATGGATGCGACCACGCCGCGCACCAGCGACTGGAAATCCACATACGCTTTGGTGGTGATCTCGCCGGCGATGACAACCAGGCCGGTGGCCGTCAGGGTCTCGCAAGCCACGCGGCTGTAAGGGTCTTCCTTGATACAGGCATCGAGGATTGCGTCAGAAATTTGATCGGCGATTTTGTCCGGGTGCCCCTCGGTCACCGACTCGGATGTAAACAGATAAGTCTTCTTGGACAAAGCGAAACTCCTTCTCCTGCCCGCAATGGCGGGCCACTCAGAGTACTTTCGACTGGGCAAACTAATGCCGGGGGTCTCTGCGGTCTATCGTGAGGATAGCAACCAGCCGGGCTACTCCCAATATTTTAAGGCCGAAGGGCTGCTTTCGGCCAGTTAAAGGTACAAATTGGCATTGAATCTACGCTCACAAATCGTCAATGCGGCCAACAGGATTTACACCTTGATCGAAGCGTGCACGGCGATAAGCTGATCGAGGAACTCCGGCAGTAACTTCAAATCAAGCGCGTTGGCGCCGTCGGACTTTGCCTGTGCCGGATTGTCGTGTACCTCGACGAAAACGCCATCTACGCCTGCCGCCACGGCCGCGCGCGCCAGCAACGGGATGAACTCGGGCTGGCCGCCGCTCACCGCAACTGATTCGTCGTCGTTGGCTTCAGCCGCCGAGGGAAGTTGCACAGAGTGGGTCGCGTCGAAGACCACGGGTGCGAACTGGCGCATAATCGCCAGCGACCGCATATCCACCACCAGGTTGTTGTAGCCGAACGATGCGCCGCGCTCGGTAAGAAAGACGCGCTCGCCGCCAGCTTCGCGCACCTTCTCAACGGCGTGCCGCATGTCCCACGGCGAAACAAACTGTCCCTTCTTGATATTGACGGCGCAACCGCTGTTTCCGGCCGCAACCAGCAGGTCGGTCTGGCGGCAGAGAAAAGCCGGAATCTGCAGCACGTCCACGGCTTCGGCCACGCGCGGCACGTCGGCAGCTTGGTGCACATCGGTCAGCACTGGAACCTTCACCGTCTCGCCGATCTTGCTCAGAATGCGCAGACCTTCCTCGAGACCCGGCCCGCGAAAGCTGTGAATCGACGTGCGATTGGCCTTGTCGTAGGAAGCCTTGAAGATGTAGGGCAGGTTCTTCGCGCGCGCGGTCGCCGCGATGGCTTCGGCCATCTTGAGCGCGTGGGCTTCGCTCTCGATGACGCACGGCCCGGCAATAAGAAACAGTTGTTCTCCGCCGATCGTCATGTCGCCGACTTGGAAGGTATGGTTCACGTCGGCTTTCAGTGTTTTACCTTTTCCGGTCGATGAAACATCTCCACCTCGGTTTCCGCCAGGGTATGTTGGCGGCGCAAGCGGTTTTCGTACGACGCCTTGACGAACGCAGCGAACAGCGGATGCGGCTCCAGCGGCTTGGACTTGAACTCCGGATGGAACTGGCAGCCGAGAAAAAACGGATGATCGGCAATTTCAACGATTTCGACGTAGGTTCCGTCGGGCGTTGAGCCGCTGATGCGCAATCCGCCCGCGGTCAGCGTGCTCTCGTATTCACGGTTGAATTCGTAGCGATGGCGATGGCGTTCGCTGATCTCATTCTGGCCATAAGCTTGGTGCGCCAGCGTACCCGGCTCCAGCTTGCACGTCCACGCGCCCAGGCGCATGGTGCCACCCAATTCTTCCACGCCACGCAACTCGCGCAGCTTGTAAATGACGCGGTGCGGCGTTGCCGGGTCGAACTCGCTGGAGTTGGCCTGCTCCAGTCCGCAGACATGGCGGGCGAATTCAATGCACGCCGTCTGCATGCCCAGACAGATCCCGAAGAATGGCACCTTGTTTTCGCGCGCGTGCTGAATGCCTTTCAACATGCCTTCGATGCCGCGCTTGCCAAAACCGCCCGGCACCAGGATTCCATCCACATGCTCAAGCTGCGCCTGCACGCTCTGATCTTTCTGCTCCAGCCCTTCGGCTTCGATCCAGTTCACATTCAGCTTCAGGTTGTAGGCCAATGCGCCGTGTACTAGAGCCTCTTTCAGCGATTTATAGGAATCCTCGTATTCGACATACTTGCCCACGATGCCAATCGTGACCTCGTCCTTGGGGTTGTAAACACGGTGAATGAGTTCTTCCCAAGAGGCGAGGTCGGGCTCTTTCGCGTCGAGGCGCAGGTATCGCAACGCCAGGCGGTCCACTTTCTCGTGCGCGAACACTAGCGGGACTTCGTAGATCGAGGCCACGTCTTTGGCCATAATGACGGCCTCGTCTTCCACGTTGCAGAAGAGCGCGATCTTCGACTTGATGTCTTTCGAGAGGAAGCGGTCGGTGCGGCACAGCAGAATGTCGGGCTGAATCCCAACGCTGAGCAGCTCTTTCACCGAGTGTTGCGTGGGCTTGGTCTTCAACTCGCCGGCTGCGGCGATGTAAGGCACCAGGGTCACATGGACGAACAGCGTGTTCTCGCGGCCCAGCTCCTGCCGCATCTGGCGGATGGCTTCAATGAAGGGCAAGGATTCGATGTCGCCCACGGTGCCGCCGATTTCGATGATGGTGAGGTCCACGTCCTGCGCCACTTTCTTCATCGCGCTTTTGATCTCGTTGGTGACGTGCGGGATCACCTGCACGGTTTTGCCGAGATAGTCCCCGCGGCGCTCTTTGGCAATGATGGTCTCGTAGATGCGACCGGTGGTCCAATTATTGTCGCGTGTCAGCTTGGCGTGGGTGAAGCGCTCGTAGTGTCCCAGGTCCAGATCGGTTTCAGCGCCGTCATCGGTGACAAAGACTTCGCCGTGCTGAAATGGCGACATCGTGCCCGGATCCACATTCAGGTAGGGATCGAACTTTTGCAACGTGACTTTAAGGCCGCGGCTTTCCATCAGGCAGCCAATTGATGCGGCGGCCAGCCCCTTGCCAAGCGAAGACACCACACCGCCGGTCACAAAGATGTACTTTGCCGACATCGGTCCCTCTGTTTTGGAGAATTATGCCCCCGGTTAGATCGCTTCATTTTCTCCCCGGTTTTAAGGGGAGCCCTGTCCGCCAGCGTAATAGCGCGGTCAGGGTGGAGCGCGTAGGGGTGCACGATCAATTATGGCTGGAATTGCTCCTGCTGGCAAGACGAAGTTTCAGGCGGACCGGCGCGATATTACTCCGGCCGTGGTAATGAAAAAAAGGCCGCTCGTCGGAACGGCCTTGTAAGTTTGAAACTGAAGGAGGAGGTCCTAATGTCTTTCTTTACTAATGCCGCAGCCTAACTCAATAGCTTGCGCTTCCACAGCCCAACCAGTCCTGTGCCCAGCAGCAACAACGTGCCGGGCTCGGGAGTACCCGGCAGTCTCGAATCGATGGTCAAAAATTCCTGTGGATTCTGAAGGTTGGGGTCGTACTGGTCAACCGGAGTGATGATGGAGACGTGATCGAAAGGCACCCCGGGAAATCCCCTCGCGGCTTCTGCCTCCGCGGCTTCCAGCCAACTCAGAGCCCCTTGATCAAGCGGCGCTGCAGAGTCGAAGATGTGCCACACCGCATAGTTCATGTCGGCATATTCGTTCGACGGTGTGACCAACGTCTCCAGCAAAATCCACCCGGCCTCCTTGTATGAGGTGAGCGCGTCGGGCAACAGGTTGAAGCGTGCCAGATCTATACCATCGTTTCCCAAGTTCGTAATGTTGGCTACCCACGACTCTCCAATAGCGCCGCCGTGCGAATAGTCATCGCACATAGCTTGAACCGGGCCTGAAACCCCATTGATTGCCACGGTGTAAGGGTAACCGTTCTGCCAGGCACCGCCGCTGAAGCTTAGCAGGGTAAGCGTCGCAGGATCGGTGTAATTCGCGTCAGAGATTGGACTTGCATAGGCGCACGCGACGGCAAGCAACATTGCTAAGATAACTGCGAACCTCTTCATACATCCTCCACTTGGCCCCACGTGCGAGTCCCAAAGCGTGTCCGGCAAACGCCATCACGCGTCCTGTCAGACCAACCAAAAACGGCTCACGCGAACCAGGCCTCCCGAGGTGCAGATCCGAAGCCCACCGCTACGGGGAGGAAACAAGTCGAGGGACATCTCTCCACCACAGCACAAAAGTGTGCCCACCGGCCAGAAACCCGTAAGCTATTTATACCTTGCAATCGGAGTTCCGTGAATTTCCGTTGCAAGTCACTACTTTCCCATGTCTTAAGTGCAATATCTTGCAACAATGTCCCTAAAATTTTCCACTCTAAAGGCTATCGATGGACGCTTGGGGGGATTTCTACTACCAATGTGCAGTGGGCGGAACCGAAGCGGTCACCGTCCGTTCTGAATGCATTCATCATGGCGAGCTAACCTCCAGAGGGAAGCTTTGACGAACGCTTATCATCTCCTGTCGTAAACCGACGTGAATTGGGATTCTCCCGTGGACGTTTTCATGGTTCCCTGCAAAGTCAGGGTACGACCGTCCGGTGAAACCTTACCCGACCCCGTTTCTATAATTGCTCCCGTCACGTCCTTAACCACCCAGTTCGTTACAGAACCGGCTCTAGTGTAGGCCACCGTGCGGGGATTCTGACTACCCTGTATGGGGTGATAGGATCCATCGGTGGGCCCATCGTACTCGTGGTGATAGCCCGTTCCGTTTGCGCCCGCTCCCGTCAAGCTCCATTTCAGCCCCGTCTCGTCATCCTTCGAGACTCGCAACCTCTCCATCTTCGGCGGCGCCATATTCTGAAAATGCGACTTCGCCGGGTTCAGCATCCAATTCCCGACCGCGGAGTTTTTCGAGTTTGTGTCAGCAGCAAACGCGCTGGCCGCCGTAAGCAGCAATAGGCACGACCCCACGCGTGCCATCGCAGCAATTCTTCTTGTCATTGTACTTTCCTCCATAATTTGAAATGTGTCTGCAAACGGGGGATGGCAGGAAGAATCGTGACGCAGCCATCCATCATGTTGTCAATGGTACAAGAACCGATTAGGGGCCGTTGACCGCGATCTTTTTGGCTTCGCGAAACACCGCCTCGAACATTGCAGCGCTCAGCTTTCCCGTTGCGGTGTTCTGGTTCGACGGGTGGTACGACGCCAGCAACGTTATGCCATTCGGCAAGGGATATTGTGCGGCATGCGCGAAGGCATATGCGGCCTTGCTCCGCAAGGTGTCATTCCGCTTCAAGTAATTCAGATAGGCATCGAAGCCAATCTTGCCCAACGCCACCACAACTTTGACATTCTTCAGGATGCGCAGTTCGCGATCGAGAAAGGGTGCGCAATTCGCGAGCTCCGACGGCAGCGGCTTGTTGTCGGGCGGCGCGCAGCGCACGGCGGCGGTGATGTAACAGTCCATCAGCTCCAATCCATCGTCGCGACGCTCGGCATTCGGCTGCGATGCGAAGCCGACCTTGTGCAGAATGGGATACATGAATTTTCCCGACGCATCTCCCGTAAAGGGGCGGCCGGTACGGTTGGAACCATGGGCCCCAGGCGCCAATCCCAACACCAACACCCGGGCGTGGGGATCGCCGAACCCCGGTACTGGTCGTGCCCAATATTCGCACTGGCGATAGGCACGGCGCCTCTCCCGACCAACCTGCGCACGATACGCCACCAGACGTGGACACTTGATGCAGTTCACAACTTCTTCATTCAGTACGGCAAGAGCGGAAGCCATCCTTCTCATTGTAGCGACCGCGTGGCAAACAAGTGGGAGTCCTACGGATGATATGAAGCATTCCAATCTGCTGCCCAGGCATCCTTCAGCCCACACGACCGCTTCTGAATACAAGTACAAGCTTCCAGTCGCATTCGCAGCGACGTTAGGAGACACTGACGAATATTGATTATCCTGCTGGTTATTCTTTTGTTGTTGTCAGTCGGGTCGTTTCCGTCCTGGCCCTACAGCCGCGGGTGGGGCTATTATCCCTCTGGCGGTCTGGGCTTGATCGTGCTGATTCTGGCCATTCTGTTACTGCTCGGCCGCATCTGAAAGATTTGTCGGTTCCATGAGACAGGTAACTCCCCGCCCGATCACGGCGAAGGCTTGCATCGCGCTGATGATTTGCGTCTTGGCGTTCGCGCCGTTCTGTGCGGGCTACTCGGTACTAACTCACGAAGAGATCATCGACCTTCTGTGGAAACAGCAGATCCAGCCATTGCTGCTGGCGCGATTCCCGGACGCTACCCCGGAAGACCTTGTCAAAGCACATGCCTATGCCTACGGCGGCAGCGTCGTCCAGGACATTGGCTACCATCCGTTCGGTAGTCATGTCTTCAGCGACCTGACCCACTACGTCCGCAGTGGGGACTTCGTTCAGGCTATGCTCAACGATGCGCAGGACCTGAATGAGTACGCTTTCG
>PLYW01000061.1 GCA_003151875.1 Acidobacteriaceae bacterium
GCTAGGCTTGTCCATCCCCGGAACTTATCAGTAAACCCTTGGCGGGTGGCGTGCCGCCTCTGCCGGCTTGTATGATCGAAGTCAGGTGTTCACATCCTTTACATCTTCTCGCATCGTGACCCGGCCCAATTGGGCTGAAGTTTCTCTTCCCGCCTTGCGTCACAACTTCCGGGTGTTGCAAAAGCATGTGGGCCCCGACGTCGCCATCTGCGCGGTGGTGAAGTGCGACGCCTACGGACATGGCGCGCAGGAGTGCGCGCTGGCGCTTGAGCAGGAAGGCGCAAAGTGGTTCGGGGTGACCTCGACTGACGAGGGCGTCATCTTGCGCGAGGCCGGCATCACCCGACGTGTGTTGGTGATGTGCGGCGTCAATCGGGGAGAAGAAGAAGACGCCCTGCGCCTTTCGCTTACGCCCGCGGTGTTTCGTCTGGAAGATGCGGAAGCGCTGGCCCAGGCGGCTGCGCGTCAGCGTCTGACTTCGCAGATTGCGGTCCATCTGAAGATCGACACCGGCATGGCGCGGCTGGGACTTCCTCTGGCTGATCTGAAATCGTTCGCCGAAGGCATCCAATGCCTCCCGCAGATCGAGTTGGAAGGCGTGTTCAGCCATCTTGCTTCGTCGGAAGTGCTCGACGACGAGGCCACCCAGCGGCAAATCGAGCGCTTCAACTCGGCGCTGCAAACGCTTGCGGCATTCGGGCTGCGTCCCCGGTTACGCCATCTCGCCAATACCAGCGCGGCCATCGAGCGTCCCGATACCTGGCACAATTTTGTGCGGCCCGGTCTGGCGCTCTACGGATACGAGCAGCCACCCTGCTATCGCGATGGTTCGCCGGCGATGGCGCTCCCATTGCCGCTGCGGCCGGTATTAGCATGGAAGACGCACGTCATCGCAGTTCGTGACGTCCCCGCCGGTCAGGCGCTGGGTTACAACGGCGCCTACAAAACGACGGCGCCGGCACGCATCGCCACGGTTTCCGTCGGCTACGGTGACGGACTCTCGCGCAGGCTTTTCGGAAACGGTGAAGTGCTACTGCGCGGGCAGCGCGCGCCCATACGCGGGCGCATCTCGATGGACCTGACCTTGGTGGATGTGACTCACATTGCGGGCGCCGCAATTGGCGACGAGGTAACTCTCATCGGTCGCAGCGGCACGCAGGAGATCACGGCGCGCGATCTGGCGCGCTGGGAGGGCACCGTGGTTTATGAGACGTTGTGCAATCTCACCAAACGCGTGCCGCGACGCTACGTGGAGTAACGCCCGATCACGCCAGCCTGTAGAAGCTCAGCGAGGCATCGCCCTGATCGAGCCGCCGTGAACGCACCAGCGCGCCGAAGCGTTCTCCGGGATCAAACTTCTTTTCATGCTCGGCGATGACCAGGCTTGCCGGCTGTAGCAGCCGCGACTGCGACAGGTAACCGAGCGTGCGCTCGTAGCTGCCGCGCATGCGGTACTGCGGATCGAGAAAGCAGTAGTCGCAGACCACGCCCGTACTCTCCAACAACGGCAGGGCTTGCGCGACCTCACGTTCGTGCAATTCAAATGCATCGGGCATCGCCAGCGGATCCAGATTTTCGCGCAGCAGCCGCGCATGTTTTTTCACCGATTCCACAAAATACACCTGGCGCGCCCCGCGACTCAGCGCCTCGATGCCCACGGCTCCCGTCCCGGCGTACAGATCGAGCCACACGCTGCCCTGCAGATGGCCTGCGGCGGCCAGCACATCGAAGAGCGTCTCCCGCAGCCGGTCGCTGGTGGGACGCAGATCGAGACCCGGCAGCGAATGCAGGCGGCGGCTCCGAAACTGTCCGGCGATGATGCGCATCTCCTAGAGTGTATAGAATGAAATTGGAGGCTGACGCGGAACCATGAGAAGTTGGTCGATTCCCGCAGGGCGATTGTTCGGAGTGGACATCCGCATCCACCTTACCTTTGTTTTTCTGCTGGCGTTTGTGTGGTTCACGCAATCGGTGACCATGGGCACGGCGGGCGCGATGCGCGGCCTGGCGCTGGTGGGGATCATCTTCGGCTGCGTTGTGCTGCATGAACTGGGACACGCGGTAGTGGCCAACCGCAACGGTGTGGCCGTGCGCTCCATCATTCTGCTTCCCATCGGTGGAGTCACGCTGATGGAGGACGTGGGACAGCGCAATGCCGACTCGGCTCGCGACATCCGCATTTCTGCCGCCGGGCCGGCAGTCAACCTGGTGATCGCCGCCATCTCCGGCGCATTCATCCTGGCGTTTCTGCCGCAAGTGCACCTGTGGGCCCAGCCCTTCGTTCACGCCAATAATCTGCCGCGCAGCTTGTTCTGGGGAAATGTGTTTCTGGGCGGCTTCAATCTGCTGCCGGCCTATCCCATGGACGGCGGGCGCATCCTGCGCGCGCTTCTTGCAGAACGCATGGACTATGTGCGCGCCACCCGCCGCGCCGTTGCCGTCGGGCAGGCGTTCGCCATGCTTTTGATCTTTCTCGGAGTATGGAACACCTGGCTGATGCTGATTGGCTTCTTCGTCTTCGTGGGCGCGCAACTGGAGGATCGCTCAGTGGTCTTCCAGTCGGTGCTGGAGAGCGTGCGCATGGAAGACGTGATGCTGACCGGCTTCTCCACACTCTCGCCGGCCGATACCCTGGAGGACGCGCTGCACAAAGCGGTGCACACTTTGCAAGACGACTTCCCCGTCGTCCGCGGCAGCGACATGATTGGGGTCATCAGCAAGCAGCGCATTGTTCAGGCGCTACGTGT
>PLYW01000359.1:0-15863 GCA_003151875.1 Acidobacteriaceae bacterium
TAAGAATGCGCTGCTACCGTCTCAGGGGGGCCTAGTCCCTCGCTGCATTAATCGCGTGTTGGGCCGCCTTCCGATCACCTTGTGTGAATTGCTCCGGTCCGGGCTTAAGCGTGAGCTTGTTGATCGTGCCCGTGAAGCGGAATGGGACTTTGTAGTCGGCATCGTTCACGCCAGTGCGTGTATCCACGCCGACGTCGAACGTCTCGGAGATCAAATAGATGAACGGGATGGTGTGCGGAATCTTCTTCGTATTCACGTCCACGCCATCGACCTTGAGCACGCCTGTGCCGCCTTTGGCTAGGCCGGGGCCGTCATAGGTGAAGTCGAAGACCACGGTGTGCCTGCCCGGCGTGAGTGCCGCCGGTGCTTGCCAGCGAAAGCGCTCCAGGGCGAGCAAGTTGTAGGTGAAAACTGGCGTGCTCTTGAGCAGGTAGAGTCCGTAGCCGCCGGACTCTCCACCGTCAGTGACGAGCATACCTTCGGCACCACCCTGCGGCACGTCGATGTCGGCGGTGATGGTGAACGAGCGACCTAGAACCGGCGGTGCCTCACCGGGAGAAATGCCGGAGATTTCGCCGGTATAGGAGAACTCACTGACCCCAGCAGTAGCGCTTGGCCGCGGCTGCAGCGAGCGCACAAAGGCCTGATTATCAAGTGGAAACACATTGTATTTCCAGGCTTCCCTGGTGAAGATCTTTTGCATTTCCTTGAGTTTGTCCGGCTGTTTCGCCGCAAGGTCGTTGTATTGCGAGTAGTCTTCATTCAAGTTGTACAGTTCCCACTTGTAGGCGAGTGGATCGGGCAGCTTGATGTCGAGAACTGGCGACCACGGTGCGATTGGGGGAGTGGTGTTGGCATACCAACCGTCCTGGTAAATGCCGCGATAGGCCCCCATTTCGAAGTACTGCGTCTTGTGTTTGGTCGGAACTTTCGCGTTTGCCTGGTCGAAGGTGTACATCAGACTCACTCCCTCAATGGGTGCCTGCTCAATGCCGTTGACCTCCTTCGGCGCCTGGATCTTTGTTGCTTCGAGGATCGTTGGCACGACGTCGATTACGTGGCTGAACTGGGTGCGGATACCGCCCTTATCTTTGATAATGGCAGGCCAAGAGATGGCCATGCCCTGCCGGGTGCCGCCGAAGTGCGAGGCGATCTGCTTAGTCCACTGAAACGGCGTATCGAAGGCCCAAGCCCACGGCACCGCCATGTGCGGAGCAGTGCCCGGCAGACCCCAATCCTCATAATGGGCCATGTTGGCCGTTATCGGCACTTCGGTCACGCCGTTATATCCAATAAGGTCGTTGAAGGTGCCGGTTAGCGTGCCCTCGGCACTGGTGCCGTTGTCGCCCGAGATGAAGACGATCAAGGTATTGTCGAGCTTGCCCTGCTTCTCAATCTCCTGGATAACGCGCCCGATCTCGTAGTCGGTGTACGCCACATAGGCAGCGAAAACGTCAGCCTCTTTGATGTAGAGTTTTCTTTGCTCCGGGGTCAACGTGTCCCACCTCGGCAACTTGCCGACCCCGCTGTCAGGCCAGGGCGTCAATTGCGTATCCGGCGGGACGATGCCAAGCCGCTTCTGGTTGGCAAAGATAGTCTCACGCAGATCATTCCAGCCCTTGTCGAACAAGTGCATAGCGCTAATCTTGTCGATCCACTCCTTGGTCGGCTGATGCGGCGCATGGGTGCCGCCGGGCACGTAATAGAGAAAGAACGGCTGGTCGGGTGATTCTGCATTGATCTGTCGCAGGTAGCCNNCCACGGGAAAATCTGGCTGTGATCGCGGAACAGGAATGGGGTCCACTGGTCGGTTTCGCCGGCGACGAAGCCGTAGAAGTAGTCGAAGCCCATGCCCGAGGGCCACTGGTCGAACGGACCCGAGGTTCCGACTGTGAACATCGGCGTGTTGTGGTTCTTGCCGAACCACGACGTAGCGTAGCCGTTGTTCTTGAGGATCGTGGCGATCGTCGCCTTGTCCTTAGTAATGATGGAGTCGTAGCCTGGGTACCCCGTAGAGATTTCGGTGACCACGCCGAAACCCGCGGAGTGGTGGTTGCGGCCGGTGATCAACGCGGCGCGGGTGGGCGAGCTCAGCGCGGTGGAATGCATCTGGGTGTAGCGCAATCCCATCGCCGCGACCTTGTCGAGTGTAGGCGTCGGGATCACGCCACCGAAGGTGCTGGTAACGCCGAAACCCTGGTCGTCGGTCATGATCAGCAGCACGTTCGGCGCACCCTTGGGGGGAACCACTCGGGGAGGCCACCACGGCTTCGACTGCGTATAGTCCTCTTTGATGACACCTTGGAATTTCGGATCCGGCGGCGGCAGCTGATTGCCCGGAATTGTTGTCGTCGCGCTGGGAGAACCCAGTGTGCCTGTTACTTGCTGAGCCGAGCCAGACATCACACCCATGGAGAGCAAAATGCCCGCAAGCGCAAACTCCGACTGATAGCGCTTGAGGCCTAACGTCCTAGTGGATTTCATGATTGCATCCTTCCTGTTGTTCTGGATCACGACCCACTAACTCATCATTGGGTCGTAATGAGGCCTCTGAGGGTGTGCTTTCCCGTGGCGGGGACCGCTCTTCGGGGAGGCTGCGGGATTGGGGCTGTTCCTCCCCATCTTAACTTCCTTTGGTCGGGACAGCGAAAAAATGGTATTCGGTCACTCGGGTGGTGCCGTTTCGGGAAATGTTTGCGAGTGGAAAATCGCCGTTGCGTACCCTATCTGGCTGGGCGGCGTGGTTCGCGTTAGGGTACGGAATGGCCTGATATCGACATCTATCGTTGGATCGCTGATTCTTGAGACGTTATCCGCCCCGTGAACCTAAAGTGGTCTCGATAGGAATCCGAGGCATGGCGCGTGAACTGAGGGCTCACACTGATTGGGTATACGTGTCACAGACATGCCTGTCTTACTGCGCTATGGTGGCTGATGCGAGGGTGTGTCATGAGTGTTCTCACTCGCAGCCGAATTCGCTTCGGCCCGTTCGAGCTCGACCACCAATCCGGCGAACTCTTCAAGCTCGGCTACAAGCTGAACCTGCACGGCCAACCCATCGAAGTCCTGTCCATCCTGCTGGAGCGTCCCGGCGAAGTCGTCACCCGCAAAGACCTATGCCATCGCCTCTGGCCGCACGTCGTTGACTTTGAGCACAGCCTTAACAGCGCCATCAAAAAGCTGCGCCAGTCGCTCGATGACCCCGACGTCCCGCGCTACGTCGAAACTCTGCCAAAAAAGGGCTCTTACCGGAGATTAAATCCAAGAGGCTTAACGTCCTTCCCTCTGGCCGCTGCAAGTTCATTTTGACTGTGGAAGGAGAAATTCGATGCAACGTATCAGACGCTTCTGGATTACCGGCATCATCACACCAGCAGTCCTCGCAGCAAGCACATTTGGACAAGGAAACAGTGACAACAATGGAAAGAAGCCGCTCACGGTAGAGCTTGGCCCACGCCCGTTTTATCTCGTGGAAGGCATGGATCCAAGCCCGCTTAAGAGCAGACTGATGTCGTGCGAGAATGGCCCATTTCACGCGACTACATTTTCCATCGGGCACCGCGGCGCGGCGCTGCAGTTCCCCGAGCACACCAAGGAAGCGTATCAAGCGGGCGCGCGCATGGGAGCTGGCATCGTGGAGTGCGACGTCACTTTTACTAAAGACGGCAAATTGGTGTGTCGCCACGAAGAGTGCGACCTAGCCACCTCCACGAACATCGTGACCACCGACCTTAACAACAAATGCACGGTGCCTTGGTCAGGGCCGGGACAAAACCCATCTCCCAGGTGCTGCACGAGTGACCTTTCCCTGGCGCAGTTCAAGTCACTGCAGGGAAAGATGGATGCCAGCGTTCCCAGTGCTACTACCCCGCAGGGCTTTCAGGGTGGCACACCATCTTTTCGTACCGATCTCTACACTGGCCGCGGCACGTTGATGACCTTTAAGGAAAGTATTGCACTCAATGAGCAAAACGGCGTCAAGCACACTCCCGAATTGAAGGCGGGTGATCCCACTCGCATTAATGCGATTTTCGGTAGCCAGGCAAATTACGCGCAGAAAATGATCGACGAGCTCAGGGCGGCCGGAGTTGATCCGAAGAATGTATTTGCTCAATCGTTCAATCCAGATGACATCGTCTATTGGATCCAGCATGAGCCGGAGTTTGGGAAGCAAGCGGTGTACCTGGATGACTATGATCCCACCGCCAACCCCCCGATTCCACCGCTGACGGTGCAAGAGCTACAACTGCGAAAGGCGCAAGGGTTCAAGATCATCGCACCACCCATGTTTGCGTTGCTCTCGGTGGACGCCTCGGGCAATATCGCTCCCTCGGACTACGCAAAGATGATCAAAGGCATGGGATTCAAAATCATCCCGTGGACCTTCGAGCGATCCGACCTTCGCAAAGGTGCTGGGCCTGCGGGGTTCTATTGGTTGTTCGATCCGAACAACGTCGCGATAAAGAAAGACAGCGACATGTACAAAGCCCTCGACGTGCTTGCAACGCAAGTCGGGATTCTTGGCATTTTCTCTGATTGGCCGGCAACCGTTACTTACTACGCAAATTGCATGCTCGATCACAAAGAGGGCGGACACTGAACTTTCCGATTGTCCTTCGGACGAGACTGGCTGTTCCCGTAACTTCCGAGAGTGCCCCGTCCAAGCTTCGCTTGGGCGGGGATTTTAGTTTCATCCGTCGCAAACGGGCACCCTCGAGCGCAGAAGTCTCATGTTAGGCTTGCCGTCATGCGCGGCCTGAACCTGAGTCTCTTCGCGTCCTGCGTTTCCGTCGCTGCTTTCTAACAAACCATACCCCCCCCTGCGGCTATCGATGCCGCGGTGGTTCGAGGCAACAAGAACTCACGCGGTTACGAGTGGTAAATCGCCATCTCTCACGTAATCCCGGATGAGCAGCCCGTTCGGTTTAGGTCGCAAGTTGGCGTGCTCACGACAGCGTATCGACGCGGGCCAGAGGTCCGCTTCGGGGAAGTCACTTGGACGTGTAGTCGGCGTTCCGTCCCTGTGACCATGACTTGGCGGAGTTCTACAACAGCACAGGATGGGCGTTTCTCGTCAAGTTGGCGCGCCGTGCCGTCACCGGATGCCGGCCGACTTCGCGGGAGTAATCTCCCACATGCCGGTTTCCGGCCAACTTACTGTTTGCCGACCATACACCCACCATCAGTGATCGGCTTTCCGGAAGTCCTCTTTGCTTGACGATGCGCTGTCAGTTCATGCAATGCCCCTCTCGTAACGTGAAGCTCTACTAATGGGATGGCGCGTGATTCACCCGGAATTGGCGGCGAGGGTCAACCAAGCTTCCACAAGGGGAAAGGATTCGGCTATTTCAGCTTCCCGAACTCCGTCTTGGCATCTTTCAAGATGGTGATGTTCGGATCGGCATCTTTCCATAGCTTGAGGAAGTCCTGGTACGCCGCTTTAGATTTGGCAGTATCGCCCGCCATCGCGTAAGCACGACCCATCTGAAGATGTGCTAGGGCACCGACGGGATCGCTGATCACGATACCCGGGTGATCCAGGATTTTTTGGAATTCCGCAGCGGCTTCAACACCCTGGTGTGCGGCGAGAAAGGCCTCACCCCGCACGTAGATTGGATAAAGCGCCCCGAAGTTCCCATGTATGCTGCTGCGCTGCACGCCCAGTTCATAAGGAGCCGCAACTTGCAGCAGTTCGACCGCGCGCGAAGGCTCCCCCTGGTTGAGTGCCAATAGCGCGCGCACGGCCGGCAAATAACTGAAGCGCACGGACGTGTCTTCAGGAAAGCGCCTTTCCAGGTCGCTGACCAGGGCTTGAGAGCGAGTAGAATTCCCCGACAGGGCTAGCGTAAACGCCACGCCGTACTCGACTTCCCGATCGTTGGACAGCTTGAGTGCTGCCAGTGCGCTGGTCCTCGCCGCCGCCGAATTGCCGAAGAAACCTTCCCACAAGGCGGTTCCGGTTTCGAACAGAGCCGCCTTTTCCCGATGAGCCGTCTGCTGAGCCAAGTCCGCCGCCCGCCGCGCCATCTCGTTTGCCTGTTGCAGATGACCAGCATAGGCGAGGACAAAAGCCTGGCGCTGAGAAATCATGTCTTCCGCTCCGGACCTGCCTTGGGCCAGCGTCACTTCCCGCGCCATCCCCCCGCCATCCTCTTTCAGAAACGCGATATCGTAACGAAGGACAATGTAGTCAGGCGTTTCCAGTTTGCGCTCGGCGGCGCTGCGAAGGGTATTTGCGGCTTCTCCGAGACGGCCAAGGTTAGTATCGTTGCCGGCAAGGATGAGATACCCGTCGGCAAAATCCGGATCAACCTGGACTGATCTTTGGGCGTCTTCGACTGCTTTTTCATATTTGCCGGAGGCTGGGTAGATGATGCCTGACAGGAACCCGAGCGGTACCACGTCGCGAGGGTAGGTCTGCGCCCACGCCTCACAGGTCTGTTGCGCCTTTTCCAGGTTGCCTGTCGTTCGAGCCTCGTAGGAAGCGCTGATAAAGAACCTCTCCCTGTCAGTCGCGCGTTCCCGCAATTCATAGGCTTTGGCGGCGTTCTCCCTGAGAGGGTCGATTCGCCATTGGCGCCATACATAAGTCCGAGCGCAGCGTAGGCGCTGGCAAACTTGGGATCGATTTCGATAGCCTGCTTGAAGGAAGGAGTGGCAGCCACCGGGCCACCGGAAAAGTGCGCCCTCCAGCCGGCGCTATAGGCTTTCAAGGCATCTAGGGAGGATGTTGTCGCTTCGTCGAGCGGCTTGTCGTGCTTCTCGACCGTGGAAAGCGATTCGCCGACTCGAGTTCTAAACTTGCTGGCAACCTGGCTCAAGGCATTCAGCACGTCTTCTTTTCTTGCCGCCTGCATCTGCTCCTCAGCCAGCACAGCTCCAGTACGACAGTCCTTGGCGCGTAGTCCCAACACGTACTGGCTGCCGAGGCTTGCGATCGAGCCGTCCAGGACGGCGGCGCTAGCCGTCCGCTCGCAGACCTCTCTGGCGACCTCCGGGGTCAGCCGGGCGTCGGCTGGCTGCCCCATCAAGTGCAACGTTCGCTGAATACGGTCGTCAGGCACCAGGCTGAGAAAGGGCGACTGCTCCAGTTGCACGGCCATCCCTTGCCGCAGTGTCCCATCGAAGACAGCGTCACCCGTAGAGTTCGTGAAGTCAGCGAGCACTATCGTGTCTTTATCGGTCAGCTTGGTGGATTGGTGGAAATAGAGATAACCACCGACCAATAACGCCAGAGAAACAGCCAGGGCTGATAAAGCCATCTTCCAGCGCCTCGCAATGGCAGTTGCATCCCTGGACTTCGTACTGAGTGGCAGCTGGGCCGACCCTGTGTCGCGTTTAAGCCGTTGCAGATCGGTTCGGAGATCCGACGCGTGCTGATAGCGGAGGTCTCGATCTTTCTCCAAACACTTGAGGATGATTCTCTCCAGTTCGGCAGGCAGGTCGGGATTGAGCCGCGTCGGAGAGACCGGTGCCCGATTCAAAATGGCCTCGAAAATTTCTCCTATGCTTTCCCCGCGGAACGGCAATGTCCGGGTGGACATCTCGTAGAGGGCTGCGCCGAAGGAAAACAGATCGGTACGTGCGTCCAATTCCTTGGCGCGGACTTGTTCCGGCGACATGTAGTTCACCGTGCCCATTGCTGTTCCGGGAGTGGTCAGAGACTTTTCTATGGTGGAGGCGTCGACACCAATGTTTTTGCTCTTCAGAATCTTGGCCAGCCCAAAATCGAGGACCTTCGCATGTCCGCGGTGAGTGACGAAAATGTTCGCCGGCTTGACGTCGCGATGAACAATGCCAGCGGCGTGAGCCGCATCCAGCGCGTCGGCGATTTCGATAGAAAGCGCGAGGAGAGCCTCAGCTTCGAGCGGACGGCCCGCAATGCAGTGCTTCAGCGTCACCCCGTCCAGAAACTCCATGGCGATGAACGACTGATCCTTGTGTTTGCCGATCTCGTAGATCGTGCAAATGTTGGGATGGTTCAATGCAGACGCCGCCCGGGCTTCAAGGCGGAAGCGTTCTAACGCTTGCGGGTCTTGAGCGAGATCGTCGGGCAGGGATTTCAGAGCGACGAAACGGCCAAGGTCGGTGTCTTTCGCCTTGTACACCACACCCATGCCTCCTCCTCCCAGCTTTTCCAGTACTTGATAATGCGAGACAGTCTGGCTGATGGACGAGCCGGCAATCTGGTGCGTATCTTCGTTCTCATTCCGGGCGAGCGCTCGGGCGGCCACTTCGATAGCCGGATGATCGAGAAATTCTTCAGCCTCTTGTTGCGCGGTCAGCAGAGACCGTACTTCGCGCTCCAGCGCTTGGTCGCCGGAGCATGCGTGACGTAGAAACGCCTCGCGCTCCGCGGACGGACGCTCCAGCACGGCCTGCAATAGGCTATCGACTTGTTTCCACCGCTCGCTATCCATCCCCTGTCCTGGCCTTAAGCTCACGGTAGAGCCAGGCTTTGGCGGTGCTCCAGTCGCGCATCACGGTTACCGCCGATACTTTGAGTACCTCAGCCGTTTCTTCCACACTGAGTCCGCCAAAAAAACGCATTTCGACAACCTGCACTTTGCGCGGATCGAGCCTTCCAAGCAGGTTCATGGCGTCATCGAGCGCCACCAGATCGGCGGCCCGTTCGCCGCCCACCATCGCTGTATGGTCCAGCGAAACATGTTGCACGCCACCCCCGCGTTTCAGGTTTCGGCGCCGCGCGTGGTCAACCAAAATGCGCCTCATTAGCTGGGCCGAAACGGCGAAAAAGTGGGCGCGATTCTGCCACTGCATGCTCTTGTAATCCACCAGTCGCATGTAGGCTTCGTTGACCAAAGCGGTGGTTTGCAGGCTATGACCGGGGCGCTCACCTTTCATGTAGCGTCGCGCCAGGCGGTGGAGTTCGTCATAAACGATGGGCGTCAGGCGGTCGAGAGCAGCTCGATCTCCATCACTCCAGGCCCGGAGAAACTCGGTCACCTCGCCACCAAGTGGCGTTCCGGCCTGATCGTGCGGTGGTGTGGATTTCCCCATTGCAACGGACCTCAGGCCCCTCGCCCGCTCATGCGGTCTCTTCCCGAAAAGCAATGCCTGAATGATAGTTCTGTCCCGCCGTTTGCGCCTACTTATATGAGACCGATAAAAGCCGCTCGGCGCAACCCTTTGCCTGGGCGCATGGATGAGGAGGCAATATGAAATCGAGAATATGCACGTGGATAGGGGGAATCAGCTTATTTGCTGCGCTGGCAACGCCAGCTTTGCTGGGCGCGCAGAAAGAGCAATCCCACAAAGCACAACACATTCAACACTACACCGTCGTCGACCTTGGCACGCTGGGAGGGACTTTCGGTAGTGTCCTAATAGTGCGTTGCTGACTTGGTGGCGGCCTCGGGAAGGCAGGCCGCCAGCGCTTCATGCTTCAAGTTCCTTCGGCATGATGAGCGGCAACCTCGGCTGCTTGCCAAAGAGTTTGTCCCAGTTTTCCTCAAACTGCGGCTTGGTATCGGAAATCTGCATCAGCGTCAGATCGGCAGTTAGTTGCCTGTCCAAGTGAGGAATACCCGTATCCACGGTTAGAAGCTGCCAAAGCTTTGCTCGCCTATTGCCGTGTTCATTCTTCGGCAATCTGGCCTTAAGTTCATCTAGCACACCAGGAGGCAGTGCATCGAAAACGTACTTTGTGATGAACTTTCCCATGTAAGGGGAATGCTTGGTTTGTCCCGTCTTGTATTCCCATCCGAGCAGTCGATAGGCTTCCCTGAAAAACTCATGAGGAAACTTACGCACCCAAGGAGCAAGAGACGGCGACACATAAGCCTTAATGATGCGGTCGATTTCTTGCCGCATCAGGTCGTCATGGTATCCCGTCGCGTCGTCGACGAGGGCGATAATTCCACGTCGCGCCAAGCCTCGCGTTAGTCGGTCACAAGCGGAGATGATGTGCTTATACCGTTTGAGGTATCCCGCCGCTGTCTTCTTTTCCCCCGGCTCCCCGCTCGCAATTTGTTCGTTCAGGAAATCGCGGAAGTTGAGATAGACCTCGCAAATCATCGGCAAGAGCATCGCATCATAGCCCACAGATCGAACGCCATGCTTTAGACGAAAGAGAATGGGGGTCGTCGACTGCATCAACTCTTCTGAAATGAATGGCTTAAGTACTTCTGCCTGCAAAAAGAAGGGCAGGTCGTCGACAGTGGTAAAACCACCCGTGCCCGCCTTGGGGGTTCGGGAACGTCCAATCGCCTGCAATACCGTCCCCTGACTCAGCAACCGCTTACCGTTAGGCAATACCGCCGCGACTAGAAGCGCATCCCCAATTTGCAGTGCTCCATCATGACTCGCACGAGGAAGATCAGCCCCCCATCGTGATTCGGCGGCCCTCTTTGCGATGGACTTTCGCTGCTCAGTTGAAAGGCTCGCGGCTCTTGCGTCCCCGCCCTTTGAAGCTCTGACCTTGACGAGAGATTCTGAGTTGTTTGCCATATAGCAAGTATGTTACACGAACTCTTGCAAGCATGTCAAATTATTTATTGCAAGCATATTGACAACACGTCAAGCAAGCATTATGATGGGATTGCATCAAGAAGCCCCGATCAGCGCGCTAACGCTAACCGAGGCTTGAATCCATCACAGCCGAAGCCGCGATAGACCCGCAAACTTATTATCCGGCAAGTCGGCTGTGAACTCAAGGAGATTCACAGTGACCTGTCACAACTGCCAGACCACCTGCAATCGCTTCGGCAAGCATCGCAACGGCCTCCAGCGGTATCGCTGTTCACAGTGCCGCAAAACCTTCACAGAAGATCACACGCGGCCTCTGGACGAGATGCGGCTGAAAATGGATCAAGCGCTGTTGTGCTTGCGTCTGCTTCTCGAAGGCAATTCAATCCGCAGCGCTGAGCGCATCAGCGGGGTTCACCGCGACACGATCATGCGCCTGCTGATTCTTGCCGGGGAACGCTGCGCCGTCCTGCTTGACTCGCGTATGCGCAATGTCAGAGCGCAGCGTATTCAGGCCGATGAGATTTGGTGCTACGTGGCGAAGAAAGACAAGCACGTTCGCATTGATGACCCCGACGAATACGGGAATCAGTGGGTGTTCGTCGCGATGGACCCGCAAACGAAATTGGTTCCCTCATTCGTGATTGGCAAGCGCACAAGGGAAACCACGTATGCGTTCCTGTTGGATTTGAAAGCGCGGCTTGTGGATGCCAGGTTCCAACTCACAACTGACGGATTCGTTTTCTACGAACGAGCAGTCGAAGACACGTTTGGCGGAACAGTGGATTTCGCGCAATTAATCAAACTGTTCGGAGACATCGGCCAACACGGAAATGAGCGGTACTCCCCATCCCCAATCACGGAGGTTATATCCAAGATTCGCGACGGTCGGCCCGATCCGGCGCATATCTGCACGTCCCACGTCGAACGGCAGAACCTGACAATGCGCATGATGATGCGCCGCTTCACGCGTCTGACGAACGCATTTTCAAAGAAGCTGGAGAACCTGAAAGCGGCTTGCGCTCTGTACTTCGCCTATTACAATTTCTGCCGGACGCACAAAACGCTTCGCGTGACGCCCGCGATGGAAGCGGGGCTGACAGACCACGTGTGGGACCTAGACGAACTGTTTGAGTAAGCAATTATGCGGCTCTTACGCTCCAGTGCTGCTTAAACTGCTTGAGGCGTCGCGTTGCTCGGTCTGACCACAACACCACCCTCTGCATTTCAAGTTGGCACGCTCTCTCCCATCGCTTCGAGAATGAAGGCCACAATACCTCTCCACCAAAAATTTCTGTGCGTTCCCGCTCGATGGCATCCTCGACCGCTGCAATCTCTGGGACATAATTCAACCGAGACCGGTTCTGCGTAAACAAACTCCTAACACCCACCAAGACGATCACAAATGGAAGAGCTACGCCGATCACACAAAAAATAAATCGCCAACTCCGATCCTTGATTGCGGAGCGGGCGACGAGATACATAATGATGAGCGACATCAGATACGCAAGAATTAGTAGCTTAATAAACAGCATTTCCGACCCGCTCTCTGTCTACATATTAGACGTTGCGCTTTGCATAAAGCAAACGATCATTTCAAGCGATCCAAAGTATAACCAAGACAAAACACTCCAAGTGTCATTTGGCCCATCTGGAGAGGAATCATCGCGATCCAATAAAACATAATCCAGGCCATCAATAATCTCGACTGTTTTGACATTCCCCCCCCGCCCTCACCCACGAGTTCTAGCGACATCTGAGTTGAGGCCACGTTTCCTGCCCCCGCAACGGCTTCACTTTGCTTCGCTCTCTCCGCAAAAAACAGTTTCCAGGCCGCAAAAAACTTACCCCACAGCAAACGCCCCATTCGGTCAAAAACTGTAACTACCGTCGCAGCAAAGATAAGGGCTATCATTTGCACCATGACGGCCATCAAGGCATTTGTCTCTGATCCATAGAGAGCGAGCAATGCCGAGTCGTGTCTCGCTTCCGCTGCCAGCAGAACCCCCATCGCGATGTATACAAAATCCAAGGGGAGTACGAGCATACTCCGAAAGATGTCTTTCTTGCGCTCTCTCGCGAGCATCCGGACGACCAATTTTATGATCAGTAACGTAAGAGGCAGAGCGATGACCAAATGTCGCCTGTAGGCGGCAATAAAAGACTGCTCCCAATCCAGACTCATTTGGCCCAGTTTCTAACATATCTATCGGCCCTGCGATATAACACTTTAGTGCAGGGGTATTAGACCTCAATACGGAATCAGTGCCGGTCAACGCACTGTTAGGACACTACCGGACTTTCAGCATCGCTTACGGAATCAACGACCGCGGAGAGATCGATGGATTTTCGACCATACCCGGCGACAGCGCGACACACTCGTTTGTCCTGAAGAACGGAGTCATGACCGATCTCGGCACCCTTGGCGGACCGAACAGCCAGTCGTTTGCCGGCCCCAGCGAAGCATTGCAAGCGGCGGGTCTGGCCGAAACCTCAATGTCTGATCCTAACGGAGAGGACTTTTGCGGTTTGGGCACCAACCTTGTCTGTCTGGGTTTCCTTTGGCAGAACGGCGTGATGACGCCGCTTGACACGCTGGGTGGCAACAATGGCCAAGCCGATGAAATCAACGACCAAGCTCAAGCGGGAGGATGGGCAGAAAACAGTACTCCCGACCCTAATTGCCCAGCACCCCAGGTACTGCAATTCCGGCCAACCGTCTGGACTGAAGGGAAAATCGAGGCCCTTCCTCTATACCCTGGCGACCCTGACGGAGCTGCCTTCGCGATCAGCGACAAGGGCGAACTGGTCGGCGCATCGGGCCCCTGCGCCGCCTACGATCCCAGATACGGTGTTCCGCTCCAGCCTCAGCATGCCTTACTCTGGCGGAAGAGTAGCGTGCGGGCGATTGATCTCGGCAATCTAGGGGGAAAGATCAACAACACCGGTTTCGCGATCAACGACATGGAGCAGGTGGTTGGCGCTTCGGACCTGCCCGGCGACACGGTCCAGCACGCATTCTTGTGGCAGAAGGGCGTGATGACCGACCTGGGCACGCTGACCGGAGACGTCGTAAGCGCCGCCTGCGCGATCAACAACAAGGGACAAGTAAGTGGTGTCTCGATTGATGCGAGCGGGCAGAACTTGAGAGCATTCCTTTGGCATAACGGCGTGATGGTCGACCTCAACAGCCTCATTCCTGCCAACTCCCCCTTGTACCTGCTGCACGGATTCGGCATCAATTCTCAAGGGCAGATCGTGGGCTTTGCCTTGCAGACAAGCACCGGCGAAGTTCACGGGTTTCTGGCCACGCCTATGCCGGCAGAAGGTAACCTTGCAAGCGTCTCACCCACCGCAGAAGGCGAGATCCGAGCAACCTCGAAGTTCGCTCTCCCCGAAAATGCCCGGAAGCAACTTCAGAAGTGGGTGCGCATCCGCAGATTTGCACCTGCTCCGGCAGATCCACAATGACCTCCGAGTAGATAGCGATCGGGCATAGTCTGAACCTGCGAAGTGAAGCAACGCATCCGTGATTTAGAGGGCAGGGACTATCCTTGCCCTCGCCTTTTCTGTCGCCTCGGGCGGAGGTCGGGAGCTGATTTTCGGAAGTCTTAAAGACGAGGTTCCGGAAGAGTTGCTGGCCAACCGGAAGTACTACAAATCTCAAATCTATCAGTTGGCGCAAAATCGGCTCCGCGTGAGCGGAGAAATGGCGCTACCTGCGAGAACTCTCAGGAGCCGGATTCCTTTCGAGTCACGGGTAACCCTAAAGTCATGCTTGCCCGGCAGCGTGGGTTCACGGTTCTGCGAGGTTGTCCAGAAGTCCGGTTCGGGGAAGTCACTTGGACGTGTTGTCGGCATCCCGAATAAGTGGCAGTCCCGCCGGGCCGAAACTAGTCCCCTAAAGTCGGCCAGTGTTTACGAATGCGTTCGCTCCTGCTGTCTGGACGCTGAGGCTTAAGCAGACTTCCACGATCTCCCTTACGGCCCGACGCCTCCGCTGTGGCAAGTGGAGCAGTTCACCGCGCTGAGGTCGCCGATTGTCAACCGTCCTACGCTCTGGTCACACTACTCTGTGTCTAACCCGCTTGGGTCTGGCGGCTGGCGGCAAGTACACTGCGTCTGAGGACTGTTGTGCCTGCGAGTGAGCGGGCCCCGGCGAGCGTCCGCTATGGCGGGCTCGGTGGGTGGGTGATTCCCAGAACATCCTCGAGAGCAGGACTGCGTGCTGCGACCACGGCGCTGTCTGTTTCGCTTGCGCTCCTTTCCGATTTTCCAGACTTGTCCGCCTCTGCGTCGCCGATATTTCTCGTCTAAGTCCTTATTCCGGAATACTTTGCGTGTAAGTCAAAAGGGTTCAATACTTTGCGGGGAATCGCGCAAAGTATTGATTATCAAAGGCTTACTAGTGAGACTAAGTTCTGTGTTATGAATACTTTGACCGAAACTACGTAAGGTATTGAGCAGCAATGACTTATTGATTCACCTAAGTTGCTTTTTATGAATACTTTGCAAGCAAAGTATTGAAAACAAAGATGAAGCAACGGCCGGGGGGGAGGGGTGTCGTGAGTGCAGCCGAAGTGGCTCCGGGGCTGAAACGCGCGCCCTCTGCGTGGCTGCTACGGCCCGACGCCTCCGCTATGGCAATCGGAGCAGTTCACCCCGGTCAGGTCGCCGATGTCAACCGGGTGCTTGAAGGGTTGGGCGGGCAACGAGGCGATCTGTGTGCCGCTTTCCTGCTGCTCGATCACCGTGTGGCACGAGTTGCAGTCTTTGCTGATGACCTTGCCGTCCTTGCTCACGTGATTGCCATCGTGGCAACGGAAGCAGCCCTGAAAGTAGAAATGCCCGATGTTGTTGGGATGGGTCTTCCAATTTACCTTCATGTACGGAAAGAACGTGGTGCTGTAGATGCGCTGCAGTTCCACCACCGCACCTTTGACGCTGTCCGCTTTGCCCGATGCGATCTGCGGGTACTTCTCCTGGTAAAACTTCGAAATCTTTTCGGCAATCGCTTTCAGCGCCTCGTCCGTGGTCTTGTAGTCGGCGGTCAGCACCTCGACGCCCTGCTGCTTGATAAACGGCAGCGTGGCATCGATGGCGCGCCCGGTAATCGCCCGATCCACGGAAAGATCGGGTGGCACATAGATATGCGTTGGGCGATTGTGGCAGTCGATGCAGTCCATGCGGCGCTTGTCGGCCTTGTCAATCTGCGCCTGGGTGAGGGACGCGTCTTTGGCCACGTACTCGGCCACCCGGCCACTCTTGTCCTCTATACGCACCCAGGGAATCACCTGCCGCTGTTCGTCAGTGGCGATGTAGGTGACTTTGTTATTGATGTTCATGTGCCAGTGGATGCCTTCGCCGGCCTGGCC
>PLYW01000359.1:15882-18800 GCA_003151875.1 Acidobacteriaceae bacterium
ATGGGGCGCGGATAGGTGCCGAGCGCGGTGTAGTAAACCTGGCGCAGGCCCGACAGCTTGGACTTCACGTACCAGCTGGCGCCCGATCCGACGTGACATTCGACACAAGCCACGCGCGCGTGCGGCGAGGCTTCATACGCCGTGAACTCGGGATGCATAACGGTGTGGCACAACTGGCCGCAGAAATCCACCGAATCGGTGAACTCGTAGGCCTTGTAGCTGCCGACGGAACTGACGAGCGCGAAGATCACCACGAAGCTAAGCAGGAAAGCGAAGGTGCTGCGTTGCGCTGGATTGTTGAGATCGAGCCTGGGAAAATGGGGCGGCGCACCAACCGAGCGCAGCCGCCGCCGCCGCTCGATCACCATTCCAATGGGGACCAGAATGAGTCCGAAAACCAGGAATCCCGGCGCCACCATGTAGGCCAGAATGCCGATGTAGGGAGAGGAGTGGCTGGCCAGGACGTCAATGAGAACCAGCAGAACGATGTTGGCGACGGCGACGCCGGCCAGCGCCAGACCGATCAGGCTGAGGGGATTGCGAATGAGATTTCGCGAAACTGGCGGATGGTCGCGTAGAGGATCCACTTGCGTGTCCTCAGTCATTTATGGATTGTCCCTTCTTCGCCTCACCCCAGTGCAAATCGCGCACAATCAGTGCTGCAGAACTTACCCCGGTAAAGCCGGATTGCAATCGAAAAAATCCGAACGTGCCCCTCGTATTATGCCAAAGTCGCCGGACTTTTTCCCGCCTGACTTCCTAATGCTTGGCGACCGTCTGCTCTTGCTCCTTCACGTCCGCCTGAATCGGCTCGGCTGCTTTTTCCTCCGAGCCTGTGGCCCGCTCAATCGCCAGCAGATCGAGAGGATGCTCATGCTCGTAGGCCTCGACCGACATCTTGCCATCATACCAAGCCCAATTCATGGGATACGCATCGGGATCGAATATCACTCCGTACAAATGCCATACGATAATGGCCAACGTGGCAAGTATGGCTTCATACCAGTGAATGGCGATGGCGACATCGACCCACCAGCCTGGCACGCGATCGCCCACACCAACTTTGAACCATATCATTAGCCCGGTGTTGGCCATCACGAACATGCCCCACACTAACGCCCAATACTCGGCCTTCTCGGCGTAGGTGAAGCGGCTGAACAGCGGACGCTGCTCGCTATAACCCAGGTAGTAGCGGAATGCGTCACGTGCGTCGGTGACGTCCTTCCAGACGGGCAGCATGTCTTTGATCAGGCGGCGGCCGTCGGCGGTCTTGATCACATACCACAGATGGAACAAGCTGACTGCGATCAGCACCACTCCAGCCACGCGATGGATGACGCTGCGCACCGCTTCGTTGACGAACAAAGTACCCAGCCACGAGGACGGATAGCGCAAGGCAAAACCGGTCAGCACCAGCGTGAAGAAGCTGCAGAGCAGGAGAATATGCTGCGCTCGCTGTCCCCGCGTCATGCGGAACAAAATGCGGGGCTGTCCGATGCGGTGCAAGATGAGCTTCTTGCGGAAGATGATCAGGTTGTGCAGCACCATGCCGCCGATGACGCCGATGATCATCCAGATGTAGAACTTACTGATATAGCCAATCACCTTGCTGCTGAAGTCGGCTTTCGCCAGGCCGTCAGAATGCACCTTGAAGCTGATGAATTTCTCGTTAGCCCCCGGATGACATTGCCCGCAGGTCTTCGCCAGGTTGGCATGATTGATGGTGGAGCGCGGATCGCCGGAGGGCAGAATGTTATGCACCCCGTGACAGCTGGCGCAATTCGCCACTGTCGCTGAACCCATCCTCGATGCCATGCCGTGATAGCTGGACAGGTAGCTATTGACCTGGCCCGCAGGCATCCCAAACTCGTTGGAAAGACGCACGCTGCCATGGCACTGGGCGCAGTTGTTGCCCACATTCGCCGATGCCACCGAGGAAGTGGGGTCCGTGGGCGCTTTGATGGAGTGAATGCCGTGGCAGTCGGTGCACACTGGCGCTTGCCAGTTGCCGCGCGCGATGGCCTGCCCGTGGATGCTTTGCACGTATTCCTGCTTGATGTTGTCGTGGCACTTGGCGCAGGTTACGGGAACGTTGAATTTGTTGATCGGCGACTTGGGATTGGTGGCGGCCAGGATATCGTGCTGACCGTGACAATCCGTGCACACTGCGGCTTTGTCGGAGCCGGCGGCCACGGCTTTTCCGTGCACACTTTGCTGGTACGAGTTGAAGGGAGCGGAGCTTATACCGCTCGATGCCATGACGAATTTCTGTCCGTGACAGGCGCCGCAGGTTTGCGGAATGTTGCCCCGCGCTACTTTTGATTTGGGGTCGCTCGCCGGTAGAATTTCGTGGACGCTGCCATGGCAGTCCTGGCATTTCGCGACATTGGTGTTACCTGCCGCAGCTGCCTTGGCATGAACGCCATGGTCGTACGCCTTTTGCTGGTCGGCGTGGCAGCTCACGCATACTGGCTTCGCGGGCGTGGGATCGTGGGGGAACGCCTTGATGTCTTTGTGACAATCGGTGCAACCGAAGACGCTGTGTATCGAGGCCTTGAACTTCGCGTCATCCACATGCAGGCTGAGTTGTTTGCCGTTCTCCTCTTTGCTGAGAGTGGCATCGTTATGGCAAGCCAGACACTCCTCGTTGCTCATTTTGGCAGGGGACTTGGCCACCGCCCCCGTGCCGAGCAGCAAGGCAACAACGAGAACCACACCGCAACGCTTCACCACAGCCCCTCACTTTCGCCGGACGCGGCCCGTTAGGCCGCGTCACTCATTACCATCGCCGATGAGGGCGCGGAGGGGCAGTGAGTGGACTCACGGGCGGGTGTGATTGAGGTCACACCCTTGGCGCTTCTCACCGCAAGATGTGAGCGGCATCACCAACCGGAGGCCCATTGGCGGGTAAAGAATGG
>PLYW01000078.1 GCA_003151875.1 Acidobacteriaceae bacterium
ATCCGAAGGCCGCCGACCAGCGCGACCGAGTAAACGCGTTGATCGAATGTCCGCAACCGCTAGCCGGCTTCTTCTCCGGCCGATTTGCCGCCGCGGATCCCGGCTTGCGGCAATTGATGTTGGAAGTGGTTACGTCTCGATATTATCGCGGGCAATCACTGACAAACCTTCGCGTGATGCCTATGAATGGGTACTGCTGTGTATCGGCGGAATACCTACACGACGGAAGGCGCGTCCACGTCTTCGCCGCTCATGCTGCCTACGACCGATTTGACGAAACGGTAAGCGCGATGGGCCCTTGCCTCGCAGAAGTGCCGACAGAAGACGACATTGTCATTGATCTCTACCTTTGGAATTCCGGTCCGCTGGCCGATCCGGAGCTGACGCAACAGGAAGTTTGTTCCGAGATCAACCAAGCTCGCTTTCCTCGGCCGATCCAGCGCATCGTAGTGGCAGTCGCGGGACCAGGTTGCGGCGAGGGCATGGCCGGCATGCAACACTTCACCTATCAGCCCTCTGTGACCATGTATGAGGAGGTAAAGCTCTTCCGCGGAGTCCATCCCATGATGGCCGAGCGGCTGCATCTGTGGCGCTTGAAGAACTTTAGCGTTGAGCGGCTGCCGTCGGTGGAAGATGTTTATCTCCTGCATGTCAAGGCCAACGACAACCCCAAGGATGAGCGGCTGTTCGCGGTTGCCGAAGTGCGTGATTTGACGCCGGTGCGGGATGAGACTGGCCGCATCCTGCAACTGCCGCACCTGGAGCGCATGTTTGCCGAGGCGGTGGCAGGCATCCGGCTGTTTCAATCGCGGCGCGCTCCGCACCAGCGGCTCTACTGGAATCGGATATTCCTTTACATTTGGCCGGTGTTCGACCTCAAGCCGGATGAAATCCACGACATCGCACACAAACTGGCCCTGTCGACGGATGGCTTGGGATTGGAACAAGTGGTGGTGCGGGCCCGCATGCCTATTCCGCCGGTCGGCGAGCTACGCGATACGGTGATGCGCATCTCGGCTCCCGGCGACGCCGGTTTGCTGATGACCTTCCGGCCCTTCACTAAGCTGCAACTGCTCAAACCGCTGACCGAGTACGACCAGAAGGTTGTCCGCATGCGCCGGCGGGGACTGATTTATCCCTACGAAATCATCCGAATGCTGACGCCCGATCGCGAGAATGCGCGGGGCGAATTCCCCACGGGCGATTTTATCGAGTACGATCTTGAGCCGGATGGGCGACTGGCACCGATCGATCGTCCGCCCGGGCAAAACAGGTCCAATATCATCGTTGGCGTCATCCACAACTTTACCGCCAAGTATCCCGAGGGCATGACGCGAGTGGTGCTGTTGGGAGATCCCAGCAAGGACCTGGGCGCAGTCGCCGAACCCGAATGCCGGCGCATTCTCGCCGCTTTGGATCTCGCCGAAGAGATGGGCGCGCCGCTGGAGTGGTTTGCCATCTCGGCCGGCGCGAAGATCTCGATGGACAGCGGCGTGGAGAATATGGATTGGATTGCCCGCGTGCTGCGTCGCCTGATCGAGTTCACGCAGGCCGGTGGCGAAGTGAATCTGGTGATCAACGGGATCAACGTCGGAGCGCAGCCCTACTGGAACGCCGAGGCCACCATGCTGATGCACACCCGCGGTATTCTGATCATGACCCCGAAAGCGGCAATGGTGCTCACCGGCAAGCGCGCCCTGGATTACTCGGGCAGCGTTTCGGCGGAGGACAACGAAGGCATCGGCGGATACGACCGCATCATGGGTATCAATGGCCAGGCGCAGTACTGGGCGCGAGACATCGATCAAGCCTGCCACATTCTCTTGCATCATTATGAGCACACCTACGTAGCGCCCGGCGAGCGCTTCCCGCGGCGGGCGCTTACCAACGATCCCATCGACCGGGATGTGCAGACGTATCCGCACACTAGCGGCACGGACAACGGCTTCGCTCGAGTGGGTGAGATCTTCTCTGACGACACCAACGCCGGGAGGAAGAAATCGTTCGACATTCGCAGCGTGATGAGGGCCGTAGTTGACCAGGACCATCATCCCCTGGAGCGCTGGCCCGGGATGCGGGGCGCCGAGACCGCGGTGATCTGGGATGCCCATCTCGGCGGCTATCCGGTTTGCCTCATCGGCATCGAATCCCAGCAAGTGCCTCGGTTAGGGTTTGTCCCGGCTGACGGCCCCGATTACTGGACCGCAGGGACGCTCTTTCCCCTCTCCTCGAAGAAGGTGGCTCGCGCCCTCAACGCGGCCAGCAACAATCGACCGGTAGTGATTCTGGCCAATCTGTCGGGGTTCGACGGATCACCTGAGTCGATGCGCAAGCTACAGCTTGAATACGGCGCCCAGATCGGCCGGGCTGTGGTGAACTTCAAGGGCCCCATGGTCTTTTGCGTTATCTCCCGCTATCACGGGGGAGCATACGTGGTCTTCTCGCGGGCGCTGAACGAACAGCTCGAAGTGGTGGCCTTGGAGGGGACCTACGCGTCCGTCATCGGCGGCGCGCCGGCGGCGGCGGTTGTGTTTGCCAGCGAAGTTGAAGCCAGGGCCCGCAAAGATGAGCGCTTGGAGGCGCTGACCCAGGCGATGGCCAAGGCCGACGGCAACGAGAAAGTCCGGCTGCGCGCTCAATACAACGAACTCTTCAAGGTGGTTCACTCCGAGAAGCTGGGCGAGATGGCCGTGGAGTTCGATCGCGTGCATAGCGTGCATCGCGCGCTCAGAGTAGGTGCGCTGCATGATATCCTCCCGCCCGCAAACCTCCGCCCGTACCTGGTCGATGCGGTCGAACGCGGCATTAGAAAGACGGAGCAATCAATATCCAAGGCAGCACAACTTAGGAAGCAGATGCGACGAGAGATCAACGTCGAGGAAATACTCATGGCTTCTCCCGTCGGGCAGGCATGATGGACGTCTTTTGGCTGGAACAGAGCGAAGCCGACCTGCCGGCGGAGAATGATTGGTTGAGCGCCAGCGAAAGGCTTCGCCTGGATGGCATGCGTTTTGCCAAACGCCACGCCGACTGGCGGCTGGGACGCTGGACCGCGAAACACGCACTGGCGGCGTACCTGCACCTGCCCAGTCATCCGCAGGACCTTGCCGGCATCGAGATACGCTCGGCGCCGTCTGGCGCGCCGGAGGTCTTCATCGCGAACCAACCAGCGGGCGTCGCCATTTCTCTCAGTCACCGAGGCGGCGTGGCCGCTTGCGCGGTCACGCTGTCCGGGGCACAGGTTGGTTGTGATTTGGAGATCGTCGAGCCGCGCTGTGACGCATTTATTGCCGACTACTTTGCGACGGAAGAACAAGAGTTGATCGAGCGAACTTCCGCGGCGGATCGCTCCCTGCTTTTGGCCCTGCTCTGGAGCGGGAAGGAAAGTGCGCTGAAAGTGCTACGCGCCGGCCTTACCCTCGATACCCGTAGCGTTACGGTTCGTCCTGTCGCTCCAGCGCTGCACGGAGACGGGCGCGCACAGGCTCCTGCTCTCGCCGCTCCAGGGTCATACGCGCCCAAGGCCTGGCAGCCTCTGCAGGTGGTTTATGAGGGCGAGCAAGTCTTCCATGGCTGGTGGCAAAATACAGGTGACCTCTTGCGAACCATGGTCGCCTCTCCACGTCCGGCCGCGCCGATTTCCTTAGAAGCAGCGGCCCTTTCTGCGCGGTGTGCTTCGTAATATCGTTTCCAAGGGCGAATGAAAATTGACCACTAAGGCGCGGAGATCACGGAGCAAACTCGATAGGACCCAGGACGCCGTGNNTGAGACGTGACGCAGGGCACAGACTCGGATGGCGCTTAGGTGAGATAGATATGGCAGGCGGTGTGAATACCGATCCATCGCTGGGCGAATCGGTCAACAGGGCCCAGCTCTCGCGATGCAGCTTCGAAGGAGAGTGTCTTATGAAACCGGGTGGCGACTCAACGGCATATCTTCGCTACGGACGAACCCTGGTCAAGTCCGGAGTATCGGGGCTGCGTAGCGGCCAGGCATCTCATCTCCATGGACAGCCTCTTTCCGAAGTCCTGGGCCAATCTGCGCGTGCATCGTTAAGCCTGGCTACCATCGGGGCCTGTGTCGGCGTCCTGCGGTTCTACGCGAACGGCCGTCGCGATCGCCTGCCAAGAACGATTGCGTGGAGCGTACTAGGTAGCGCGATCGGGTTTTGTGCCGGATTCGTCTGGAAGACCCGTGAGCTCACGGCCAGCATGGGCCGCTCTTCCCTGAAGCAGATGGGGGCGGTGCGTGATCAACACTGGCTCGAACGCCATCCCATTGACTATGCATAGAGCGTGCCTATGGCCGAACCGCCATAGCACGCCGGCAACCCTCCGAACGAAAACCGTCTACCAGCAGATTGCGAGTCGGTGTGTCCGCGGCTTGAGCTAGGCCGTCTTGACCTTCCTCTCCAACCATCTTTTCTTCATCATTTCGGAGAGACGCTTGCGCGAGGCTGCGCTCATCGGCTTGCGTTTTGGGGCGGCCTTCTTCTTGCGTTCGGCCCAGCGCTTCTTCATCATTTCGGAGAGCCGCCGGCGTCCGGCAGCAGTAATGCCGCCACCCTTGCGGGTGCGTGCAGGTTTGGCTTGTTTCGCTCCGGGAGGACGGCCACGGCGGCTGCCAGGCCGAGTACCGAGACCTTCAAGGGCAGCAATGGCTTGGTCAAGGCGATCACGATCGCGGCTAAGGTCAGTGAGAAGCTGTTGAATGTCCATGCGCATCCTTTCAACGAGAAAGGGGATTATACGCTTCGCAGTCAACTCGGCTGATCTTCGGGCAACCCTACCTGCCCTTCAGCCTCATTCCGCGGCTAGTCAGCGGCCAGCTTTCCAGGTGCGGTACAACGCGTCATGCAGCGGCACTTTCGGCGCCCATCCGGTTTCTTCGCGGATGCGGTGCGTATCATACCAGCGGTCCTGCAAGGCCCGGTTTAACTGATGCTTTGAAAATCGCACACTGCCTCCGACCGGCAGCATTCGGATCGCTATCTCGGCGAAAGGCCCCGCCAGCCGGACCGGCCAGCCGGAGGAAAAATGCGTCCGAGTTTTGTCTACCGCTGTTTTCGCCTCGTGGTACTTCGCCAGGGTGAGTTCATCGTCATCGAGAATATTGAATTGCTGAAGCTGCCCTCCATCAATCTGAGCAGCCACTTGCATCGCATCCACCAAATTTTCAACGTAATTCAAGGGAACGCGATGGTTGCGATTGCCGAATACGAAGCTGGTCTTCCCCAGCGTGAATCCCAGCAGCGCCACCGGAAGTTGCCTGCCGGGACCATAGATAATGCCGGGCCTGAGAATTGTCATCGGCAACTCCCTTTCCCGAGCGAAGGTGACAGCCAACTGGTCGGCCAGGATCTTCGATTGAGCGTAGAAGTCACGCAGCTGCGGGGACCCATCGTAGGGAGTGTTCTCATCGATTCGCTGACCGTTTGCAACGGGGCCGTAAACCGCCAGTGAACTGGCATACACGACTCGGCCCACGCCCTGCTGGAGACACGCGGTCAGGACCCGTTCTGTGCCAGCTACATTAGTTTCGAGGAAATCAGCCTTGCTGCCCGGTGTGTCCACCTTGGCTGCAAGATGGTAGACAACGTCGGCTCCTTGCACCGTACGGGCTATGCAGTCCGGGTCTCCCAACCCTCCACGCACCACCTCCGCGCCTTGGGTTTCCAGCAGATCGGCACGGCGGGAAGGCCTCGCCAGCACCCGGACAGGAATTCCCCGGGCCAGCAAGTCTCGCACCAGGGCCGTCCCCAGGAAACCCGTACCGCCAGTTACGCAGACACGCATGCCATCGCACCCCAATTACAACCGTCATCGCCCTCGGCGCTGGACACGTCTTACCGCGGAGAGCCAGGCGGTCCCACGCAGCACGGCTGGGCCATGCTACGGTTCGACGGGGGATTTCCTCACATGTTACACTCCATCTTTCAAGAGATTTGTGAGTGGCTTGGAACCAGAGTCGATTTGGTTCCTATTTTTCCGCCGGGAAGAGTTGTCCCACGAGATTGTTTTTCCTCGGTTCCGGTTCCCGTGAAACAAATTAAGCCCATGGTTGGAGAGCAAACGGGTTGACGGTCCTCAGCTACATAGTCCTCGCTATTGCTGCCATCCCCGGCATTTATTATCTGCTGGCCCTTTACAGCTCTGCACGATTCTGGAGTCAGGAGCGGACTCCGCCGGACTCTGACTACACGCCCCCGATAAGCTGCCTCAAACCCATCCGCGGACTCGATCCTGAGGCCTATGAGAATTACGCCAGCTTCTGCCGCCAGGACTATCCCGAATACGAAATTCTTTTTTGTGTGGACGCGGATGATCCGGCGCTGCCGGTCCTGGAAAAGCTGATTCACGATTTCCCTGAACGCCGTATTCGTCTGCTGTTTGGTTCCGGCCGTACGGGAATCAATGACAAAATTTCCCGGCTCGTCCGGCTGGTAAACGAAGCTGCACATGAGTTGCTTGTAATCACCGACGGCGATGTCAGGGTCCGGCCTGATTATTTGCTGTCCGTGGCCGCGCCTTTCCGCGATCCCAAAGTTGGGGCCGCCACTTGCCCCTATCTCTCCACGAAAGAAACCACCTTCGTCCAGGAATTGCAATCGATCGGGATGATTTCCGACTTCTGGGCCGGAATCTTTGTGGCCTGGCAATTGGACGGGGTGAAGTTCACCTTTGGACAAACCATCGTTACCACACGTAAGAACATCGCTGCTTTCGGTGGCTACGAGGCCATCGAAAATCGTCCGGCCGATGATCTTCGCGTGGGTCGCCTGACCGCTGAGATGGGATATAAGGTCAAGCTGGTTCCCTACGTGATACAGACTGTTGCCGACTTCGCGACACTTAGTGATCTCTTTTACAAACGCGTTCGCTGGCTGACGGTAATGCGGCTCATGCGGCCGTGGGGTCATTTCGGGTTGATCTTCACCTTGGGTCTGCCCTGGGCTCTTGTCGCGATTGCAACTCATCCNNATGAAACAGACGGGACTTTGGAAAACAATGCCCTTGATACCAGCGTGGGACGCCATGGCCTTCGTCATGTGGTTAATCAGTTTCGGCCGCAAGACCATCCGCTGGCGTGGCGTTGAATATTTCATCCGGGAAGGAATCCTGGTGCCGGTTGCGCCCAAGGCTGGGTCTTGAGGAACGAGGTCTAAGGTCAGCATGAGAGCCAAAGTTGCGATCGCGGGTGCGGGGGTGTACGGCGCGACCATTGCAATCAGTCTGGCCGAGGCCGGCCACGATGTTCGGCTTTTCGACCCGCTCGGCATCCTGCGTGCCGCGTCCGCCATCAATCAGTACCGCATTCATTCCGGATATCACTATCCGCGCAGTCCCGAGACGATCCGCGAAACCTTGGAGGCACGGGCGGAGTTCCTGACCACGTTTGCGCCTGCGATCGTGCGCAATAGCCGGCACTATTACGCGATTCCCCACGAGGGGTCGCAGACACCTCCTGCGCTGTTCGAGAAGGTGATGGCCGAGTTCCATCTCAGCGTNNCCTGACATTTTGCGGGACCTGTTATCGGCGCGCATTCAGGCACTCAACATACCGTTCGATCAGCGGGCGTTCACCCCGGACATGCGTTCGGAATATGACTATGTCGTGTGGGCGACCTACGGATTAGGGCCTGGGCGCGGTCTGTTTAAGGGCGTGAAATATCAAGTCGCCGAGAAGATCCTTATTCAACTCCCGCCGGCGTTGCAGGGGATATCGCTGGTCGTGGTGGACGGCCCCTTCACCGCCTTCGATCCCTACGGCAGCTCTCCCCGATCGCTCTTTGGTTCAGCTAAAAATACGAACCACTGGACTACGACAAATCCCGATGAGCCGATTCCCGACATCTACCAGCCTCTGCTGAACCGGCCTGATTTCGAGCCCTTCCCGTCCACCCGGTTTGAGGCCATGCGAACAGATTCCGTTCTCGCCGTCCCGGCATCGAAGGACGCGGTTTATCTTGGTTCGCGCTTCACCATTCGCGTGGTGGAAGACAATCCAGCCCAGGACCGCAGAACGCTGTACATCCTGGAGCGCGAAAAGGGCGAAATTTTCGTCTTTTCCGGCAAGGTGGTCAGCGCCGTGAAGGCCGCCCGCCTGGTCACCGCGCGAATCACGGACGGCGCGAAGTCGTAGGATTCCGGTCCACTTTCCTAAACTCAAACCGCGCCGGTTTGAACTGCGGACAATCAAGCTCCGACAGGTCTTGCGCCAGAAACGCTTCAGCGGCTTTATCGGTTTTCAGCCTTGGAACCTTCTTCTTTTTCATGGACGGCGATCAGTTGTATCTATCTATACCTATTCGTAGCGCAGGCTTTCCACCGGGTCCAAGTTCGCGGCCCGGGTGGCGGGCGCAGTGCCAAAGATCACCCCTACCAGGCTTGAAACCACCACCGCGATGATGACTGACCAACCCGAGATGGGCACACGGTAGTTGGTGATGAATCGTATCGAGAAGGGCAGCGCCAGGCCGAGGAAAGTCCCGAGGAATCCTCCCGCCAGCGATATCAGGATGGCCTCCGTCAGAAATTGCGCGCGAATTTCCGAGTTGGTGGCCCCGACCGCTTTGCGCACGCCAATTTCGCGAATGCGGGAATTCACCGTCGCCAGCATGATGTTCATGATGCCCACTCCACTAACCAGCAGGGTAAGCACGGAAATCAGCAGCAGCACGGTGGTCAAGGTGTTCGCGGTTTTGGCGGCGACCGAGAGCAGTTGGGTCAGGTTGTACACCTTGTACACCGATTCGGGGCGATGCCGCGACTGCAGCACATCATGAATTTCTTCGGTCGCCCGCGGGACCTCGGCCGAGTCCGACACGGAAAAGAACAACTGTTTCACGCTATCGTTAGCGGTAAAGAACCGGGCCACCGTGTAGGGAATCAGGATGGTGTCGTCGGAAATTTCCGACTCGCCGAAAGTGTCAACCCGTTCCTTGAAGGTCCCAATCACGGTAAAGGGCAAGCCGCTGAGCTTGATCTGCTGCCCGATGGCTGCATCTTGGGACCCGTAGAGGGTGTTGGCAAGAACCTGGGTGATGAGCGCGACTTTGTTGCGTGCCCGGGTGTCGCCATCGTCGAAAAAGCGCCCCGCCAGAATATTGAGGTTGCGCACATAGCGGTACTGCCACGAGACACCCAGNNGGCGAGGACGCACTGATGCCTGGCACTCGCTCACGCACCGCATCCCAGTCCGCGAGCGTTAGCCAGTCGCTCGAGCTCTGGCTGCCATACTTGCTGCCCCCCTCGTACTCTGCTGCCATCATGTTCGAGCCGATATTCTGGATCTGCTGAATGATGTACTGCTTGCCCGTGAGCCCGACGGTGACCACTAGGATCAGCGACGCCGTCCCGATGACCATGCCCAGCGCCGTCAAAATGAACCGCATTTTGTTGGTGCGAAACGTCTGGACCGCGACGCTGAGGGTTTCGCCGAAAACCAGTTTCGGATACGGACGCCCGTTATTGCGACGAGTGGCCATGCAGATGCTTTAAGAGTAATCGTTCACGAGTGGGGCTTCAAA
>PLYW01000031.1 GCA_003151875.1 Acidobacteriaceae bacterium
GACATCTACGTCATCGATGAGACTGCCGGATATTGGGTGAAGTTTGTGGTCAGGCGCGTCATTCCCAGTCCGGAGCGTCCTCACGGAATCGAATACTCGCTGACCATGCACGATTCCAGCAATCGACGGCTGGTCGGCTTCGACAACGCGCACCCGGCGCTGGGGGCAAAACGGCACCCGCGCGGCACGGGCCGTACTTACGATCACCGGCATCGATTGGGCACAGTCAAGCCTTACCCATACGAGAATGCCGCAAAGCTGGTTGCAGATTTCTGGGAAGCGGTCGATGAAGTGCTCAGGTTGAAAGGGAGTAGGCCATGACAACGCTAAGAGTGGGGATAGCCACATACCAGCAGATGAAAGAGCGGACCTTGGCCATCGCCAAGGGGAAATTGAAACCGGGGCCGCATGATCCCAAGGTGTGGTTTACCTCGACGGAGAGCATGGCGCGGATTCTCTCCGCGAAAAACCGCGAGCTGCTGGAGATCATTCGCAAGAATTCGCCGCAGTCGCTTGCCGAGCTGGCAGAACAGACCGGACGCAGGAAGCCCAATCTGTCTCGCACTCTGAAGACGATGGAACACTACGGTCTGGTTAAGGTGTCGCGACAGAACCGGCGGCTCATTCCGAGGGTGGACTACCAGCGTGTAGCGGTTGTCATGGAGCTTAGCGCCTAGAAGCCCTGCGCCAGAGAGCCGGGACGCCCCAAAAGCAGATTCCTCGACTCGGCCGCTGCGGCGACCTCGCTCGGGATGACAAAAAACAGAGGCTAGGGGCTGGGGGTCAGGGATTAGTAAAGGCGCCTGAACTATTTTCGCTCGTTTCCGTTCGGCCGCGGCTCCAGGGAAACGCGCAAGATGTCAGTCCTGTTCCGGTTTACCCCAGCCGCCGCCGCCGGGGGTTTCGATGCGGACGCGTTCGCCGCGGCGCAGGCGCGTGCTGCCCTTGCTGGGCATGAGTTCGGTGGAACCGTCAGCGCGAAGTATCTCGGTGCGTCCCGGCGCGCCGTCCTCGCCGCCGGCGAGACCGTAGGGTCGAGACTTGCGCCGGTCGGCGAGCAGAGTTACCGTAGCGTCGGTGAGCACTTCCATTTCGCGGACGATGCCGTCGCCGCCGCGATGTTTTCCCGCCCCGCCACTGCCCGCGCGTAGCGCATACTTCATCACCCTTAACGGATAACTGTATTCCAGCGCTTCCGCGGGAGTGTTGAGCGAATTGGTCATGTGCGTGTGCACGCCCGAGACGCCGTCGTGGGCTGCGCTGGCGCCCGAGCCTCCGGCAACGGTTTCGTAGTACGCGAACGGAATGGCCTTCCCGCTGCGATCGTCCATGCCGCCAATGGTGAGATTGTTCATGGTGCCCGACGACGCGGCGGGGATGTGCTGGGGCAGCGCCTGGGCGAGCGCGCGCAAAAGCACGTCAACGATGCGCTGCGAGGTCTCGACATTGCCGCCAGCCACGGCTGCGGGTGGACGTGCATTGACGACGGTCCCTTCGGGCGCGATCAACTGAAGCGGGCGCATCAATCCGGCGGTGGCGGGAACGTCTTCGCGCAGCAGGCAGCGGAAAACGTAGAAGCAGGCGGAATACGTGATGGCTTCGACGGCGTTGATGCTGCCCTCCACCTGGGGCGAGCTGCCGGTGAAATCGATGATGACGGGTCGCGCCTTGCGGCTCGCGACTTTTGTTGCGCGCGGAAACGTGATGCGCACGGCAATGCGCACAGGCGCGTCGCTGACGCCATCGTCATCGAGAACATCTTCGGCGGCGTAGCTGCCCGCAGGCACGGTCGCCAGGAATGCGCGCATCATCTTCTCGGAGTAATCGAGCAGCGCGCGCGCGGCACGCTGCACGCGCGGGAGGCCGTAACGCGCGCAGAGTTCGAGCAGCCGCGTGCTGCCGGTGTGGCACGCCGCCAGTTGCGCGCTGAGGTCGCCTTCACGCTCCTCGGGAGTGCGAACATTGTTGAGCAACAGAGCGAGAATGTCGCGATCGAGGGTTCCGGCACGCACGATCTTCACCGGCGGAATGCGCAGGCCTTCTTGGTAGATCTCGCGACAGGGACCCATCGAGCCCGCGTAGGTCCCGCCGACATCGGCGTGATGCGCGCGAGCAGCGACGAAGAATTCGGGGATGGCGTGGGAAGCGGTATATCCCACATTGTGGGAGTTGAGTCCGGCCGCGCGTCGGGCACGTCCGACAAATACCGGAGCGACGACGGTGATGTCGGGCAGATGCGTGCCGCCGCGGAAGGGATCGTTGAGCATGGCCACGTCGCCGGGCGCGAGCGGCAACTCGGCAATGGCGGCGCGCACCGACATCGGCATCGAGCCGAGATGCACGGGCATGTGATCGCCCATGGCGAGCACGTTGCCGGCGGCGTCAAACAGCGCGCAGGAGTAATCGCGACGCTCCTTGATGTTGGGCGAAAAGGCCGTGCGGCGCAGCGCGGCGCCCATCTCCTCCGCGACCGCGTGAAACAGATGCTTGAAGACCTCGAGCTCGATGGGGTCGGCGCGCATGTGAGCGAGTGTAACTCAGGCGGCGGCAACGGGACACTTTGTCCCGGCGTTTGGGGCGCAGACCACTAAAGTTCTGGACGTAAATCACTAAACGGCCAACCGCGCAAGAGATTTTCCAAACATTTTTGTTGACTTTCCAAGCAAGTAACCGCAATATCTTGGGTTAGACATACTGCTCATGCAGCATCTTGGGCGGGTATGGCACCGATCCCCAAAAATCAACCTTCAAGGGAGAAGGTTACACAAGGAGGATTACCCAATGGCAACAAAGAAGAAGGCCACGAAGAAAGCCGCCAAGAAGAAAAAGCGGTAACCGTTCCTGCGAGGCATCGGCCTCGCTTTCCTTTTGCGCAACACATGGCCTCCGCACTCGCAGTTCGCGGAGGCCTTTCCCTTTGCGCCGGACTCTCCCCGCGCCGAATTACGGATGCCCCTCCAGCCTCTGATCGCAAGTGCCGTTCGTGGGTTGCGTGGGCAACTGCGGCACCTGCAGCAAGTGGGGCGCGCTGAAGTCGAAGAAGCCGTTGTTGGGGTCGCTCATATCGCTGGCAGTGGCGTCGCGTTGGGTCAACGCCGGCACGTTGAAGCGCGTCTCGATCAGCTTCAACATGGACGTGTAGTCGCCCTGCAGATGCACCACCGTATGCGGCTTCACCCACGGCGATATTACGGTGAAGGGCACGCGGAATCCCGTCACATTGAACAGTCCCGGCGTGTCCCCCTGACCCAGATCGTCGGGCGTTATATTGTCCGGCGGCGTCACCAATATCGGTCCCA
>PLYW01000275.1:0-3186 GCA_003151875.1 Acidobacteriaceae bacterium
AGAATCGTTTCGATACTCATTTTGAAGTTCTCCTTCGAGGGCTGACTTATAGGGTTGGCGGCAGCCTGGACGGAACGCTTGACAAGTCGCCGCTGGGTGCGCCACTTCTTGGCGCGGGCATCGGATATGCGTAACCCCGTCTTTGAAAAGAATGACGGATGGACGCTTGAGCCGTCTGTTCAAAAAAGAACACACTCAAACTTCAGGACTGCATCAATTAGTTTCTCAATTGACCTAAAATACTCACAACCGGGGTTGAGGAGTCCCACACCCATGCGTAAAGCTGTTTTGCTGCTTGCTGTTTTTCTAGTTGTTGCCGCAGCCGTTCAGGCCCAACAAATCCGCGGCGACTATATTGAGTCGCGCTCCACCGATGTTTACGTGGCGCAATGCTTCGCTAACGGTGAGGCTGGTCTCACCGGCAACCAGGCACTGCTGGCGTGGCACGTCCAGGAAGGCTCGTGGAATGGCGTAAAGCTCGACGGCCTGACGGTCGCGGCCGCCGTCCGCGCCCGGGCCACGTTGGGCGATCCCTACGGCGAGCCCTATCCCGCGCAGGCGGTGTTGATGGTGGACGATACGGCCAACGCTGCGCAACGCCAGGCGCTGATTGCACTCGCGAAATACCAGGGTGGCAAGTTGTTGGAAAACGTTGCCCGCGTTGAATACGTGTCGGTGATCCTGGATGTGCCTGGCGATCCGCACAGTGGACATGCCGTGCTGCGTGCCGGGCATCTGGCGACCATCGTGACCCGCCCGCTCAACCATCATGACCATATCTGCGGTAACGAGACCGACTACTATCCGCCGCTGACCAAGGTGGACCACGCGACCTCGGCCGTGGCACTGACGGATGAGTTCGCCGGCGGCGGACTGGGATCGCAATGGAGCAGCCATGGGCGGCGCAGCGCCTATATCGGCACCTTCAGCGAGGGTGGCGCCACCGTGGCGGCGGCGCCGGACGGACCATCCATGCACCACGGCGGAGAGTAAGCGGCCCGCTAGCTTCGATCTCAACTGATCTGCATCTAGCCCGAAGGGCGACACACTGAAAACCGACAACTGGCCGCTGGTTTGCAGTGATTCCGATCACAATTCCGCGAACTCTTTTTGCCTGCGATTTTAGCGCTTCCGCGCCACTCCGGCGGTGCTAGAATTTTCTGTTATGCCATTCCCAACCGATCGTCCCCGCCGCCTGCGTCGCACGGAAGCGATGCGCTCATTTGTGCGCGAAACCAGGCTCAGTCCTGAAGGCTTCGTCTATCCTCTGTTCGTCTGCCCCGGCGAAGGCGTGCGCAAGGAAGTGCGCTCCATGCCGGGCGTCTTCAACCTTTCGGTGGACGAGGCCGTGAAGGAGTGCGCCGAGGTGAAGTCGCTGGGCATTCCCAGCGTCATCCTCTTCGGGCTGCCGGAGTCGAAGGACGAGGTTGCCACCGACGCCTGGTCCGACGACGGCATCGTGCAGAAGGCGACGCGCGCCATCAAGCGCGAGGTCCCCGGCCTGCTGCTGATGGGCGATGTGTGCCTGTGCGAGTACATGTCGCACGGCCACTGCGGCATCGTGGCCAGCCAGGAAATGGATGCAAGCAAAGAAGTGGCCGAGTTTATTTCCGAACTCGAGGCGCAAGGCAAGAGGCCGATCGCGATTCGCTCCCCCAAGGCGGGCGGTGCCGTTGTGGCAACTGCGCTGGCTACCGCTCCGGCCGTCGCCACCCTGGCGGCCGCGGACTACGAGATCCTCAACGATCCCACGCTTGAACTGCTGGCGCGCACCGCGGTCGCGCAGGCCAAGGCGGGCATGGACATCATCGCGCCCTCCGACATGATGGACGGCCGGGTGGACGCCATCCGCACCGCGCTCGATGCCGCCGGCTATCAGAACATTCCCATCCTTTCGTATGCGGCGAAGTTTGCCAGCGGATTCTACGGCCCGTTTCGCGAAGCCGCCGATTCGGCGCCGCACTTCGGCGATCGCCGCTCCTACCAGATGGACCCCGCCAACCTGCGCGAGGCCATGCGCGAGATCGAGCTCGACCTTGAGGAAGGCGCCGACATCATCATGGTGAAGCCGGCCATGCCTTACCTCGACGTGCTGCACGAGGCGCGGCTGCGCTTCGATGTGCCGCTAGCGGCGTACCAGGTGAGCGGCGAGTACGCCATGATCAAGGCCGCCGCCCTCAACGGCTGGATTGACTACGAACGCGTCATGATGGAGTCGCTGCTGTGCATCGAGCGCGCCGGCGCATCCATCGTGCTGACCTACTTCGCCAAAGAGGCGGCACGGTTGCTGGCGTAGGCAGCAATTAGCAGGCGGCGTGGAGTATAGTTGCTTCACGGCAGCAAATGAGACCCTTACCCCCGGATTCCGTCCGGCCCACGATCCTGTGTATTGACGACGCGGAGATTGCTCTGCGAGTTCGCAAGCTTCTGCTTACCATCGCAGGCTACGAAGTGGTGACCGCCGCTTCGGGTGAAGAGGGCCTGGAACTATTCAAGCGCGACGCCGTCGACCTGGTGATCGCCGACCACTTCCTGACCGACAAAACGGGCACAGAAATCGCCTGCGAGATGAAGACCATCAAGCCGCACGTGCCCATCCTTATCGTCTCGGCGGCCGCGGACACTCCCGAGGGAATCGAATTTGCCGATGGGTTCCTGCCCAAAGGCGAATCTCCGGAAGTGCTGCTCGCAACCATCGCCCGCTTGCTCAGGAGATGACCAAAACCTAGCCCTGACCCACCATAGCTAAAGCCATTTGAGTGTTAGTCTATTTCGCCGGGCTGAAGCCCGGCGCTTCCAGCGAAGTCTGGGTCAGTTTTTGCCTTCGGCGATTTGCAGATCGAGGGCGGCCCGTTCGCCGTTAATCACAATTGTTCCTGCGTCCAGCAACTGCTGGCCGGTGCAATCGTAGGAGGCGAAACAGCGCATCACGCGGAACGGGAAGAAGAATTCCACCGCCTCCGGACTGGAACCGTCGGCGATGTGGATCATGCTGCTGAAAACGATGCCATCGAAATCCGCATCTTGCGAAAAATAGTCCAACACCGGCCGCACCAGATGCGAAATATGCTCATCGAAGGCCAGCGCCGCCAGTTTGTAGCGAGAGGTGCCCGCGGGCGCACTCAGGTTGGTCGTAATGGACAGTTGCAAGTAAGCGCCCTGACGGAAACCGATGAAGGTGGGAGC
>PLYW01000275.1:3191-5625 GCA_003151875.1 Acidobacteriaceae bacterium
TGTCTCGACGGGCTGCTTCGTCGCGGGCAGAGGCGCGAACTTTTCCTTCCATTCCTCCGAGGGTGCGCCCTCCTGCAACCACAGCGAATAGGGCTCTCCGTTCAGGAACACCTTCGCTTCCAGGACCGCCGCCTGCTTCTGATCGTCGGTCTTGGCGTCCACCAGCTTCTGCGCAACCGGGACCGGAATGATGACGGTGACATTCTCCGGGTGCTCTGAGATGACGCCCATCACCTTTTGCCGCACATGATGGGAAACCTCGACCGCAAACGCGGCAAATTCCGAATCATCGGGGAAGTGCGGCACCTCCACTTGCAGCATGGGCATGACAACGCTCTGAAAAGTTTCTTTCAGGCGCGCGTAAGAGTCCATGCGGTCCGCCGAATAGGCAGCATAGTAGTTGCCCGTGATCTCCAGCACAGTTTGACCCTTGTAAATGTCGAAGCGGATGGAGCGCTGATCGGCCACCTGCATCTTGGCTAGATCGACATCGAGGACCCGGCTGAAATAGAAAGGATAGGGAAATTTGTGCGCTTCAATCTCGGTGCCGATCGCCATCAAGGTCTTGAGGTGCCGCTGTTGCAGTTGCTGCGTCTTCGGATCGGACAACTCCATGGGAGTCATGACTTGCGCGGGCAGGGACGAAATCGTCGCCAGCACAACACTCAGGACCGCGATGCCTTGTACAAATTTCATGGCCGCAGTTGGTTCTTTACTTCGAAAGGGTGAAGTCAGCCTTGCCGGTGCCGGCAACGTCAACAGGCTTACTCTGCTGCTTGGTGCCTTCATGCCAGGCGACCACATTGTATTTGCCATCGGGAACGTTGTCGATTTTGTAGTTTCNNGAGGGCCAGAAGGCGTTATGCTGCACGCTGTCGCTATTCAGAAACTCGACGGTGGTTCCCGTCTGAACCACCATGACATGCGGGCTAAACATCAAACCCTTCTGGTCCATGACCGGCTTTTGCGAGGGTGCAGGAAATGTTTTGCCCTGGATGGTGTCCACATAAACGACGGACTTCCCAGGCGACACTTTGCCTTCGATGGTGCCGGCGACCGCGGTAGCTGCGACGGCCGTCACCAGTAGAACGGTTACGAGAAAACTGCGCATCATGAAAATTTCCTTTCGTTGTTGTGCTTCTCGCAGGTTCAAGCTGTTAATACACGAACTCTAAACCTGCGACTGCCGTATTGGTATGGAACGGGTTGAGAGCCACCGGGAGACCGGTGACGGGATTTGTCCCGAATATGACCGACCGCGACGGACGGAACTGGTACCCAAACGACGCCTTGATGACAGCCAGCATCAGAAAGACGCTGGCTTTACGAAACACGTTGAAAGGCTGCCCTTGCATCTTCAGGTCTCCCTTTAGGCCTTGTTTTCACACTCAGGCTGCGCAATGGTTTTACCGCCGGCAGCCTTTGAAACTCATGGAGGGTGAATCCGAGGCCGCCTGCCAACAACAGCATCACGAATGACGCAACCCCGGTCAGCAAGAGGATGGTTTGCCAGTCGGTATCTCCGGTTTGCGGCGCAACCTCCGGTATCTGGGGAACCGACGACGCGCCGCTACTCACAGGAGGCGTTCCTCCGCCTGTCGATTCTGCTTGCGTCAGCGCGGCGACGGTGTCGAGACCGGCCGACTCCGAAGGCGGATAGCGCGTCAGATATAGATACACATCCGCCGCTTCATCCTCACTTAAGTAATAAAAAACCGGCATTCTGCCACGATAGAGCATGGGCGAGGCGCCCATCAGGACCGGTGCGCCGCGAGTGACCTTGCGGATGAACTCCGGCCGGCTCTTGCGCATGGTGAGCGTACTCAGCGGTGGAATCGCTCCATTCCAAATCTGTTGAGGACCAGGGTCGGGCCCGGTTGCGGCGTGACAAGTGTGACAAGTGGACTTCACAATGTGCTCGCCCACGCGGATGCGCGATTCCTTCACTGCCAGCTGCTCCCTTTCTGCGCCGGGAACCGCGGCCAGCTGTTTCAGATAGGCAACAAGTGAATTGATCTCGGCTTCGTTCAGGTGAGGAAACGACGGCATGTTCTCGCCGCCATTATGGAGTCGCTGCAACAACGCCGTTTTGGACTGTTGCGCCAGCTTGACGGCGTCCGCCCGGCCAATTTCCATGCCAGCCACCTTCATTCGTGCCATCACCAGCTCGGCGGAGGTCGCCCGCACCGGGTTAATCACCGAGTTAATTTCCGGCGGGGCGCCTTCACCGGATTCGCCATGGCAGCCCTGGCAATTCATGCGATACAGGTCTGAACCATGCAGCGTCAGAGTCTGCTGCGATTCCGCTGCGGACGACCAGTCAGCTTGCCCCTGGGGCGTTGTCTCTTCGGCAGACGGTGCAGGCGGACCTAAACGCCAGGTCTTGCCCATGCTGGTTTCGTCGAACGGCCGATTCAGATGGGTGAGCCAGCTT
>PLYW01000097.1:0-1465 GCA_003151875.1 Acidobacteriaceae bacterium
TAGTGCTATTCCTGGTTGGGAGGATGGCGGCGCGCCGCCAACTTCGCGCCCAGCGAATAGCCGATGCAACACAGCGGCGGCAGGGTGTACAGAGGCCAAGTCAATCCTTCATCGCAATTGGTGCGGATGTCGAAAGCGAATTCGTGCAGGAAGTACTGCGATCGCGACAGGCCGCAGGTCTGGCCGGTATAGCTGGCCACGTCGGGCAGCACGACCAGCAGCCACAGGGCAATTGCCGGAAGCCAAATCCAGCGGGCGACGGAATGATGGAACTTGCGCGCCACCAGGTATCCCAAGCCGAATGCCGGCAGTAGAGTCGTCACATCCTGGATACAGGCGGCCACGACAGATGGAAAGATACGGAACAGCAGCAGGCTGATGGGAGCGGCCAGCAGCGAGCCCACGAAGGCCGCAAATACCAGGTTCGGAACAAACGCCAGGCCCTTTAGCAGCGTGTGCAGGGCGCGCCGCTTGGGACTATCGGGACTCTCACGCTGGCTTTCGATCGAACTCTCGGCCATGGCAGAAGAGTAGTCCAAAGAAACGGTAATTGACTATCCCGAAGTTGCGCGATGATAGCCCGGTCATACGCCGGATTCGGGCGGTCCCTTCAATTGGAACGCTGCAAGACGTAAATGACCCAGGGCGCGATGCGCGTCTCGCTTACCCAGCGGTAAGGCTCGTCGCCGTTCGCCAGGGGCTTGCGCATTTCCACTATTTCCAGTTCGGCGCGGCCATAGACTTCGAGGTAAGACTCGTGGGGCCAGAGAATGTCGACCGCAGGCGACCGGTCCTCGAAGTCTGTCGTAATAATCTTCACAGGATCGCCTGGTTTGGCATTGCGGTTTTCGGGGAAGCCTTGGGTCGAGAACGAGGCCCACTCGTTGCAGTAAATCTCCGGCGCGGAAACTATGTTCACGATGATGCCATCCGGTTTGAGCAGCGCGCGCAGGTCGCGAAACAGGCGCACCTTCGCGTCCATGCCGGGAATGTTGTCGAACGTGAATGCCGATTGAACGAGAGAAAAACTCTCGTGCGGCAAACCGCTCATGTCGTCTCCGGGGATAACGCGGTAGTCGCCCTGCGGATCGATCTGGTACGCCTTCGCAACCATCTCGGGCGAGATGTCCACCCCAACCGTCTCAAACCCGAGCCCACGCAGGAAGCGGGTCGAGCGGCCCGCCCCGCAACCGAAGTCGAGTGCCGCGGTCCCCTTCACGTGAGCACGAAAGATCTCCGGCAAGTCGCGGAACGCGAGATGGTAGGTGTTGGCAAATTCGAGTTTCGCGTAGGCTTCCGCGCGGGTGGCGTTTTGGTAGCAATTGGCGAAGCCCATGAACAATCACCTGTTCTTGACTATCCCGTACCTAATCGGCGGCCGCCAAGGCGCGAGCGGGCTTGCCCAGTTTGCGCGGGCGGAATGCCTCGCTATGGAAGCTTTGGTTCTCCATCCAATTGTCGAGGA
>PLYW01000097.1:1537-2716 GCA_003151875.1 Acidobacteriaceae bacterium
TGGCAATGCACCGCTCGCGCATTCGCCAATTGTTCGCCTTGCAGCATAGTGGCAACAGCTCCGTAATGCAAGCTATTGTAGGGCCCGCAAAGCGGTTTCGCCATAGACTCTGTGTTGACCCGCGCGATACCCGAGTAGTGCAAAAGCCAATAGCAGAGAGGGAACCGGACAAATTGCCGATTGCTTTTTGAGGCCGCGACGTGCTCTTGGCTGGCATAAGCTCGTAGAGTTCGTGTCGGCCCATGTGCCGTGCCACCCCCGGCCGCGGGTTCTCATCTGACCTTGAAAGGCCTTATCATTTAGGATGTTCTCGACTGGCAGGAGGCGTGGTGGTCTGTAGCGCGTGTGGATATGAGAACCAGGCCGGCAACCGCTATTGCGGGATGTGCGGCATTCCGCTGCCTCATCGGCCGCTGACCACTCCCGGTGCGCAGAGCACGGCCAGCCTCACACGCCCACTGGCGGAAAACGCTGGGCCTCTCGAACCCCGCGCCCCAGTGTCGCCGGCCCGCACGGGCGTTGCCAGCGAGCCGCCATCATCCGGCGACCTGGCGCGGCCGTCCCAGGATCAAGATCTGGATCGCGACACTCCCGTTGCGGAGGCAGCGTCCCAACATTCCGAATTGGTGCCGGAAATTCCGTTGGACGAGTATGTTCAGAGTTTCCGCTACGTGCCGCCCAGCGATCCGCAAGAAAGCACCATGCGCGGCGAGACTTCCGTATTACGGCCCAAAGAATTGCGGCCCGAACTAGTACGGCCCGAGCCTCCCGCCCCATCGAATGGCACTTCCGGTCCTCCCGTGGAGACAGAGACGGCGACGGCTACAACCCAAGTCCCGCCTGCTGCCTCCGCCGACGATGTGCGCGAGCGGCTGGGATTGGAAGTCGATGGCCCGCAGGACGAGCGCAGCGACCGCCCGCGCTTTCTGGATTTCAACCAGCCGCCCACGCCAATTAAACCAGCGCGCACCAGGTCGTCGATCTCCGGTCCATCGTTTCTGGGATTGAACGATCCGCCGCCAATAGAGGCCGAGACCGGCGACGAGCTTGACGAGTTGGAGATCGACGGGCCTAAGTACGGAATGTGGTTACGGCTCTTGCTGGCCGCCGCCGTGGTCGTGGTGTTCGGCTGGCTCGGGGTGCTGGAGTGGCGCGCGCAAGTTGGCCAGGCGAGCGATG
>PLYW01000055.1 GCA_003151875.1 Acidobacteriaceae bacterium
CAACTCTCTACGGCAGTCTGGCGCGCGCCGATCTGGTGGACGAAAAATTCATGACGGTCTCGCCGATCGAAGTGGGACAACTCGTTCCCCCCGAGCAGGAGCGCCTTGCCGGCGAGCAAACCACTCCGGTGTTGCTGCGTCCAACAGTCTTCGGCGGGCCAGGATATACAAGAGAGAACTTGACGCGCTGGAGCTGGCTGAGCTGCCGCAAGGCCGGTGACCATCAGTTCAGTCGCTACCGGCGGAAGGGCAGGCCAGGGACTAGTGGTCAGCGTTAGTGGCCAAGAGTCAGTGGTTCGGTGAGATACCGCTGGCTTCTATCCGCTATGTCTGCGCTCTTGGCTGGCGCGCGCCGAGGTGCAGCGCGTTGCGGATGGCGCGCAAGAACGTTGCCGGGCTTGGGACCAGCCGCTTGCGCCCTGTCGGCATCGTTTCCCTGCGCTCCTGCAGCATACTGACAACATCGGCTGCGGGAACCCGATCGCTAACGTCGTCTACAGAGTCGAAGCGCACGGTACGATCGGACGCCAGGATGAACACCGCCGGCTTGGCAATGCCTCCTTTTTCCTTCGGATTGTAAATGCCCCATTCCTGAACGACGCGGCGCTCCGTGTCGGACAGGATGGGGAAGGGCAGCCGCAGTTGCTTCCGAACCGCCTCCGACTTCTCTGGGGCATCCACGGAAACAGCCACCAAGTTGGCGCCGGCGGCACGAATAGCTTCGTAGTGATCGCGATATTCCGCCAACTGGCGGAGACAAAACGGTCACCAATGGCCGCGATAGAACAGCAGAACCAGCGGACGACCAGCCGCCAACTCAGATAACCGGCGTATCGCTCCGGTAGAGCCCGGAAGCTCAAAATCCCACGCCCGTTGCCCGACTTTGGGAAGCGTCCCCGGGGTTGGTAGCGTAGGAGTCATCATCGACATCGTTTCTATGGATTCCCGGTTGGCAGGGCAGGATGCATGCCCTGCGTCTCGCAGTTTAGATGGCTTACTTCGCCCTCTCCAACAATTCCGCCGCGCGGTTGATGGCATTCGTCAGCAACTGCAATTGCTGCTGCATGGTCGGCAGGTCTTTCTTGTCGATGGCCTCATTCACTCCGGGAATGACCACGGCTGCGTACCCGGTGTATTCGCCCGGCGCATAGATCGCGTGCTTGAACCACGGACGGTCGGGTAGGCCGTCGATGAGGAATGCCCGTTCGGTGTTGCGCAGAATCAGGTTCATGCCTCCGGGATTTCCCAGCGGCTTGTTCTGCAATTGCAACACAGCGGCCCCGGCTTTCTCCAAGCGCGTCGAGGCATTCGAAGCTTCGGCGAACGACGGCGCCTGTTCGCCGAAAGCTTTCTTTGCCTTCGGTTCGGCAGCCTTCAAGTACTCGCCGATCTCTTTGCCGTAGTCCTGATAATTGAAAGGAAGAACGTCGGCGGAGGCGATGCGAATCACTTCCAGTCCATAGACCCGCGCCATCTCCTGCTCATAGACAAATGTAGGATCGCCAAACTTGGTGAACCAGGCGAAGTTGTCGAAGACCGAATGATAGACACCATAAGGCCCGTGGGAGCCGATGTCGGCGGAGGGCACTCCCAGGTGCTGCAAGAAAGCGGTGTAGTCGGAACCGCTGCCGAGATTGCCGACGCGAACATCGGGCTGCGCCGGGGCTGCCGGTTCGACTGCCGGAGCACCTGAGGATTCAGGCCCCGGCGATTTGGGGCGCTCCTGCTCCCTCTTGGCGGCGGTGGCTTTCCACTGGTCGTAAACGCTGCCACCTTTTGGACTGGGCACTGACTTGGCGACCTCGCGCAGGTACTGCTTCAAACTTGGCACCGACGAAGCGCCGAAGTCGGGTCCGGCAACGGCCACGTCCATGTTGAAGTAGGCGACGGCCCGGCTGAGTTCCTTGGCGTGCTGCTCGGCAAACTCGGTTGAGCCGATCAGGCCCTCCTCCTCCGCATCCCAACTGGCGAACACAATGGTGCGCTTAGGATGCCATCCCGTCTTGAGCAACTGCCCCACGCCGTGCACCGCTTCCAATTGCGCGGCAGTGCCGCTGTTCGGATCCACCGCGCCGTACACCCAGGCATCACGATGATTGCCGGTGACCACCCACTCGTCGGGAAGCTGCGATCCGCGCACCATGCCGATCACGTCGAAGATGGTGACGAACTGATAGTTCTGCTTCAGCGCCATGTGCACCTTCACCGGCCCCGGACCGAGGTGATAGGTGAAGGGCAACGCCCCCTGCCACTCACGCGGCGACTCCGGCCCACCCAGGTTGGCCAGGATGGGCGTGGCGTCAGCATAGGAGAGCGGGGTAGTCGGGACCTTAGGCATATCGGTGGCGCTCTCTGGCGCGATGCGCTTGCTGTCGGGCAGATCGGGCACCGAGGCAATCCCCGGCGTGGTGGGATCGCCGGGATAACGGAACAGGTATTGGATGGAACCGCGCTGCACCGCGGTATCGGGGCGCCACGGCCCCTTGGGATACTTGTCGCCCTTGAAATAGCCGTCGTCCCATGGATCGGAGTAGATGATGACCCCCGCCGCTCCGTACTGCTCCGCGACAAACGATTTCACCCCGCGAAAGTTCTCTCCGTAGCGGACGATGACGATCTTGCCCTTCACCTCAACGCCCATCTCCTGTAGTTTCTTAAAGTCCTCAAGACGGCCATAGTTGGCGTACACCACATCGGCGGTGACGTCGCCCGACGGCGAGAATGCGTTGTACGCCGGCAGAATGCGCGGGTCATCCTGGAAGGGATCGTCGCTGACGTGCTCGGGCGAGGGGCCGATCATGGTGACACCCTTGGGCGCAACTACCTCAACCTTGATGTCGAGGGGCAGGTTCATCCAGACCTTGTACTGCTGGATGTAGGCATCGAGCCCGGCGGCCTTGTATTTATCCAAAACGTACTGGGCCGTCTTCAGGTCTTCGGGCGATCCGGCGACGTGGGGCGCGGAGGTCAGAAATTGCAGATGCTCCCTGGCCAACTGCGGGTCGGGCACCGCCAGAAAGGTCTTCTCCGCTTTCAACTCAGGGCCGGCATCACGAAATCCGAATATCGCGGTAGGCGGTGTGAATGGCTCAGCCTGAGATTTCTCCTGAGTGGAAACCAGCGGCGAATAGAAGAGAGCACAACCGAGCACAGCAATGAAGAAACGGATCAAATCGATACCCTCGGGAAAATTGTAGCGAACCTAGAAGATACCAAACCAGGTGAGAAATTGTTTTGTATCAGGGCNNAAGATCGACACGTTGCGCGAGAAGATCCGCCACCACGAGCACCGTTACTACGTGCTCGACGATCCCGAGATCAGCGACGCCGAATTCGATGTCCTGATGAACGAGCTGAAGGGGCTCGAAGCCCAGCATCCCGAGCTGATCACGGCTGACTCGCCCACCCAGCGCGTAGGCGGCAAGCCGCGCGAGGGCTTCGTCAAAATCCCGCATTCCACGCCCATGATGTCGCTCGACAACGCTTACAGCGAGGACGAGTTGCGCGATTGGGAGCGGCGCGTGCATGAGCTGAGCGGCGAGTCGCGCGTGGACTATGTCTGCGAACTGAAGCTCGACGGCATGTCGCTGGCCTTGCGCTTTGCCGGTGGCAAGCTGGCGCTGGGCATCACCCGCGGCGATGGCTCAGTGGGCGAAGACGTGACCCTCAACGTGCGCACCGTGCGCAGCGTGCCGCTCAGCATTCCTGCCAAGACGTTGGCGAAGGCAGGGCTGCCGCCGGACTTTGAGGTGCGCGGCGAATTACTGATGCCGCTGGCCGCCTTTCAGCGCATGAACGACGAGCGCGAACAGCAGGGCCTGCCGAAGTTCGCCAACCCGCGCAATGCCACAGCCGGCACGGTGCGAGTGCTGGAGCCCAACATCACCGCCCAGCGCCGGCTCGATTTCTTCTCTTACGCGCTGTTCGTCAACGGACGCACCCTCTTCGAGCGGCACTCGGAAACTTTGAAGGCGCTGCAAACCGCCGGCTTCAAAGTCAATCCCAATCACCGCCTGGTCCACAACCTCGATGAGGTCTGGGCCTTCATCCACGAGTGGGAAGCCAAGCGTGACAATCTGGCCTACGAAATCGACGGCATCGTCATCAAGATGGATCGCACTCGCCTGCAGGAAGAGCTGGGCTACACGGGCAAAGCGCCGCGCTGGGCGATCGCCTACAAATTCGCAGCGCGTTCCGGCGTCACCCAGATCGAAGACATCCTGGTGCAGGTGGGCCGCACTGGCAAGCTGACGCCGGTGGCCGCGCTGAAGCCGGTGGCGATCGGCGGCACCACGGTGAGCCGCGCCACTCTGCACAACATGGACGAGATCGATCGGCTGGGCGTGCGCATCGGCGACTGGGTAATGGTCGAGCGCGGCGGCGACGTCATCCCCAAAGTTGTGAAGGTGTTGGAAGACAAGCCGCGCGGCCATCGCAAGTTTCACATGCCGGANNCATTTCGCCTCGCGCGGAGTCATGAACATTGAAGGCATGGGCGACGCGCTGGTGAACCAGTTGGTCGAAAACGGCATGGTCAACAACATTGCCGACATCTATGACTTGACCGAGGAAAAGCTGCTCACGCTGGAGCGCATGGGCAAGAAGTCGGCGCAGAACATTCTCTCCGAAATTGAGAACTCGAAGAAGCTGCCGCTGGAGCGCGTCATCTATGGCTTGGGCATTCGCATGGTCGGCGAGCGCACCGCGCAATTTCTGGCCGAGCACTTTGGCTCGATGGATGAGCTGATGAAGGCGACGGAGGAAGAGCTACAGCAGGTGAATGAGATTGGCCCGCGCGTCTCGGCCAGCATCCGCGAGTTTTTCGATGAGCCAAAAAATGTGGCGCTGGTGGAACGGCTGCGCCAGACCGGGTTGACCTTCAAAGGCCACAAGAAACAGCGCGCCACCACGCTCGCCGGAAAGACGTTTGTGCTGACCGGAACTCTGGAACGTCATACCCGCGACGAAGCCAAGAAGCTGATCGAAGATGCGGGCGGCAAGGTTGCCGGTTCGGTCAGCAAGAAAACCGACTATGTGGTCGCCGGAGCAGAGGCCGGATCAAAGCTCGACAAAGCGCGGGAGTTGGGGGTCAGCGTGATTGACGAGGATGAAATGGAAAAGCTGGTGGGTGGTCAGTAGCCAGTAGTCAGTTGCCAGTAGTCGGCTCGTTGCCGTTCGGTTCCTACTCGTACCTCAACGCCTCCACCGGATCGAGTTTCGAAGCGCACAGGGCCGGCACCATGCCGCTCATTACGCCGACCACCAGCAGTACAATCGCCGAACCCATCACCGCCATCGCCGAGACGCGCAGGTGAATGTCGCCCTTACCGGAAGTGTCTTCGAACAGCGGGCCGAGCATGGGCAAAGTCGGAATCACCATGGAGAGCACATACGACAGCACGATGCCGATCACGCCGCCCAGCAGCATCAGCAGCATGGTTTCAGCGAGAAATTGAAAGCGGATGTGCCACTTGCGAGCACCCAGGGCGCGCCGCAGTCCGATCTCGCGAATGCGCTCGTCCACCGAAACCAGCATGATGTTCATCACGCCTACTCCGCCGATTCCCAATGTCAGCGCCCCGATGAACATCAGCAGCACCTGCAGTCCGATGGTGAGCCCATCAATGACTGGGCGAAACTCCTCGCGTCCGAACATCTGGATGGCCTTGTCATCGGTGGCGGAAAATCCCTGGCGCTCGGCAATGGCCGCCAGCGCCTGGGCTTTGGCCTTCTTCTCGAATTGCGGCGCTACCGGCGTGAACACCATCACCTGCGCGTAGCGCGTGTTCCACAAGTCACCGGCCGCGGAGAACGGAATGAACACGGAGCGGTCATCGCTGGTGAAATAATTGGAGAGTTGCAGCTTGCGGTCCATCACTCCGACCACGGTGAAGCGCACGCCGGCGATCTCGACGGTTTCCCCGATGGCGTTGCGCCCGCTAAAAAGCTGGTCCTTCACGCGATAGCCGAGGAAGACCACGCGGCGGCGCTCCACCTCATCGCTGGAATTCAGCCACCGGCCCTCGACCGCGTTCTCGTTGCGCATTTCGCCGTATTCGGGACACACGCCACGGGTCGCGGTGTTGACCAGGCGATCGCCAAAGGCGATGGGCAGCCACTTCACCGTCTCCAGGCAGGCATGTTTCACCATGTTGGCTTCACTGCGAACCGCTTCCAGGTCGGCCAACTCAAACTTGACCTTCTTGCCGGCACGCTGGCCGCCGGGCTGCTCGCTGGTTTGCGCCGGCCAGGCGATAACGGTGCTCTTGCCGAACGCATTGAAGGCGTTCACCAACACCGTGCGAAAGCCGCTGCCGTAGGCGATAAGCAATGTGACCGCGACAATCCCCCAGACAATTCCGAGCATGGTAAGCAGACTGCGGGTGCGGCTGCGCGCCAGCGCCGTCCACGATTCCCGCAAAATCTCCTTCATCATGCTGAGCATTAGCCGCCCGCCTCGTAACGCAAAGCCTCGATAGGGTCGATGGAAGCCGCCTGGCACGCCGGATACATCGCGGCCAGCACCGCAATCAGTCCCAGCAACCCGATTGACAGCAGTCCCGACTGCCATGTTGGAAGCAATCCGGCGAAGTACTGCGGCATGGGCAGCAGGTTAAATAACTTGCAAACGCCGAAGGAGATTGCCATGCCCAGCCCACCGCTAACGAAAACCACGATCACGGTCTCGACAAAGAACTGCATCATGATGTTGTGCGATTGCGCCCCGACGGCTTTGCGCACGCCGATCTCACGCGTGCGCTCCCGCACCGCCACCAGCATTACGTTCATTACACCGAGCCCGCCCAGGAACAGCGTGGTCAGCCCCACCGCTCCCAGGAAGTACTTCATGCCGTCGGTCATGGTCTTGAAGGCCAGGGCCTCTTCAATGGTGTCCCAAACATTGGCGGCTTCCTTATCGTGGGGATCGAAGGTATGGATTCGGCCGAGCGACGCCAATATCTCGCCCTTACAAGATTCGTGCTGCGCCACGAACTTGGGCGTTACCAGAAGACGGTCGAGGCCGTGAGGTTTGGCTGGCGGCTTGTTGGGAAAATCATTGTGCATGGCGGGATAGGGCACAAAAATCTTGTTCACATCGAAGCCGTCGTAGCTGCTGTCCTGGTCTTTGGCCTTCATCACGCCGATGACCTTGTACGGAATGTCGTCCAGATAAATGGTTTCACCGATGGCATTGCGCCCGGCAAACAACTGTTTCTTGACCTCGGTGCCGAGAAACGCGACCCGCCGTTCGTTGGCGACATCGTTCCAGTCGTAGAAGCGTCCCTCGCCAATGGCGACGCTGCGGATGTCGGCGAACGCCGGATAGGAGCCGATGACCATCTGCGCGCTGGCATTGAAGTTGCTGTGGATGCGAACGTCGTTCTGGCCAACTTCGGGCAAGATCCATTGGCAGTCGGGACTTTCCTGCGTCAGCCTGTCGATGTCCGTGTCTTCGAACTCGATGCGCCGCCCAGCGCGGGTGCCACCAGCCTGCAGGCTGGTGCGTCCGGCGAAGATGATCATCAGGTCGCGGCCGAAATTCTGCGAGACTTTCGCCTGGCCAACCCGCAAGCCCTCGCCTGCCGCCACCATCAGGACAATCGAGATGACGCCCCAGGCAATGCCGAACATGGTGAGCGCGGTGCGCAGTTTGTGCGCCCAGAGGGTTTGGAATACATCGCGAATGAGGTCGCGGAGAACCATGACAAGCAGGCAACCCGCAGGTTGGACGCGGGTCCGGCTACGTGGTTATACGCGCGGAGTATGGGAGTGGTTCAGGGAAAGTCGCCTCACGGTGAGTTCATCGCGCAGCTACTGCGCGAACTGGGACAGGGCGAGCAATGAACGCGCCCTTCGTGCGTCCAAACACGTTAGAATAATAGGTTCACCGTAGCCCGCCTATTTGCGCCGTTACGGCTGGGAGACCATGTTCGAAGTCACTGTAGAAGATACCTTTTCCGCGGGACATTACTTGCGCAACTATCACGGCAAGTGTGAGAAGCCCCACGGACACAACTACCGGGTTCGCGTCACCCTCAGCGGCGAGACCCTGGACCCTGCCGGGCTGCTGCTGGATTTCAAGGACCTGAAGGATGTTCTGCGCCCGGTGATGAACTATCTCGACCACCAGATGATGAATGAGCTGGAGCCGTTCACCACCATCAATCCTTCGGCGGAGAACCTGGCCAAGTATTTCTACGATGAGACCAACTCGCGGCTGAAACAGGCCAGCAATGGCCGGGTCCGGGTGAAAGACGTCACCATTTGGGAGACCGACACGACCACCGCGCGGTATAGCGAGTAGCTGGGGCTAAAGCCCCTGATTTAAATTTTGGCGAGCATCGGCACGGCTGAAGCCGTGCCCTTTCAAAGCAGTCCGCTCAGGTTGCCGCAATACCAGCCATGCAGATCATCGAGATTTACAAATCGCTGCAGGGTGAGTCTTCTTACACCGGCCTGCCTTGCGTGTTTGTGCGGCTGGCGGGATGCAATCTGCGCTGCACCTGGTGCGATAGCGAATACACCTTCAAGGGTGGCCAGCGCATGGGCCTCGAAGAGATCGAAGCTGAGGTGCATCGTCTCTCGCCCGAGGGGGGCCTGGTCGAGATCACCGGCGGCGAGCCGCTGTTGCAGGAACGCGAAGCGGTCGCCCTGATGGGCCGGCTTCTGGCCGTCGGGTATACCGTCCTGCTGGAGACCAGTGGCGAACGGCCGTTGGAGAGCGTTCCCGCTGCCGTGGTCAAGATTGTGGACGTAAAATGTCCTGACTCCGGCGAGGGCGGTACGTTTCGCATCGAAAACCTGGACGCGCTGGGCCGCCAGGATGAAGTGAAATTTGTCCTCGCCAGCCGTCAGGACTATGAATTCGCGCGCGACTTCCTCCGGCAGCACGGGCTGAATTCGCGCGTCGGTACGGTGATTTTGTCCCCGGCGTTTCGCAAGGATGCTGCCGGGAGCCGCGATGCTTCGCATTGCATGGTTGATCCGCAGCACCTGGCCGAATGGATGCTGGCGGATGGACTGAACGCGCGTCTAGGGCTGCAGATTCACAAGTTCATCTGGGAGCCCGAACGGAAAGGCGTTTAGAGACCGGAATCACTATGCACGACCAGGCACAGGTGGTGGTGGCGCTCAGCGGAGGGATGGACTCCTGCGTTTGTGCGGCCCTGGCCGTGCGCGACTTCGGGGCCAACGCCACCGCCGCGCTTCACATCAGTTACGGACAACGCACCGAGCGCCGGGAACTGGCCTCCTTCCATGCGATTTGCGACCGGCTACAGATTCCGCAACGTCTCGCCGTTCGCACTCCGTTTTTTCACGCGATTGGAGGCTCCGCGCTCACCGACGACAAGATCTCGATTCCCGAGGCCGGCCCGGAGATCGGTCTGCACATCCCCGTTACCTACGTTCCTTTTCGCAATGCCCATTTCCTGTCGGCGGCGGTGAGCTGGGCCGAGGTGCTGGGCGCAGCGCGGATTTACATCGGAGCGGTGCAGCAGGACAGCTCCGGCTATCCCGATTGCCGTCCAGAGTTCTACCAGGCATTCAATGAAGTAATTCGCAGGGGCACCAGGGAGGGAAGAATTCGCGTCGAAACGCCGTTGATCGCGTTACGAAAAGCCCAGATTGTGACGCTTGGCCTTGAATTGGACGCGCCCTTCGATTTAACTTGGTCATGCTACGGTGCGGAAGATCGGGCTTGCGGCATGTGCGAGAGTTGCGTGTTGCGGCGGCAGGCCTTCGCCACCGCCGGAACCGTTGATCCTATTTCTTATGCGTCGCAACCGGTTACTCAGTTTCGAGGTTAGCGACCGTTGCTGTAGTGAAGCCGTCATCATTCCGTTTCATGGTTGGAGGAAAAATGAAGAAACATATTTCCCTCGTTATATTGCTGACATTCCTAATCGCGATCTGCGCGGGCCCGGTTTGGGCGCAGTATTCGGGCATCGTGAAGGGCGTTGCCAAGGACGAGACCGGCAAGCCGATTGAGGGTGCTACCGTGGAGCTCTTAAACGCCGATAACGGCAGGAAGGTCAATCTAAAGACCAATTCGAAAGGCGAGTATTATTCGCTCGGGGTTCCTCTCGGTACTTACAAGATCAGTCTGATCAAAGACGGCAAGGTGATCTTTTTTTTCGATAACCTAACCGTCACTTCCCAAGAGGCACGGGTGGTAGATTTCGACTTGGCGAAGCTAAGAGCGCAGCAGAAGCCTGTCATCTCGGAGGAGCAGCAAAAAAAGATTGAGGAAGTCCAGAAGCATAACGAGAAAGTTAAGGGTCTGAACGCCCAGTTGGCCGAGGCGAAGCAACTGCAAACGGCTGGCAACTACGACCAGGCCATCACCATTTTGCAGCAAGCTGCTCAAGCCGAACCAACTCAGGATGTGATCTGGGCAAACTTAGGCGAGGCCCAGCGCGGGGCCAAAAAGTACCCTGATGCCATTGAGTCTTATCAAAAGGCGATAGCCCTCAAACCCACCAACGGCCCCTACCACAGCGCCCTGGCCGATGCTCTGGCCAAATCGGGCCAGACCGACAAAGCCGTGGCGGAGTGGGCCACAGCCGTGCAGAATGATCCGACCAATGCGGGAGCCTACTATTTCAACGAAGGTGCGGTGCTCACCAACACCGGCAAGCTCGACGAAGCCATCGCGGCCTTCGACAAGGCGTTGCAGGCCGATCCCGCCCGTGCCGATGCCTACTACTGGAAGGGTGTCGACCTGATGGGCAAAGCCACGGTCAAGGGCGACAAGATGGTCGCGCCCGCGGGCACCGCCGAAGCTTTCAACAAGTATCTGCAACTGGAGCCGAACGGCAAGTACGCCGATCCCGCCAAACAGATGCTGGCCAGCATTGGCGCTACGGTGGAAACCAGTTACGGAAAAACCAAGACGCCGCCCAAGAAGAAGCCGTAGGTGTAGGGTTGTGCTCAAGGGCGGCTGCGTGCCGCCCTTTTGCTTTTGCCCGCAGCCCGGAGCCTGACAAAAAATACGGCAATTTGCTGGCTTGCTGGCGGTTATTACCGCTGCCATCGTTCAAGCGATGCGGCGGGTGTCACGCACTGAAGTCCCGGACATGCCAGACCGCGTGGTGCCAGCCACTGCCGTTTATTTCGATGTGCCGGTGATCAGCCGGGACAGGCGCATCCGCGCCGCCCGCCTGAAGACGAAGTGGTAACCGCGCCCAGATTTAGGATTTTGTGTGTATCCACTACGCTTGCCCGGGCCCCCGGGCGCACCACGTCTCACTGCTGTGTGACCGGCCTCACAGCGCGAAGTTCGCACTTGCTTCAGGATGAGTACTAGGAGAAAAGTGTCCCCACTTCATGGGTCTAATGACGCTTTTTACGCACTATGCAAAGAGTGCTTATCCTGGGAGCTGCTGGACGAGACTTCCACAACTTTAACGTAGTTTTTCGAAACAACCCTGAATTTCACGTAGTCGCCTTCACGGCAACCCAAATTCCCGACATCGCCGGCCGTCGTTATCCCGTGCAATTGGCGGGCGATTTCTATCCCGATGGCATTCCCATCCTGGAAGAAAACAAGATGGAAGACATCATCCACGACGAACTCGTGGACGTGGTGGTCTTCTCCTACAGCGATGTCGCTTATCCGACGCTGATGCACCTGGCCTCGCGTGCCGTCGCCGCTGGCGCCGATTTCTGGCTGCTGGGCGTCGAACGCACGCAACTGGTTGCCAAAGTGCCGGTCATCTCGGTTTGTGCCGTCCGCACCGGATGCGGCAAGAGTCCCGTCTCGCGGCGGATTGCCACCGAGCTTCGCAAGCTTGGCTGGAACCCAGTCGTGGTCCGTCATCCTATGCCTTACGGCGACCTGGCGGTGCAGCATGCGCAACGCTTCGGTTCGCTGGCCGATCTCGACAAGAATCTCTGCACCATCGAAGAGCGCGAGGAATACGAACCTCACATTATTGAGGGCACTACGGTCTATGCCGGAGTGGACTACGAGGAAATCCTGCGCCAGGCGGAGAAGGAGGGCGATGTTGTGCTGTGGGACGGCGGAAATAATGATACGTCGTTCTATCGTCCCGATCTCGACATCGTTGTGCTCGATCCGCATCGGCCGGGACACGAGCTGGCCTATTACCCCGGCGAAGTGAACTTCCGCAGCGCGCACGTGCTCATCATCAACAAGGTGGACACGGCCGATCCCGACGGAATCAAGACCGTGCGGCAGAATATCGCGCTGTTTAACCCCAAGGCGCAAGTCATCGAGACCGCCTGCAACGTCACCGTGGCCGATCCCGAGGCCGTTAGGGGCAAGCGGGTGTTGGTGATCGAAGATGGCCCCACGCTCACGCACGGCGAGATGCCTTACGGGGCCGGCGTGGTGGCAGCCAATCGCTACAATGCGGCTGCGTTGGTCGATCCGCGTCCTTACGCTGTGGGCTCCATCCAGAAAACCTTTGAGAAGTTCCCCCACCTCTGGAGAGTTTTGCCGGCCATGGGATACAGCGACGTTCAGCGGCACGAACTGGAGGAGACCATCAAGCGCGTGCCGTGCGATTTAGTACTGGTGGCAACGCCGATCGACTTAGCACGCACCATCAAGTTGGATAAACCCAGCGTGCGCGTTAGCTACGAAGTCGAGGAGATCGGCCAACCCGCCATCACCACGATGCTGGAGCAGTTTACCCAGACGTACAAGCCGGCATTGGCGGAAGTTGGGAGGTAGCATGCTGCAGAAAGACTTCCTCTCGATTCGCGACTTCTCGCCGCAGGAGATCGGGCAATTTCTCCATGTTGCCTGCCAGCTCAAGGCCTGCCCTGGCGCCTATACCAGCGTCCTGAAGGGCAAGACGCTGGCTATGATCTTCGAAAAACCGTCGCTGCGCACACGCGTGACCTTTGACGTGGGCATCGAGGAGCTGGGCGGGCATCCGCTGTATCTTTCGCCGGCCGAGATCAGTCTCGGCAAGCGAGAGTCGGTCTATGACGTCGCCAAGAATCTGGAGCGGATGGTGCAGGGAATCATGATCCGGACCTTCGCCCATGACATCGTCGTGGACATGGCGCGGCACGCCAGCATCCCGGTCATCAACGGCCTCACCGATTACAGCCACCCCTGCCAGGCAATGGCGGACTACCTGACCATGCTCGAGGTCAAGGGTCGAATTGCCGGACTGAAGGTGGCCTACATCGGCGACGGCAACAACGTGGCGCACTCGCTGCTATTTGCGGGCGCGCAATTAGGCGCGGAGGTGTGGATAGCCACGCCACCGGGCTACGAGCCTGACAGCGGGGCCGTTGCATGGGCGGCTGAACGCTGCACTGCGACCGGCGCAAGTTGCACCATCACCAACGATCCTAACCTTGCGGTTCTCGGCGCCGACGTGGTTTACACCGACGTGTGGGCCAGCATGGGACAGGAAGCCGAGGCGGCGGCGCGGCGCAACATCTTCCAGCCGTATCAGGTAAACGCCAAGTTGTTCGCCAAAGCGAAGCCCGATGCCATCTTTATGCATTGTCTGCCGGCGCATCGAGGCGACGAGATTACGGACGAGGTAATCGATTCGCCACGATCGTTTGTCTTCCAGCAGGCAGAGAACCGGCTGCATGCCCAAAANNTCGCTCTTCGCTAAGGAGCCCAGGAACCTCTGGCGAAGAGCGTCTGTAGGGACCTTATGGCAAAGACTGCGCTAGTCGCGGTGGGCGGCAACTCTCTCATTCGTGCCGGAGAAAAGGGCACGATTGCCGAGCAGTTGGCCAACACTCGCCGCACGGCCCAGGCAATCGTCGGCATCATCCGCCTCGGATACAACCTGGTGATCACGCACGGCAACGGGCCGCAAGTGGGCGCGCAATTGCTGCGTTCGGAGCGCGCTTCCGACGTGGTGTATGGGCAGACGCTGGATGTTTGCGGCGCCGCCAGTCAAGGTGAGATCGGTTATCTGCTCGCCCAGTCGCTAGAGAATGAGCTGGCCGCTGCCGGCATGGAGGTTCCCGTCGCGACGCTGGTGACCCAGGCCCTCGTCTCGCCCGATGACCCTGCCATGCAGCATCCATCCAAGCCGATCGGGCCATTTTATTCGCGGGCCGATGCCGACGAGAAAAAGCGCCAACTGGGATGGCAGATTGTCGAGGACGCGGCCCGCGGCTATCGGCGCGTTGTTCCCTCGCCGGAGCCGATCGAGATCCTGGAACTGAATGTCATTCGCGCGCTGGTCGATCGCGGAGTGCTGGTCGTGTCCACCGGCGGCGGAGGTATTCCCGTGATGCGTGTGAATGGTCGCCTGCAAGGCGTGGAAGCGGTCATCGACAAGGACCGCGCGTCGGCGTTGCTGGCTTCTCAGTTGCGAGTGGACCTGTTCGCTATCTCCACGGATACCGAATATGTTTTTCTGAACTATAAGAAGCCGAACCAGACGCCGCTCACTTACGTCACCGCTTCGCAGTTGGAAGAGCATCTGCGCGACGGCCACTTCCCGCCGGGAAACATGGGGCCAAAAGTGGAATCGGTGTTGCGCTTCCTGCATAACGGAGGCAGCGAAGCCGTAATTACCTCATATGAGCGTTTGTGCGAAGCCGTGCAAGGCTCCGCGGGTACGCACATCGTGGCGGACGCAAAGCCACGCCGCAAGACTGGGCCGCTAGAACAGGAATTTGAGGTGCCGGTTATCCGGTGAACGATGCTAACGACAGACCGAAGCACTAGACTGCAGGAAGCAAAGCCAGGACGTTCCCGTATGAGTTTGAAGCACGTAGTCGAGTCGCAACAGTTCACGGTCCCATTGTTGATGGAACTGTTCGACCGGTCGCGGCTGATGGAGAGAATCGTGGCGCGCGGCGGGACCCTGGACTATCAGAATCGAATTCTGGCCAGCTTGTTCTATCAGCCGTCCACCCGGACGCGCTTCTGCTTTGAAGCGGCCATGCACCGGCTGGGCGGACGCGTGCTTTCCACCGAACATGCTCGCACCTTTTCCTCCGAGATCGAGGCCGAACAGGTGGAGGATTCCATCCGCATCATCGGCAGCTATTGCGACGTCATCGTGATTCGTCATCACGAGCCGGGCGGAGCGGCGCGCGCGGCCAAGGTCTCGCCGGTGCCGATCATTAACGCGGGTGACGGCGCGGGCGGCCAGCATCCCACGCAAGCCTTGCTCGATCTGTACACGATTTACCGCGAGCGTCCGCTCGATGGGCTGAGCGTGGCCTTCATCGGCGAACTTGATCGCGGCCGTACCGTTCGCTCCCTGGCTTATCTGCTGGCGAAATTCGAACGGGTGAAGGTCTTCTTCGTGAGCCCGCCCGAGCTGCAGATGAAACCCGACATCCTGCAGTACCTCGACCGGCATGGTGTCAGCTATGAGTTGGAGTCGGACATCAATCGCGTGATCGGGGAGGTGGATGTTATTTACCAGACGCGTATCCGCGCCGACCGGCTTAAGGGGCCGCTGCGCTATGCCATCGACTCCACCGTGCTCCAGCACATCAGGTCCGACGCCATGATTCTTCATCCCTTGCCGCGGACCGTGGAGCTGGACAAGAAAGTGGACGATGATCCGCGCGCTTTGTATTTCCGGCAGGCGGCCAACGGACTGTATGTGCGCATGGCGCTGCTGACCATGCTGCTGGACTAGGAGAAGCAACCAGCAACTAGCAATTAGCATTTGGCATTTGGCATTTAGCACTTAGCATTTGGGCCTTGGTAATTAAGAGATCGTGCTGCAACGACTGGAATTTGCCGGCCAACAATCCAGCGCCGTAGGCGCGAAACAGTCTAGCCCAGCACGGAGCCGCAGGCGGAGTGCTGAGTAGGGCGACAAATAGATTCGAGTCCCGTCAGGGACGGCACCGGTTCACATAGATTTTGGAATATTCGAAATACCAATGAAAGATTTGAGGTCTTATGGAAGTCATCGATCGTCTAGAAACCAAGGATTTCATCGAGCTTGAAAATAACTACGGCGCGCACAACTACCATCCTCTCGACGTGGTTATCGAACACGCGGAAGGGGTCTGGGTCTATGACGTGGATGGGAATCGCTATCTCGATTGCCTAGCTTCGTACTCCGCCGTCAACCAGGGGCACTGCCATCCCAAAATCCTGAAGGCCATGATCGAGCAGGCGCGCAGGGTGACGCTGACATCACGCGCCTTTCGCAACGATCAGTTGCCCCTGCTCTATCAGGAACTCCACGACCTGACCGGCTTCGAGATGGCGCTGCCCATGAACTCGGGCGCGGAGGCGGTGGAGACTGCCGTGAAGGCCGCCCGCAAGTGGGGTTACAAGCTCAAAGGCATTCCCGACGGTAAAGCTGAAATCATAGTTTGCGCCAACAACTTTCACGGGCGCACGGTGACCATCGTCAGTTTCTCGACCGACGAGCAGTACCGCGACGGCTTCGGGCCGTTCACGCCAGGATTCAAGGTCATTCCCTTCGGCGATGCCAACGCTTTGCGCGAGGCGATCACGCCCAACACCTGCGCCTTCCTGGTGGAACCCATTCAGGGAGAAGCCGGGATCGTTTTCCCGCCTGCGGGATTTCTGAAGGAGGCCGCTGCCATCTGCCGCGAGAATCGCGTGCTGCTGATCGCCGACGAAATTCAGTCGGGTCTGGGCCGCACTGGCAAACTCTTCGCCTACATGCACGAAGGCATCACCCCCGATGTGGTCATTGTGGGCAAGGCGCTGTCCGGTGGCTTCTACCCGGTATCGGCGGTGCTGGCATCCGAGGAAGTGCTCGGCGTGTTCAATCCTGGCGACCACGGCAGCACTTTCGGCGGTAATCCGCTGGCGTGCGCAGTCGCCCGCTCCGCGCTACGCGTGCTGGTGGCGGAAAACTTGATTCAACGCTCCGCAGAACTCGGCGACTACTTCCTCACCAAGCTGAAAACGCTGAAGAGCCCGCATATACGCGAGGTCCGCGGCAAGGGCTTGTGGATCGGGATTGAACTGGATGTCCCGGCGCGGCCCTATTGCGAGGCGCTGAAAGAGCTGGGAATCTTGTGCAAGGAGACCCACGAACACGTCATCCGCATCGCGCCTCCGTTGGTCATTACGCGCGAGGACATCTTCTGGGCGTTCGAGCGGATCAAGAAGGTCATCGAAGGATTGCGCTGATTAGGGTGGAGTAGCGCTTCAGCGGTGCAGTTAAGACTCGGCAATGAACCGGCTTTAGCCGCGGAGGGTAATTCCACTACCCCGGATACTCGTTCTCTTTCGCCAGGTTCTCGAACCGCGTGTAGCGCTTGACGAACGCCATCTTGATCATGTCGGTGGGACCATTGCGTTGTTTGGCGACGATGAGTTCGGCGATGCCGTCGAGGTCGGGATCGTCTTTCTTGTACACCTCTTCGCGGAAGATGAAGGCCACCACGTCGGCGTCCTGCTCGATGGAGCCGGACTCGCGCAAATCCGAAAGCTGCGGCCGATGATCGCCGCCGCGGCTCTCGGGAGCGCGGCTCAACTGCGACAGCGCGACCACCGGCACTTTCAATTCTTTGGCCAGCGCTTTCAGCCCGCGCGAAATGGCCGAAACTTCCTGCGTCCGGTTCTCGAAACGCTTGCCGCCGATGGGCACCGCCGACATGAGCTGCAAATAATCCACGATCAGCAGATCGAGCCCTTCCGTCTGCCGCAAGCGGCGCGCCTTGGCGCGCATCTCGCTCACGGAGAGTCCTGGCGAATCGTCAATCCACAGCTTGGAATGCGAGAGTTGCTCGGTGGCGCGCGTCAGCTTGCGCATGTCTTCCTTGGTGAGGAAGCCCTGGCGCAAATCTTTGGAGTCCACCTGCGCGTGCGACGCCAGCATGCGCATCAGCAACGCTTCGCGCGACATTTCCAGCGAGAACACACCCACCACTTTGCCGTCGAGCACGGCCGCGTTCTCGGCGATGTTCATGGCCAGCGCGGTCTTGCCCATCGAAGGCCGCGCGGCGATGATGATCAAGTCGGACGGCTGAAGCCCGCTGGTCAGCTTGTCGAGCAGCGTGTAGTGCGTGGCCAGACCAGTAATTTCCTGGCCGCGCGCGTACAACTCTTCCAGCGATCCGAACGAACCTTTGATGATGGACGGGATGTTCATGAACCCCTGTCCAATGCGGTTCTCCGAGAGCTGGAAGATGGCCTGCTCGGCCCGTCCCAGCACCTCTTCGGCTTCGTCGGAATGCTCGATGGCTTCGGCGATGGCGTTCTGCGACAGGTTGATGAGGCCGCGCAGCAGCGCCTTGTTGCGCACGATGCGCACGTAGTGCTCAATCGAAGGCCGGTCGGGCACGCCATCGATCAGCGACGACAGATACGCCACCCCGCCGATGGCTTCCACTTCTTTGCGGCGGTCGAGCTCCTCGACCAGCGTGATCATGTCCACCGGACGGCCGGTCTCCTGCAAGTCGCGCATGCGCGAATAAACCCGGCGGTGGGCATCCAAAGAAAAGTCGTCAGGCGTCAGATTTTCGGCGGCTTGATCGTAGAGCGAGTTGTCGAGCAGGATCGCGCCCAGGATTGAGCGCTCGGCTTCCATGCTGACAGGCAGGCCGCGTTCCAGGCTGTAGTCGGTGGTGGCCATTGGTGGGTGCAATCAGACTAGACAGAAGAGCAAATGCACGCAACGGCTCAATTGACAAAAAACTGGTGTACAGGAAGATTCCTGAGCAAATTCCTGTACAAAAAATGTGGCCGCTGTGGAATTCGAGGAGGAATCTCGGCGGTTGTCAGTAGCCAGCAGTCAGTTGGCAATTCTCAGCCGTCAGCTTTCAGCGAGGCATCGGCGATTCACTGGCAACTGGCTGCTGGCAACTGACTGCTGGCAACTGACTACTGGCTACTGGTTAACTATCTTGTTACTACCGCGAACACTGAGTTCCGGTTATGCTCGCGGCTATGGCTGTGTCGATCACGGTGCTGGCAAGCGGTAGCGCAGGCAACTGCACGGTCGTCTCCAGTTCCCGCACGCGACTGCTGGTGGACGCCGGTCTCTCCTGCCGCGAACTTCTGCGGTGCATGATGTTGTGCGGACAAGAGTCGCACGCGATCGATGCCATCCTGGTCACGCACGAGCATAGCGACCACGTCGGTGGCCTGCGGGTGCTGGCCAAGCGGCTGAAGGTGCCCATCTACATCACCGGCGAGACCTATCAGGCGTACCAGAAGTTTGCCCGCGATTGCAGCGGCAAACGCGTCAGCCTCGAGCGCGTGGAGCTATTCCGCTCCGGCCATGCCTTCGAGATTGGCGACATCACGGTGAGGCCGTTCACCATCCCTCACGATGCCGCGGACCCGGTGGGCTATACCTTCCGCAGCGGCGGCATCAAGATCGGCGTCTGCACCGACCTGGGCTACATGCCCGCCAGCGTGCGCGATCATCTGCGCGGTTGTCACGTGCTGATGATCGAGTCGAACCATGATCTGGAGATGCTGCGCGGCGGCCCCTATCCCTGGAGCGTCAAGCAGCGGGTGATGAGCCAGGTCGGCCATCTCTCCAACGGTGCGCTCGCGGAATTCCTTACCGGCGACTATGATGGAAGTGCTGAGTTCCTCATTCTGGCGCATCTTTCGGAGAAGAACAATCATCCGGAGATCGCCCGGATGACAGCCGAGCGTGCCTTGGGCGAGCAGCGCAGCTTGTTGCATAACCGGCTGCTGCTCGCGGCGCAGCATGAACCGCTGCCTGCGGTCCGACTGTAGTTTCCGCCCTGCGTGCCCGCTGCGGCGGGGCAGGGTTCGGCGGGATTGATGACACCATGTACTCACCGCGTCATCGGCAAAATCCTTGCCGGATGGCGCTACGACATCTCTGGTCTTGCTCCCGAAATGCGCGGTGACTACGAGGCGCACCTGGTGGAGTGTGAGTTCTGCCGCTCGCGGCAGCGCCTGCATCGCGGCATCGATATCGGGCTCATGGCGCTGGCCTCGATATCCATGTTCGTTTTTCTCCTCGCCTATGGCGTGATTCGCTACTTCAAACCCAGCCACGCGTTTCTGCTGGAAATCGGCGCGCTGGGTGGGTTCCTGCTCTCCATGCTGCTGTGGCTGCTGGTCGCCGTCGCGACTCCGGCCCCGCTGGTGGTGAAAGATGTTGCCTTGATCGGGGCCCGCCTCGGCCTGGAAAAGCTTCCGGAAGAAATTCGCGACCGCATTCCCGAAGAGTTGAAGCTGAAAATTTCCGGGCAGAGCTAGGGGCAGGCCATCAGCTGTCAGCTGTCAGCCGCCAGTTTCAATTCGCCTTTGCCTGAGACATTGGAGGGATTGGAAATCCATCCTCGACCAGGCTATCTACATAAAGTTGAATCGCCTCGCGAATGCGAGGGATGCCCTCTTCGACCGATTCACTCTGGGTGTGGCAACCAGGTAACGTCGGACAGAAAACGTGGTAGCCTCCCTCGTCCTCCTTCTCGAAGATGACGGTAAACCGGTGCGTTGCACTGTGCTGTTGTTCAACAGGCATGAAACGTCTCCCCTCTCTTGGCACGGCGCTGTAGGCCATTGGTCCCAAACCGACTAATTGTACAGCCCTCAGGGCTGCTCAGCGCGGGTCGGCGACGCTTTCTGCCGCCGACACTTTGTAGTCCTGATAGCGGATGGTGAGCACCGCCTGGCCGCCCAGGCGAACATCGGTGACCGTACGGTTCAGCACCGGCAGGTAGAAGCCGTCCACTTTTTGATACTCGTGATCGATCACGGAGCGCTTGGTCCAGAAGGACGGATTTTTGGCCGGTTGCGCCTCAATCCGCGTCACCGCAAAGTCGGTCGCATCGATCCACACCGTCCCGCGGTACAGATACTTATTGTCACGCAGGGGCGCGACCTGCATGACGTACAGGGGCGGGCCATCGCCGGGCGCACAACCCAACAAGGAGAAAGAATAGTTGGCGGCGGTAAGGGCCACCGCCGCACGGTTGGCTTCGTCAGACCCAGATTCCTTTTCCGATTCCAGCAGCCGGTGAAAGACGCGATTAAGGATGAGCTTGGAGCCGGATTCGGATGCAATCGTAAACTGCTTGGTGCCCGGCGCGGTATAGGAAACCTTCACCTGCATCTCGGCGGCGAGCGGCGACGGAAAACCCGTGTAGTGCAATTGGTAGTCGCGGGTCGCTTCAAAACTGAGCAAGTCGCGCGCGCGCGCGGCGTTGCGGCTCGTCAGGCGCGCGATTACCTCGGCGCCGGCCAGGTTATGGGCGGCTGGGCAGGGCACAGGAGCGGCAGCGGTCTCGGCGGCTGCAATGACCGATAGGAACAGTACTCCGAACCATAACGACCAACGAATTAAGTTATGAATAGGGCCCATCCTTCAACAAGATTCCCTAACCCCCAACCCCTATTCCCTGAATCTACATCTCCCACAGGCAGCGTCCCTCGCGGTACATGGAGACCAGGCCGTCCTCGCTGATTTTCAGGACGGTGCCATAGCGCGAAGCGGCGATGGCGGCGGTGGTGCGTCCGCCTTCGACTGGACGATTGATGACTTCTTCGCTGGACTGATGGTGAAGAATGGCGCCAAAGGCCAGCAGGTTGGCCCGCGAAGTGAGCACCACGGCGCCGTCGATACGAGCAATGTTCTCCAGCACCGTGGGAGGGAAGTCGAAGATGCTCTTGTCGCGCAGCAAATAATGCAACTGGTCCTTGCTGGAAATTCCCTCCGCCACCGGCTGGTGATTCAAGTGCTCCAGCAGATCAGGCTGCGACACCAGCGCGCGGGCCGACTCCGGATCGTCGAGTACCACGAACAGCGCACCGCGACGGCTCTCGGTAAGGTTCAGGGCCACCGCAAACAGGCGCTCCGCCAGCTCCGTATGACCGATTGCGTTCTTCCACATCTCGTAACGATAACGCGCATCCACCAACCGCCATTTGCCGTCGAGAAAGCGAAAGACGGGCACCCCATCGGAGAAAATTTTGACTTCGCCATTGGGCGAGAGGATGAGGCAGATGTGTCCTCCGCACAGAGTAGCGCGGCAGTGGTCGCCGTAGCGGGCCGAGGTCGGGATGGGCAACGGCATATCGCGATAGGGCTCGGCCCACTCGTGCACGTCGATCAACTCCGCCAGCAAGCCGTCGCGGTCAACCAGGGCAAGGGTCTGCAATCCATCGCACAAACGATGGAAGCTGCGGATGCTGGTCAGCTCGTGCGAGTAGCGCATGGCCCAGTCCGGCGTCTGCGGCGGCTCATGACACGGTTCCGGCATGGAGCCGAACAGCAACACGCCGGTGGCAATGCGGCGGTTCTCGTAGGTGCTCATGCTGCTGGTACGCAACACCTCGATGGCGTCGGCAATGCGGTCGGGCACGCCGGCAACGGCCTCGCCGCTGGTGTGCGGCGATGGATCAAGGAAGGCCGAAATGAAGCGGTCCTCGGGCAATCCGCGGAAGAGCTGAAAACTTTGCGCCGCCAGCGCCTGGTTGGTGATCAGTTGATAGCGCGCCGAAAGCACCATGCCGATACTGCGCAGCAGCCGCCGCTCATGGTCCGACAGCTTGGAACTGGCGCTCAGCGAGTAGCCCTCGCCCATCCATTCGAACTCGACCTGACCACCGCTGGGCACCGCGCCCAGCAGGCCCGGCATCCGCTCCGGGCCGCCCGCCAGCCGTTCCAACGTCGCTCCGGGGAAAAAATAGCGAATGCCATTCTCCATCAAGTCGCCGTAGAGTCCACTGATAAATCGGGTGCGATTTTCGGGCGGGCGAAACGTGGGTGAGGATTTCATCGCTGGCTAAAGCTTACAACAAATTGGCGAGTGGTTCCGGCCTCTGGGCACGTCTGGCGGGGGGAGTTCCAGGGATTGGTTGGACTGCGAGGATAGATAGCTGCCGGGCCTGTAAGCCGAATTCTGTGTGCCGCCGAAGCGGCACGACGGTCATTCCTCTGGGCCGCGCATTACTGCGCGGCTCTAGCGACCTACCCGGAAGTTGTGACGCGCCGAGCCGGCACGTGCCTCCGCCGAGGCGGACGCTCCTCCCCTATTTGGTCTTGCTCCGTGTGGGGTTTTCCCTGCCACCGTCATTACTGACGGCGCGGTGCGCTCTTACCGCACCTTTTCACCCTTACCCCACCGTGAGGCGAGGCGGTATGTTTTCTGTGGCACTTTCCGTCAACGGCGCTTGAACGCCGCCGCCCGGACGTTATCCGGCACATTGCTCTGTGGAGTTCGGACTTTCCTCTGTCCGCCCGCGCAACCAGGTCTCCCGCCGAGGCGGGCCGTCGAAACGGACGACCAGTGTTCGCGGGCCGGCAGCGACCGTCCGGCCCAGCAGCTAACAGCTCAATTATAGATGTTCGCAGTGAGGGCTGACTGCTGTGCTG
>PLYW01000037.1 GCA_003151875.1 Acidobacteriaceae bacterium
GTACAAAATTTGCCGGGCACTCCAGTGCGATGGGAGTCGATCTCTATTCCCATGACGGTGGGAGTACTTGGATCAGCAACGGCACGCAGACGCTCGGGGCCTTTGACATCCTACATTGAGCCGGGGGTTCTCTTGGCCGTATGCCCCGGCCATGACACACGAAACCTAAATCGGGGTGCCCCGTTCTAGCCTGGGTTTGGCTAGGGCGGGGCAGTTTATAGACGACCATCTATCTCAGTGCTTGTAGCCAGCGCCACGTAACGCCGCTGCAAAGCAATCCGCGAAATCGTGGACGTGCTCCGTCGTTGCCAGCGGGCCCATCAAGCCGATGCGGAAGATCTTTCCGGCGAGCGGACCGAAGCCACCGGCGATTTCAATGCCATGCTCTTTGAGCAGCGTGGTTCGCACCTTGGCGTCGTCCACACCTTGCGGCACTTTCGGCGTGTTCAAGTTCCAGATGCGATGCTCGGGCGCCACCAGCATTTCCAGTCCCATGGCTTCCAGCGTCTTGACGAACTCCAGATGCGCCCGGTGATGGCGGTCCCAGCGATTCTGCAAGCCTTCCTCTTCGATGAGCGTGAGTCCTTCGTGCAGGGCGTAGAACATGGTCGCCGACGCGGTGTGATGATAACGATGCGAGATCGTCAGATAATCGGCGATCAGCTTCAGGTCGAAATACCAGGAGCGATTGGGCGTTGGGCGCGCCTGCAGCCACTCGGCGGCGCGCGGCGAGACTGTGATGGGCGACAGCCCCGGAGGGCAGCTCAAACCTTTCTGGCTGCAACTGTAGGCGATGTCAATGCCGGTCTTGTCCACTTCGACGGGCATGGCCCCGAGCGAGGTTACGCAGTCGGCGATGACCAGCGCGCCGACTTCGTGCGCGGCCTTGCAGATGGCGTCGCCGCGTTGGAAGGCCCCTGCCGAAGTCTCGGCTTGCACGTACATCACGACTTTGGGCTTTTCCAGGCGGATAAACTCAGCCGCTTCCTGGTCGCCGAAGACTTCGCCCCAGGGTTTCTCGAAGCGCACCAGTTCGGCGCCCTGGCGGCGCGCCATCTCCGACATGCGGTCGCAGAAGAAGCCGTTGGCGAACGACACCACCTTCATTCCCGGCAAAACAAAGTTGGAGATGGCAGTCTCCATGCCACCGCTGCCGGTGGCGGAGATGACGAAGGTCAGCTCATTCTTGGTCCCGAAGACGGTGCGAAGCAGCCGTTGAATGTTGGAGGAGATCTCGAAGAAGTAGGCGTCGAGATGGCCGACGACGGGTTGAGCCAGCGCCTGATACACGCGCGGATGCACTTGACTTGGCCCCGGACCAAATAACAGTCGCATGGGCGGATGAATGGAAATTTCTTCTAGAAGGGCAGTTCTTTCATCGGAACTAATCATTGCGCTTCTCCTATTAACTTAGCAACCTACCAGTATAAGACGATCGCGTTGTCGCGGCTGACGTAATTATTCCGGGCACATTCCAGAACGTTGGTGGGGGACTCACCGGCCAATCCAAGACAGGGCATTCGTTGTTGTTACATGGGCTGTGTCTCAATAGCTGCAGCATCGATGTGCGGTGTGCGAAGATACACGGATGTTGCGCTCGCCCCGCCTTACGATTGCCGCTGTTGTGGCGCTCATATTCCTGTCGACGCACGGACGTCTTTGGGCCGCTCCGCCGCAGGAATTGCGCGGCGTGGTCAAGGACCGCAGTGGCGCGGTGATTGCCAAAGCCCAGGTTCTGCTGCGCACTGATGGGCCAGAGATCAGCCGCACGACCCAAGCCGATGGCAGTTTCGTATTCACCGGAGTAACTGCCACCAGCGGGACCCTGGTGGTGAGCGCATCCGGTTTCGCGACCGGCACAATCGCGTGGCAAGCGGGAGCGAAGCAACTCACGATCACGCTGCTTCCGGCGGCGGTGCAACAGAGTCTCGACGTGACCGCGACTCGCACCGCCATTCTCCCGACCGGCGTGGACGACGTAGAGGCGCAACCCGATGCCGTGAGCATCAGCTCTACGCAATTGCAGCAATGGGGCGCACTTGCCACCGACGATAAACTGCGGAACGTCGCCGGCTTTTCGCTGTTGCGGCGATCGGGCAGCCAGACCGCCAATCCCACATCGCAGGGCGTGTCGCTGCGCGGACTGGGCGCCAGTGGCGCGAGCCGCGCGCTGGTGCTGGCAGATGGCATTCCGCTCAACGATCCCTTTGGCGGCTGGATCTACTGGGCGCGCGTTCCGCAAGCGTCGCTGGACCAGGTGCAGATTGTTCCAGGAGGCGTCTCGGCGCTGTATGGAAATGACGCGCTTGGCGGGGTGGTCAACCTGGAGACGCGTCATGCGGTGCAGACGGACGCCTCCGTCGAAGGCTCGTATGGCAATGAGCGCTCGCCGTTCGGCTCGGGTTGGGGCGCGATGAGCTTCGGGCAATGGGCGGTGGTGGCCAGCGGAGAAGGTTTCCGCACTGACGGATACACCGCCGTGCCGAAAGCTGTGCGAGGCTCGGTGGACACGCCGGTCGCATCGCAGTACGGCAGCGGGACCTTGCGCGTGGAACGCATGTTCGGCAATCGCGGTCGCGTCTTCCTCAGCGGCTCGCTCTACGGCGAAGACCGGCTCAATGGCACGCCGCTGCAGATCAACGACACCACCATTCGGCAATTGGCGTTTGGCACCGACTACGACAGTCCTGCGGCCGGATTGTTTACCCTGCGTCTGTACGGCGGAACGGAGAACTATCATCAGACGTTCTCCTCGATTGCGGCCGGCCGCAACAGCGAATCGCTGACCAACATTCAGTACGTTCCTTCGCAGCAAATGGGATTGCTGGCGCAAT
>PLYW01000030.1 GCA_003151875.1 Acidobacteriaceae bacterium
CTAGGTTGAAGTACTCCACCGTGTCATCCAGCGTCAGCAATCTTCCATCGTGCAGATAAGGCGGTGTGTCCTTGATCCCGCGCAATGGAAACGTCTTGATGGGGCCGTCGTGAGCCATCATCATGCCATTCACCATTTGCTGCTTGTAGAAACGTTCCGCATGCAAATCGTGCATGGTATTATCCGTATAGTAGGGCACCGAATGGCAGGTTGCGCATTGTCCCTTACCGAAGAATACCTCCTGCCCATGCAGTTCGGCAGGCGTGGCCTTGGTGGGATCCAGTTTGCCATCCCAACCTAGCTTCGGCGCTGGGGGAAAGTCGAGCAGTTCCTGGAACTCGGCCATGAAGTGCACCTGGCTCCCTCGCTCCAGCACGTTCACGCCCTTCTTGGTCGCAATTACCGGATCGCCGTCGAAGTATGCCGCTCTCTGCTCAAACTCCGTGAAGTCTTCCACCGTTTTGAGAGCCCGTTGTGAGCCGAACAAGCGTTGAATATTTACACCGCGCAGGGCCGGGGTCTCAATGCGATGACGAAACTCCTGAGGCCGGATATCGCCCACCAGATGGAATGCGCCATTTGTCCCGCCATTTGCGTGACAATCCAGACAGGCTACGCCGCGGCTCGCCTTCTCCGAACGCCGGTCCGTTGTCTGGTTGAACTGCTGTTGGGGAAACGGCGTTAGCAAGAGGCGCAGGCCCTCAATCTGCTTGGGATTCAAAATGCCGCTGAACATCTCATAGTAATTGGCGATGGTCACCAACTGCCCCTTGGAAACATCTCCGAGGTCTGGCCGCGTCGTCAGGTAGATCGCCGGCGGAAATTCCGCCAGAAACCGCTCCGGAATATCGAAGTCCAGATCGAACCGCGTCAGGTCGCGGCTCTCCTGCTTTAATAGCTCCTGAATCTCAAAGTTCGGAAAGACCATGCCGCCCTCAGGATGGTTCGCGTGCGGCAGGGGTAGAAATCCCTTGGGGAAAGTGCCCTTTTCGCGAATCTGCTCGGCAGAGTCGCTAGCAAGCTCGTTCCAGGTTACGCCTGGAGGCAACGTCACCCTCACGCCTTCCTGTACAGGTTTGGTGCGGTCCATCACCACATTCTTCGCGGGACGGTCGCTCAGATCGTAACGCTCATCAAGCAGGTCCATTTGCCGTTTCATGACCCCGGCCTTCGCGGCGGCCATGCGGTCATGTATCGTCGCAAAGTTCTCCGTATCTACCACGGGCATGTAACTGTTCTTCACCTGTTTTTGGTCCGCCTGTCCAGCGGCAGAAACCACCCGCGTGGCCAGCAGACATGCCCCAACAAGGCCGGCGCTCACTACGCCAACAACCGTCACCCTTACCCGCCCATTGAAAGCACTCACTGTGTGCCCCCTTTCGGAAATCGTATGTTCCTTACTTTTGGAATAGGGATGGAACTCGTTGTAAGTCTCCGGTGCGTATCTATCCGTCATCATCCGCTTTGTCCCACTTTGCCATCGCCGCATCCCGGAGTGCACGCACGGGAGTCATAAAATTCCTTGAGGCCTGCCAAGTAGGCGTTGCTGAGCGCACTACCATCGATTTCGTCAAGTGAAGGCCAAAAGGAGATCAGAAGCTCATCCGGCCGCTGTCCTTTAGAATCCATTCCATCGCTTCCCAGCGCAATGGTACACCTGGCTTCCATTAGCCGAAACCGCATGTCTGTGACTTTTTTCTCTCGTGGTGGGCTTCGGATACTGGTTGACTCCTAACCCGATAAAATACATTATCGGGTTTAAACAAGTCGGGGCAGGTGGTGTCGGCCGGAATTTCCGTTTTAGCTCCCAACAGCCCCACACTATATACCCCATGAGGGAGTCGAGAGCACTATTTTTTCTTTGGCTGTGCCCAGGGCTCGGCACCAGGATCCTGTCTGCCCCAACGCGAGTCCCCAAACTGCTGACCACGGCCTTCCCATCAGCTTTTGTCAGACACCCCTCCTCACCTCTTGCGCACTGGCGAAGCACAGCAACGTCAGGCCATTCTGAGGCCCGATTCACTTTAGTTGGGTGACTTCCGATTTGCTGAGTTCGAACTTCTCTTTTGCGAGTTTCTTTAGATACTTTTCGAGCTTCGCGGCGTCTTTCACGATAAGCGCCTTGTGAATAAGGACCTCGAGTTCCATGATTTTCAGACGCCTGTAATAATCCAGCGCCTCCTTTAGATGCGCAATGACGATCTTGCCCGTCAGGACCGGATGGTTGTTCGTCACGTTTGCATCTGGGTATCTCGTTCCGTGCTCAAGCTCAACTTCAAGCCCATCCCGAAAAGCCTCGATGCCGATCCTGATGCCGGCCGCGCCTATCGCCGCCCTGATTATTTTGGCTTCTTCCAAGCTCGGTACCAGTTTCTTAAGCGCTGCCCAATTTCTGATTCCCAATTCCTGGCACTCTCTTTTTACTTCGTCTTTCGGGACATATTCAGGAAGTTTCATATCTCCACCTTTCTTGGAATGTCGTGAAGACCAAAAAAGTTGTTATGACATAACCAGATTGTTGATAAGCAACGTTTCCGACTACCCGCTTGTAGCGCGGTCAGATGCATTCTCTTCTTGGGCTGGAGATGGCAGTCTCGCGTTGCGTTGAACCGCTGCATATGACTTCTCTCTTCTTTTTCGCCGGGAATGGCAAACTACAGCCCCAGCTGTTTCATGGTCTCGCGCATGAACGCGGGGAGATCGGCCGGTTCCCGGGACGTGACCAGATTGGCGTCAACAACTACCTCCCGGTCCTCATAGAGCGCGC
>PLYW01000016.1:0-6753 GCA_003151875.1 Acidobacteriaceae bacterium
ACCTTCGAGAACGGTGACGCGGCTAACCTTCGCCGGCTGTAACGCCTTTTCCGCAAAGGTCACTGGGTCCTCGTGGTATTCGATAATGTCAATCTTTTCGCCGCGCAATTCGCGGATGATGGACTGCACTCGCATGCCCTTCATTCCGACACAAGCGCCCACCGGATCGACATCCTTGTCCTTCGACATGACCGCAATCTTGGTACGCTCGCCGGCTTCGCGGGCAATGGCACGGATGACCACCGTGTTGTCGTAAATCTCAGGCACCTCGGTCTGAAACAAATGCGACACCAGCTCCGGGACGGCGCGCGAGACCACAACCTGCGGGCCCTTGGAAGCTTTTTCTACGCGCACAAGCACCACACGCGCCCGCTCTCCGGGAGCGAACGATTCCAGTCGCGATTGCTCCTTCTTGGGCATGCGGCCCTCGGCCTTGCCCAGGTCCACAATGACGTCCTGTCCTTCCTGGCGCTTGATAGTGGCGTTGATCACTTCGCCGACCCGGCCTATGTACTCGTTGTAGATCGTGTCCCGTTCGGCCTCCCGCACCTTCTGGAAGATGACCTGCTTTGCCAGTTGGGCCGCAATGCGGCCCAGCACCTCAGTCGGTTTATAGGTGCGCAACTCGCCACCCACCTCAGCGGCCGGATCGATGCGTTTGGCGTCCTCCAGAGTAATCTGCGCGAGGGGATCCTCGATCTGGTCGGGACCCTCAACGATGGTGCGCACCGCGAAGGCACGAATCTGGCCGCTCTCTTTGTCGAGTTCGGCACGCAGGTTCTCCTGGGTCTTGTAATACTTTCGGGTGGCCACAACGATGGCATCCTCGACCGCGTTCACGACGATCTGCGGGTCGATGCCTTTCTCCCGGCTCAGAGCGTCGATTACGTTGTACAGTTCACTTGCCATAAAATGTTTGCCACCTTACTTCCATTTGGTCTTTTCTGCGCTGAATCAGAACTCGGGAACCAGGTTCGCCTTTTCAACGTTGGCCAGATCGATTTCAACTTCCGTTCCCGGTTCGACTGCCTGGTGCTTCTTCGATTTCTTCCTGCCGGTCAATTCCAAACTAAGCCAGCCATCGTGAAACGCTTTCAGCCGCCCTTCAAAATGCCGGTTTCCGTTCACCGGGTCGCGGGTCATCAGCTTCACCAGGCTGCCGGTGAAACGCTGGTAGTCCGCCGGCTTTGACAACTTGCGATCGAGTCCCGGCGATGAAACCTCCAGCAAGTACGAAGCGTCCGGTACAGCCTCCTCAACATCGAAGATGGTGCCTACTTCGCGGCTGAAGCGGGAACAATCTTCGTGCGTAACTCCGTCCGGCTTGTCGATGAAGATGCGAAGCATACGCGCTTTACCGCCCCCCAACAGTTCGAGATCGACCACTTCCAGGCCGTTGGATTGCGCCACCCGCTCGGCGATCTCTCGAACCTTTTCCAAACCGGCTGCCATCGTCTCTTCCTGTCCAAAAAACGGCCCCTGTCGATCAAGCACAAACCGCCCGTCAGGCTATCGTTGCCGCCTGGACTCGCCAATGCACCAGCGGATTACGGGTGGAAATAAAAAGTGGGCTCGCGCCCACCGATGTGCTTCGCCGATTATGCACCGGGCTCGCCCTCACCCGGGAGGGGTGAACAGAACCCTCAAAACACAACAGTACTCAAGTAACTATACGCCGAAGGGCCCGAAAATTCAATGAACACACGGGGAACAGCAGCCTGAAACGGCGCGGAAGGGCGTGCCGCTCCTTCTTGCCAACTAAAGATCCTAGCGCGCCCGCGTTTGCCTAACCGCCAGCGCAACTCTACAATGAGAAATTACCCTTCCGCGGACCTAAAGCCATGATTCATTTTCCGGTGCCTGAAGCGCTTACCTTCGATGACGTGTTGCTGTTGCCTGCCAAGTCCGATGTGGTTCCGGCCTTGGCGACGACGACGACCCGCCTGACCCGCAATATCGAGCTCCGCATCCCCCTGATCAGTGCGGCCATGGACACCGTCACGGAGGCGCGCATGGCCATTGCCATGGCGCAGCAAGGCGGGCTCGGCATCATTCATCGCAATCTCAGCATCGAGCAGCAAGCCGGCGAAGTGGACAAAGTCAAGCGCTCGGAAAGTGGCATGATTGTCGATCCGATTACCATGTCACCCGACGAAAAGATCTCCGATGCGCTGGAGGTCATGCGCCGCTACCGCATCTCGGGCGTGCCCGTAACCAAGAACAAAAAGCTGGTCGGTATCCTGACTAATCGCGATCTCCGCTTCGAAACCCGGACCGATGTCCCCATCAGCGAAGTGATGACCAAGAAAAACCTCATCACGGTGCCGGTCGGCACCACCCTGAGCGATGCGGAGGCGATCCTGCATCAACATCGCATCGAGAAGCTGCTGGTGGTGGACGATCATTACAACCTCAAGGGCCTGATCACGGTCAAGGACATTCAGAAGCGCCTGAAGTATCCCACCGCCGCCAAGGACGATCACGGCCGGCTGCGGGTGGGCGCCGCCATCGGCGCCACCGGAGACTTCCTCGAACGCGCCCAAGAGTTGGTGCGGGCCAAAGTCGATCTGCTCGCCATCGACAGTGCTCACGGACACTCGACGCGGGTGATCGAAGCTATCCAGACCATCAAGTCGGCGCTGCCCGAGGTCAATGTCATTGCGGGCAACGTCGGCACCTTCGATGGCGCCTGTGAACTGGCGCGCGCCGGAGCCGATGCCATTAAGGTTGGCATTGGCCCAGGATCGATCTGCACCACTCGCATCGTGACCGGCGCAGGAGTTCCCCAGATCACCGCCATCGCCGAGGCGGCCCGCGCCGTACGGGACACCGATGTTCCCATCATCGCGGACGGCGGCATCAAGTACTCCGGCGACATAACCAAGGCAATCGCGGCAGGCGCAAGCTGCGTCATGATTGGCTCGCTGCTCGCCGGTACCGAAGAAAGTCCCGGCGAAACCATTCTTTACCAGGGCCGCTCCTTCAAGGCCTATCGCGGGATGGGATCACTGGCGGCGATGGCCCAAGGCTCCAGCGAACGCTACTTCCAGAGCATCGATGCGGATTCCTCGGTTCCGGTCTTGTCAGAGGAGGGCAGCGATGGCAATCGTCTCGCCAAGCTGGTGCCTGAGGGCATCGAAGGACGCGTTCCCTATCGCGGCACGGTCGGCATGATCGTGTACCAGCTCGTGGGCGGAGTTAAGAGCGGAATGGGTTATGCAGGCTGTTCCTCCATCGCCGAACTGCAGCAGAAAGCGCGCTTCGTACGTATCAGCGGAGCCGGTCTGCGCGAAAGTCACGTGCACGACGTAATGATCACTCGCGAAGCCCCCAATTACCGCGTTGAGTGACCATCAGCCCAGTTCGGCAGCCATCGTGAGTCAACGCCGGCAGCCCTCGAAGCGAGCCCGTTTGCTGAAACCCTCATTTCGCACGCTGGCACACCGCTGGTGGCCGGTCCTGGTGTGGCTGGGAGTCATCCGGCTGGAATCCACGGACGTCGCATCCGCCAGCAACACCTCGGGTGTGCTGTACACCGTAATCGCAGCCGTGGTTCCTCACGTGGACCAGTCCTTCGTGTCACGGCTCGACGAGATTCTGCGGAAGACAGGACATTTCGCCGGGTACGCGATCCTCAGCGGCTTGGTTTTTCTGGCGCTCAAAAACACCAACTGCGATCGGCTCCGCTCGCTTTTGCGCCGGCCATGGGGGATATGCTGGCGCGATTTCTGGCGCTGGGATTGGGTGCTGCTCGGGGTGTTGATGGCCGTCGTAACTGCTGCGGCGGACGAGATTCACCAGACGTTCATCCCCTCCCGCACCGGGGCTTGGCAGGACGTGGTGCTCGATTCCTGCGGTGCCGTGGTGCTTCAGGTGATCATTTACTATCTATCGCTACGAGCTTTCAATCGCCGTCGCGCCCTTGTCGAACACCCCGAGCTTTCGTCAACGCGATAGCTTTCGTGTGATTGCATCAAGCGCAAAAAGTCCCGCCCTAGCTTCCGCTAGAACGGGGCACAATGTTGTGAATTACTCACCGTCGCCGGCAACCCGGCTGGACCCTGGTTCTACTCTTCTTTCTTGTCTTCGTTGGCGGCTTGCTGCGCTTCCATCTGCTTGTTTTCGGCTTCGGCCGACTCCATGGCCTTGCGGGTTTCTTCGGCGCGCTTGGCGCGGAGTTCGGCGCGCTTCTGGCGCTTCTCGTCTAGGGTCTTCTCGCTGCCGAGCAGTTCGACGAAGGCTATGTCGCCGCCGTCTCCCTGGCGGAAACCGCCATGGATGATGCGCAGGTAACCGCCTTCGCGATCGCCGTAACGAGGTGAGATGGTGTTAAACAGCTTGTCCACCGCATCCCGCGTCATCAGATACGACGCCGCCTGGCGGCGCGCGGCCACATCGCCGCGTTTGCCCAGCGTGATCATCTTCTCCACATGAGGACGCATGGCCTTGGCCTTAGTGACAGTGGTCTCAATACGCTCGTCCACGATTAGTGAGGTCACCAGGTTGCGCAGTAACGCGCGCCGATGCTCAGTATTCCGTCCTAACTTCCATCCTGCTCTACGATGACGCATTTCTGTGATCCTTGAAAATCGGTAGTCAGTAATCAGTAGCCAGTTGTCAGTTATCGGTAGCAGTGCGCAGTCTGACAACTGACAACCGGCTACTGGCAACTGTAGTTAGAAATTCGGATCGCTGCCGTAGCCCGACGACGGCAGCGAATAGCCTTGCGATGCTCCCGACGAACTGCCGGGAACGGCATTGCCCTGGTCGTCGATCTTCATGCCCAGCCCCAGGCCCATCGAAGACAGAATTTCTTTGATCTCATTCAGCGACTTGCGGCCGAAATTCTTCGTCTTCAACATCTCGGCTTCGGACTTCTGCACCAGCTCGCCGATGGTCTGAATATTGGCATTCTTTAGGCAGTTATAGCTGCGCACGGAAAGCTCAAGCTCTTCCACCGAGCGATTAAGGTTCTCGTTGCGAATCTCCGGCTTGTCGCCCAGGCCGGCAGCCTGCGCCTCGAGTTCCTCCTCAAAGTTGATGAAGATGTTCATGTGNNTCTTTCAGCAACTTCGCGGCCAACCCCAGCGAATCCGCCGGAGTCACCGAACCGTTCGTCCAAATTTCGATGGCCAGCTTGTCGTAATCGGTGATCTGTCCCAAACGGGCAGCTTCGACCGAGTAGTTACACTTGCGCACCGGCGAGTGCACGGAGTCGATGGGAATGAATCCCAGGCCCAGGTCCTCGTCGAAATTCTTGTCCGCCGAAACGTAACCCCGGCCCCGCTTCAGCCGCATTTCCATATCGATCTTGCCACCTTCGCTGACGGTGGCGATGTAAACGTCCTTGTCGAGCACCTCGACGTCAGCGTCAGCGTCGATCATGCCGGAAGTGATTACGCCCGGCTGATCGGCACGCAAGTAAATGGCCTTAGGCGCGTCCCCGTTGAGGCGGAAGGGAATCTGTTTCAGGTTGAGAATGATGTCGGTCGCATCCTCCACCACCCCTGGGATCGACTGGAACTCGTGCAGCACACCTTCAATTTTGACCGCGGTGACCGCGGCGCCCTCGATGGACGACAGCAACACGCGGCGCAACGCATTGCCTATGGTGGTACCGAAACCGCGCTCAAACGGCTGCGCCCAGAAGTGACCGTACTGATCGGTCAAGGTCTCGGTGTCGGTAGCCAGCCGTTTGGGTTTCTGAAATCCTTTCCAAAGCATTCCTAACTCCTGTCTGTTCAGTTCGGCCATGCTGCGCGGTGGCGTCTCATGGAAGCGCACACCGGCTGATCTGGCTCGAAGATTGTAGAGAGCGCGACGCAGATCGCTCCGCACCGCGGGCGTACTACTTGCTGTAAAGTTCCACGATCAACTGCTCATTGATGGGCAAGTTGATGTCGTTCCGGGTCGGCAATGAAACCACTCGCCCTTTGTAACCGTCGCGGTCGACTTCCAGCCATGCGGGCGGCGCCTGGTGGCTGGCAAAATCCTTCGCAATCTCCAACAGCGCGAGTTTATTGCTCTTCTCGCGCACGGAGATTTCCTCGCCTGCGCTCACTTGATAGGAAGGAATGTCGACTTTCTTTCCATTCACCTGCACGTGACCGTGACGCACCAACTGACGGGCCTGCCGCCGCGCTACGGCAAAGCCGAGACGATAGACCACATTGTCGAGCCGGCGCTCCAGTTGTTGCAGCAGCACTTCGCCGGTGACGCCACGGGTCCGGGCGGCACGTTCAAAATAGTTGCGGAATTGCTTTTCCTGGGTAAAGTAGATGCGCTTCGCTTTCTGTTTTTCGCGAAGTTGCAACCCGTAGCCAACGATCTTGGGCTTGCGGTCTTTGCCGTGTTGACCGGGAGGGAAGTTGCGCTTTTCGACCGGGCACTTGTCGGTGAAGCACTTTGCGCCTTTGAGGAACAGTTTCATACCCTCGCGGCGGCAAAGGCGGCATACTGCGTCTTTGTACCTTGCCAAGTTACGTTCTCCTTATGAAGCAGTGGTCAGTGGATAGTGGGCAGTGGCTAGACCGGAAAACTCTTCCGGATGTCCCTGTTCTATCGACTGCGACTGCTCACTTGCTTGTGTCGATCGGTTTACGGGCGCTTGGCGTCCCTTCGTCCCGGTCAGTTGTTAGGGGTTAGTGGCTAGTGGTCAATAATTAGATGTTTCCTCCAACCATTTCGACACTTACCCAAAATTTTCCGGCCCGTAGCACGTGCTAGTCTGGCTTTTCTATCCACTAGCCACTA
>PLYW01000016.1:6798-21957 GCA_003151875.1 Acidobacteriaceae bacterium
GCCTGCTGCGCCGCGAAGGGCGTGCCTTTACGCGACCCGCGGAAGCCGAGCGAACCCGAACTCTTCCACGACACCGTATTTCCATTCGGATCGGTGATAGTGACGATGGTGTTGTTGAAGGAGGCCTGAATATGCACGAGTCCATTGGGAACGTGCTTGCGCTCCTTCTTCTTGAACTTCTTGCTCTTGCCTTTTTTGTCCGCTGCGGCGGATCCCGCTGGTTTCGCCATGTGCTATGTCTTCCCTGCTGCTTTCTTCTTGTTGGCTACCGTGCCTTTGCGCGGACCTTTACGGGTGCGAGCATTGGTGTGGGTGCGCTGTCCGCGAACCGGCAGGCTGCGGCGGTGACGGTATCCACGATAGGACCCGATTTCGATGAGCCGCTTGATATGCATCGAGACGTCCTTGCGGAGATCGCCTTCGACGTTGCCGCCCTCTTCGATGACCTGGCGGATGCGGTTTACCTCATCTTCGTTGAGGTCGCTGACCTTTTTGTCGGTCTGCACGTTCGCCGAGCCGAGAATGCTCTTGGCGCGCGAATTCCCGATCCCGAAAATGTAGGTCAGAGCGATGCTGATATGCTTGTTGCGCGGAAGATCCACGCCTGCAATACGTGCCATAGTTACTCCAAAACAGCAACTAGCAACTAGTCACTAGCCACTTCGTTTGATTATCCCTGCCGTTGCTTGTGCTTCGCGTTTTCACAGATCACGCGAACCACCCCGTGGCGGCGAATCACCTTACATTTATCGCAAATCTTCTTGACTGATGCCCGTACCTTCATGAAAACCTCAGTTGCCAGTTTTCGGTTTTCAGTTCTCAGTTACTGGCGACTGACAACTGGCTACTGGCTACTTATATCGATACACAATGCGGCCCCGGGTCAGGTCGTAGGGCGACAGCTCAACCGCCACCCGATCGCCGGGAAGTATGCGAATAAAGTTCTTGCGCATCTTGCCCGAGACGTGCGCCAGCACCTGGTGCTTGTTCTCCAATTCCACCTTGAACATGGCATTGGGCAGGGGTTCAACCACCACCGCCATTACCTCAATCGCGTCTTCCTTACTCATTCAACCCCGGAAAATCAGTTGTCAGTTGCCAGTTGTCAGTGATGAATTCCATGTTTCCAAAGCCGCGCAGTCAACTGGCTACTGACTACTGGCTACTGGCAACTATTCCGTTAAGATCACCGGTCCATCCCTAGTCACCGCGATGCAGTGCTCGAAGTGGGCGCTGTAGCTGCCGTCTTCGGTCACCGCCGTCCACTTATCGTCAAGCACCCGCGTACCGGGCCCGCCGATGTTCACCATAGGCTCGATTGCCAGGACCATGCCGTCGCGCAACTTCGGGCCGTGCCCGGGTGTTCCGTAATTCGGAATCTGCGGGTCTTCGTGCAACTTGGTACCGATGCCGTGCCCGACAAACTCGCGCACCACGCTGAAGCCGTTGGCCTCAACCAGTTGCTGCACGGCTGCGCCCACGTCCCCGACCGTATTACCCACGCGCGCCGCTTCTATTCCGTGAAATAGAGACTCGCGCGTCACCTCGAGCAATTTCTGCAACTCCGGCGTAATCGTGTCGCCTACTGGAACCGTGATCGCTGAATCGCCGTAGTAGCCATCCAGCACGACGCCACAATCAATGGAAACAATGTCTCCGGCCTTCAGCATCCGCCGTGCCGACGGAATACCATGCACAATCTCGTCATTCACCGATGTGCATAGCACGCAGGGATAGTCGTAATACCCCTTGAATGCAGGTTTGGCCCCTAAATTCCGGATCGTGCGCTCGGCAACGCGCTCCAGATCCATGGTTGAAACCCCAGGCGCAACCGCTTCTCGTGCGGCCTCAAGCACTTGGCGGACGATGCGCCCACTACGGCGCATCTTGTCAATTTCCGAGGCCGACTTACAAACGATTGCCATTCTCTATCGCTTTGAACGTTTGCGCCATTACCGCTTCCACCGGCTGGTCGCCGTTCACTTCGATCAATCGGCCCCGAGCACCGTAATATTCCACCAGGGGCAGGGTAAGCTGCTCATAGGCCTTCAGGCGTTCGGTGATAACTTCTTCTGTATCGTCCCGACGCGTCACTAAGGGCGTACCCTCGACATCACAGATGCCTTGGACCTTGGGAGGCTGGTAATAGACGTTGTAAATCAGTCCGCAGGTGGGACACGAACGACGCCCGGTAAGCCGTTGCAGTAGTTGATTATACTCTACCACCAAGCGGATCACAACCGGCGGCGCGCACGCCTGCTGCCCCTTACCGTCCTTGCCTGCCCGCATTTTTTCCAACTGCGTATCCAACCACTCGGCCTGCCGCACGGTGCGCGGAAAGCCATCCAGAATGAACCCGTGGACGCAATCCGCTTGCATCAGACGGTCAGCGACCATACCGCAAACCAGTTCGTCGGGAACCAGATCGCCGCGCCCCATGATCTCCTTGGCCTTCACACCCAATTCCGTCTTGCGGGCTACGTTGTCCCGCAAGATATCTCCCGTGGAGATCTGAGGGATGCCGTAGGTTTCAGCGATCAGCTTCGCCTGCGTTCCTTTGCCGGCACCCGGCGGACCCAACAGCACAATGGGACCGACTACCTGTTGATTTGTCTTAACGCCCACTGCCGAGGAAGTCTGCACTGCCATGCCTCGTACCCTCCAAAAGCAGGTGCTAGGGGTTAAGGGGTCAGGTGCTAGGGCTGCTCTCTAACTCTTAGGATTGCAACCAACGTCTCTAGCAGTGATGTCTCCCCTATCAAACTAACTCTAGTCCCTAGTCCCTAGCCCTAACACCTAGTCCCTAACCCCTGCTTTCCTTACCACGTCGCCCTGCGCCCGCGAATGCGTCCGCTACGCGGGGTGAAACCTTCATAATGGCGCATCACCAATTGCGACTCGACTTGGTTGACGGTGTCCATGGCCACGCCTACGACGATCAGCAGCGAGGTACCGCCAAAGTAGAAGTTCACGCCCAGTCCGTTGGTCACCCATGTCGGCAAGTGCTCGAAGAATGCTCCGACGGGGCCATACAGGTGATTGAGGTGAATGCCCGTGATCATCCATTCCGGAATGAAGGAGATCAGAATCAGGTAAAGCGCGCCGACCAAGGTGATGCGCGTCAGAATATCGTTAATATAGTTGGCCGTCCGCGCACCCGGCCGAATGCCCGGAATGAAGCCGCCGTACTTCCGCATGTTGTCGGCAACCTCAGTCGGGTTAAAGACGATGGACACGTAGAAGTAGGCGAAGAAGATGATTCCGATCGCATACAGCAGCGTATACAGGGGCTCGCCCCAGGACAACGCGCGCAGCATGGGGCCGAAGTAGCGGTTGTCTTTGAACAGAGCGCCCGCGGTCTGCGGCAAAGTCAGCACCGACGATGCAAAGATGACCGGCATAACGCCGCCAGAGTTCACTCGCAACGGGAGATGGGTTGACTGCCCGCCCATGATCTTGCGACCGACCACCCGCTTGGCGTACTGCACGGGAATGCGGCGCTCACTGCGTTCGACAAACACGATGAACGCGACCACCGCGACCATCAGCACAACCAGCAGCAGCATGGCAGGAACGGTGAATGCCCCCCACGCCTGAGATGCCGCTTTCTCGTACAAATCCATCACGCCGCGCGGCAGGCCAACCACGATACCGGCGAAGATCAGCAGGGACATGCCGTTGCCGACGCCGCGCTCCGTGATCTGTTCGCCCAGCCACATGATGAAGACGCTGCCCGTAGTGAGCGTCAACATGGTCATCAGCACAAAGCCGACGCCCGGATTGTTGACGAAGGCCGTGCCTCCGCTTATCGTCTGGCGCTCCAGCGTGATCGCAATGCCCAACGACTGCACCGCACTTAGCAACAGAGTAAGGTAACGGGTCCACTGGGTGATCTTCTTGCGCCCCAGTTCGCCTTCCTTCTGCAGCTTGGCCAGAGGTTCGTACACTACCGTCATCAATTGCAGAATGATGGACGCGGTAATGTAGGGCATGATGCCAAGCGCGAAGATCGTCAGGCGGCGCAACTGACCGCCGCTGAATAGATCGACGAAGCCCAGGAAGGTGCCGCGATTCTGGTCGAAGAACTGTGACAGCAGATCGGCGTTGATCCCGGGCGTGGGAATGTGTCCGCCGAAGCGGTAAACCGCCAGCAGCCCAAGCGTGAACAAGATGCGCTTGCGCAGATCGGGAACGCGAAATACGTTGGCCAACTTCTCAAGCATAAAACCCCAGTTGTCAGTTGCCAGTGGTCAGCTATCAGTTCCGGCTACTAACTGCTCACAACTTTGATTGTGCCGCCCGCTTTTTCGATCTTCTCCTGGGCCGACTTGGAGAACTTGTGCGCGTGTACCGTGATCGCTTTGGACAACTCGCCTTGACCGAGCACCTTCACCAGCGTGTTTTTGGAACTGACAACGCCGGCTTTGCGCAGCAATTCGGGCGTGATCTCGCTCTCGCCCAAGCCTGCGAGCCGTTCCAGGTTAACGACTTCGTACTCGACTCGAAAGATGTTGGTGAAGCCGCGCTTCGGCAGGCGGCGATGCAGCGGCATCTGGCCACCCTCGAAGCCGCGCATCATGCGCGAGCCGCTGCGTGACCTCTGGCCTTTGTGGCCGCGGGTAGAAGTCTTTCCCATGCCCGAGCCCATACCGCGGCCCACACGCTTCTTATTCTCCGACGCTTTTCGTGGTGCTCGCAAATTGCTGAGATTCATTTTGTACCTGTCTGTTCAGTTGTCAGTCGTCGGTCGTCAGTACATGTCCTCTGACTACAATCTAATTGCCGATTGCTGGTTGCCGTAACCGACATCTGGCAACCGACTACTGGCAACTGTTATTTCACGATCTCTACCAGGTGCGGGACCTTAGCCACCATGCCACGTATGGAAGGCGTGTCCTCACGCTCCACTACCTGATTCAACCGGGTGAAACCCAATCCCTTGACCACCAGTTTGTGTTTGACCGGGGCCGCAATTGCCGAACGCACCCATTTGAGCTGCATCTTCGCGCCCGCCTTTGCCGGCGTTACCTGCGCCTTCTTACGAATACGAGCCATATTAAAGCTCCTCGACGGACTTGCCGCGCGCACTGGCCACGTCTTTGCGGTCGCGCAGACGGGACAGCGCGTTGAACGTAGCTTTGATCACATTGTGCGGGTTGGTTGTTCCGATGGATTTGGTCAGCACGTTCTGGATTCCTGCCGAAGTCATGACCGCGCGGACCGCACCGCCGGCGATGACGCCGGTGCCTTCGGGAGCCGGCTTCAGCATCACCATGCCTGCGCCGTAGCGGCCCAGCACCTGGTGGGGAATCGAGGTCTGCGTCAGGTTCACGCGCAGCAGGTTCTTCTTGGCCGCTTCGATTCCCTTGCGGATCGCCTGCGGAACTTCTTTTGCTTTGCCGGATCCGTATCCCACCACGGCGGAACTCGGATCGCCCACCACCACCAGCGCCGCAAACGACAGGTTCTTGCCGCCTTTGACTACTTTGGTGACGCGGTTGATCGAGACCACCTGGTCCTTCAGTTGATACTGACCAGCGTCAAGCTTTTTCTTTACTGTTGGCATTCGCGTTGTATCTCCTGGCGTCGGCGCCCTATGGCAACCACGCCTTCAAATCCTGTCATCCCGAGCGAGTGAAGCAAATCGAGGGACCTGCTTTCGCCTTTCGCTGGTTGGCAGCAGGTAAAACTAGCCACTGACCACTAACCCCCGCCTTTAGAACTTCAGTCCTGCTTCCCGTGCGGCGTCAGCCAGCGCCTTGATGCGTCCGTGGTAAAGATATCCACCGCGATCGAAGACCACTTTCTCGATGCCCTTCTGCTTGGCGCGCTCGGCGATCATCTTGCCGACATCTTTGGCCGAACCCACATTGCCGCCCGTCGGACGTTTCTCGCCCTTGCCGACTTTCTTCACTGAGGTCGCCGAGACCAGAGTCACACCCTGCGTGTCGTCGATTACCTGAGCGTAAATGTGGTTCACCGANNGAACCGGGTAACGGTGCGCTCCTGCGCCATCCCGTCATGAATCGCTCTTCGCCCTTGGCTCTGCGCTTTTCGCTCGTTGCCGAGTTGCCAATTCCCTAACTGACAACTGGCTACTGACAACTGTTACTTCGCTCCGGTCTTACCGACCTTCTTTTTCAGGCGCTCATCGCTATAGCGCACGCCCTTGTTCTTGTATGGATCAGGGGGACGAAGGCTGCGCATCTCGGCAGCAACGAATCCCACCTTCTGCCGGTCAATACCACTAACGACGAGGTGCGTCTGCTTGGGATCGACAGTCACCTCGATGCCCGCCGGTAGCGGGTACTCGATCTGGTGGGAATATCCCAAGGTAAACACCACAGTACCTTTACCCTTCATCTCCGCACGGTAGCCAATCCCGACGATGTCCAGATCCTTAGTCCAGCCGCGAGTGACACCTTCCACCGAATTGTTGACCAGAGCGCGCACCAATCCGTGCACCGCCGCCTTGGAGTCGTCCTCGCGAACTACCGTTAAGACTCCATCGTTCTGTTCCAGTTTGACGCCAGCCGGCATGTGAGTCGTGACTTCGCCCTTCGGCCCCTTCACCCGGACCGTATTGCCTTCTATGGCGTAGGTGACGCCCTTGGGCAACGGAATCGGCTTCTTTCCAATTCTTGACATAATCTTTAGCTCTCAGCTGTCAGCTCTCAGTCTGTCAGCCCATTCTTGTTGTGCGGGCGTTGCGTCCGCTTATTAACTCATGACCAGCGTTCTGCATGTCTTGCTGACGGCTGATAGCTGACGGCTAACAGCTGTCTAGTAAATCTCGCAGAGGACCTCTCCGCCGACGCCTTCTTTGCGCGCCTGGCGCCCCGTCATCACGCCCCGGGGCGTCGTCAGAATGCTGATCCCAAGGCCGCCCAGCACGCGCGGAATCTCCGTGTGTCCGACATAGACACGGCAACCGGGACGTGAAACCCGCTTCAAATCGGAAATTGGCGACGCGTTATCGGGGCTGTACTTCAAGTACACCCGCAGGACCTTGCGGCCCTCTTCTTCAGTCGCCTTGAAGTTGGTGATGTAGCCCTCTTCCTTCAGGATGCGGGCCATCTCCACCTTCAGCTTGGAATGCGGAACATCCACCTTCTGGTGCCGCGCCTTGATGGCATTGCGAACGCGGGTCAAAAAATCTGAGACCGGATCGGTCAAACTCATGCTGTATATCTCCTCAAATCGTCGCTCGTTAGCTTTCGCACGAACTCTTCGCGCCAGCGCTTCATCAACGCTGGGGAAAGAACCAGCCGCGACGGACTACCTAACCACTCTCCACCAACTACTCGCCACTGCCCTACCAACTCGACTTCATGACCCCGGGAATCTCGCCCTTCAGGGCCAGACCACGGAAGCACAGACGGCAGATACCGAACTTGCGCAGAAAGGCGCGCGGACGTCCGCAGATATGGCAGCGATTGTGCTGCCGGACCGGGAATTTGGGCTTCTTGTTCGCCTTGGCAATACTGGATGTCTTCGCCATTGTTTCCTTTACGCTCTTCGCCTTTCGCTATTCGTTCTTCGCGAGTTGCTACCCACTGGCAACTGGCAACTGGCTACTGCCTAAACGGCATACCCATATGCTTCAACAAGGCCCGCGCCTGGTCGTCGGTACCCGCCGAGGTCACAATCGTAATGTTCATGCCCTTCAGCTTTTCGACCTTGGCGTAATCGATCTCCGGAAAGATCAACTGGTCGCGCACGCCCAACGTGAAATTGCCACGTCCGTCGAAGGACTTGGTCGGCACTCCGCGGAAGTCGCGAACCCGCGGCAGCGCCACGTTCACCAGGCGGTCGAAAAATTCATACATGCGGTCGCCGCGCAGCGTGACCATCACGCCGATGGGCATCCCTTCGCGCACCTTGAAGGCCGCAATGGACTTGCGCGCCCGCGTAATCACCGGCTTCTGCCCAGTAATCTGGCCAACTTCACCCGCCGCCGGATCGATCAGCTTGGCATTTTGCGTCGCCTCGCCCACTCCCATATTCACGATGATCTTNNCCTCCGCCGCTACTTCGGCCTGCGCAGGCTTCGCCTTCTTTGCCTGGGGCTTGCCCTGCGGCTTTCCTTCTGCACCCGCCTGCGGCGCTTTCGGTTTCTTTTCGTCTGCCATTCCCTGCTTCTACCTTTCTCACGGTTTCGGTTTGTCGCTGCTACCGGTTCGTGAGGAAATCAATTCAGCTTAGCCAAGTGCAAGTGCTACTTCTCCAACGTGGTCCCGCAGTTCTTACATACGCGAGAGTGGCGGTCGCCGTGTTTCTCGTGGCCCACCCGCACAGGACGCGCGCACGAGGAGCACATCAGCATCACATTGCTGATGGAAATCGGGCTCTCCTGCTCTGCGATGCCGCCCTTGATATTCTTCTGCGGGTTGGGTCGCACGTTCTTTTTCACCATCATCACGTGCTCCACCAGCACCTTGGATTCGTCCGGCATGACGCGGAGCACGCGGCCTTCCTTGCCCTTGTCGCGACCGGTAATCACCCGCACCTGATCGTTGCGGCGAATATCTACGCTCTTCTGCATTTCTCTGAAACCCCTTAGCAATTAGCAGCTAGCAACTAGCTCTTAGTAATCGCGGGTTGCGGTACCACTGACAACTGACAACCGGCTACTGGCAACTGATTTACAGCACTTCCGGCGCCAGGGAAACAATCTTCAAGAACTTCTTCTCGCGCAGCTCACGGGCCACCGGCCCGAACACGCGCGTTCCAACCGGCTCATGCACGTCATTGATCAACACCGCCGCATTCTGATCGAAGCGGATGTAGGTGCCATCACGGCGGCGATGCTCCTTGCGCGTGCGCACGATCACGGCTTTTACCACCGTGCCCTTCTTGGCGGTGCCGTCGGGAGAGGCTTCCTTCACGGAGGCCGTAACCACGTCACCCAAATGGGCGACCAGGCCGGTGGAACCGCCCAGCGGCAGAATCATCTGCAGCTTGCGCGCGCCGGAGTTGTCGGCGACGTCGAGCATGGATCTCATCATCACTGCCATAATCTTGTCTCCTTGCTCCACCACCGAGACGGAGCCAATGCCACCGGGTTAACTCGCCGGCTGCTCCTCGACGGGCGTTATCAGCGCCGCACGCCGCACAATTTCCTTCAACTGCCACCGCTTCAACTTGGAGAGCGGACGGGTCTCTTCGATCTTCACGAAGTCGCCGAGATGCGCCGTGCCATCCTCGTCGTGAGCGTAAAACTTCTTGCTGCGCGCCACCACGCGCTTGTAGAACGGGTGGGCCTTCTGCCGCCGGACTTCAATCACGATGGTCTTGGCCATCTTGGTGGAGACCACTTCGCCAATCAGGATCTTGCGACGGCCGGGGGTCTTTGCTGTGCTGGTTACTGTTGTTTCGGCCATATTACTTTTTCTCCGTCGCAGCCTTCTTGCTGGCCGCTTTCTTCGCCGTCACTGTCTTTTTCACGGGATTACTTGCGCTCGCAGCCGGCCCGTTACCGCCCGCCAGCTCTTTCTGGCGCAGCACCGTGTGCACGCGAGCGATGTCCTTCTTCAGCTCGCGGATTTTCTTCAGGCTCTCGGTCTGTCCCATCTTCAACTGAAACTTCATCTTGAAGAGCTGGTCGGACAGTTCCCGCTGCTGATGGGCCAGTTCGATATCGGTCAAATTGCGAATTTTGTTTACATCCATCGTTAAACCCAGTTGTCAGTTGTCAGCTATCAGTTGTCAGTGCCACTGACTCGCAACCGACCTACCTTTCTGTTCGTNNACTGCTTGTTAGTGCACGCCTTCGCGCTGCACGAACTTGGTGCGAAGTGGCAGCTTGTGCGACGCCAACCGCATCGCCTCAGTGGCATCGCTGACCGACACCCCTTCCATTTCAAACAGGATCTTGCCGGGACGCACCACAGCTACCCAATGGTCCGGAGCTCCTTTGCCTTTGCCCATACGGGTTTCAGCCGGCTTCTTGGTGACGGGCTTGTCCGGGAACAGCCGGATCCAAATCTTCCCGCCGCGTTTGACGAAGCGAGTCATGGCCACACGGCTGGCCTCGATCTGCCGATCGGTGATCCAACCCGGCTCCATGACCTTCAAGCCGAAGTCGCCGAACGACAGCTCGCCACCGCGCCAGGCTTTGCCAGTCATCCGGCCGCGCTGCTGCTTGCGATACTTCACTTTCTTTGGCATCAACATAAGTTCAGTGGCTAGTGAATAGTGGATAGTGGGTAGAAAACTCGTCCATCACTATCAAGGTCACTTCCCCAGCCCGCCTCCCAAATCGTTTTCACCTGTCTCTAATCGCCAGTTGCTAGTTGTTGTTGCTATTCACTATCCACTAACCACTAGCCACTGCTTCTAAAACGCTCCGCTCTGTACGCCCTGCGGTTCGCGCTTGCGTTCCTTGAAGATCTCGCCCTTGTAAACCCAGCACTTCACGCCGATGATGCCGTAGGTAGTATGGGCCTCGGCAAAGCCGTAATCGATGTCGGCCCGCAGAGTGTGCAGCGGCAGCCGGCCCTGCAGGTACCACTCGGAGCGGGCGATTTCGTTGCCATTCAGTCGGCCGCTGACCCGGACCTTAATTCCCTTGCAGCCGAAGCGCAGCGCCGAATCCACGGCCTTGCGCATGGCGCGCCGGAATCCCACACGCTTCTCCAGTTGCAGCGAGATGCTCTCCGCCACCAGTTGCGCATCGAGCTCCGGCTTGTGCACTTCCTGAATGTCGACAAAGACATCGCGATTGGTGCGCTTCTGAATGTCCTGCTTCAGCTTGTCGATCTCCGTTCCCTTGCGGCCGATGATGATGCCCGGACGCGCGGTGCGGATGATGATGCGCAGCTTGTTGCCAGGACGCTCGATCTCGATGGAGCTAACGCCCGCCGACTTCAGTTTTTCCTTCAGCTCGGCCTTCAGCTTCACGTCTTCCAGCAGAAGTTTGTCGTAGTCGCGCACTACGAACCAGCGCGACTTCCAGGGCTTGGTAACGCCGAGGCGGAATCCGTATGGATGGACTTTCTGTCCCATAATCTGTTTCTTCTCCGCGGCGATCGCACTCTGGCATCGCCGCTTTTTTCAATCTCTACTTCTTTTTCTTCTTGGCCGGCTTCTTCGCCGCCGACTTTTTAGCTTCAGGCTTTTTGGCCGCAGCCTTCTTCTTGGCAGGCGCTTTCTTCACGACTCTCCTGACTGGCTTCTTGGCTGGCGCGCCTTCCTGCACCGTCTGCACCAATCCGGCCTCACCATTGCGACCCGCCTTCTCCTCCAGGGCAATCTCCACATGCGAGATGCGCCGCTGATAGTGATAGGCGCGGCCCATCGGGGCCGGACGAATACGCTTCATGCGCGGCCCATCGTTGGCCACGGCGCGCTTCACATACAGCCGGTCGACATCGATGTCCAGACCTTTTTCCGCACTCGCGTAGTTGGCATTCTCGACGGCCGAGCGCAGCAGCTTATACAGCTTCGGAGCGATGCCCTTCTTGGCATACAGCAGCGTGTCCAGCGCCTCTTCTACCCGGCGGCCCTTGATCAGGTCTAATACCAGGCGCACCTTCTGCGGCGAGACTCGCACGTAATTCAGTTTGGCGGTGAATTCCATGTCGTTTTCCTTATCTCGCCGGAGGAGCGGGCTTGGCTGCGGTTTCCGTCGCAGCTCTGACCGAGTGCCCCTTGAAGTTGCGGGTCATGCTGAATTCGCCCAGTTTGTGCCCGACCATGTTCTCGGTCACATACACCGGAATAAATTTCTTGCCGTTATGCACCGCCAGGGTGTGTCCCACCATCTCGGGAATCACCGTGGAGCGGCGCGACCAGGTGCGCACAACCTTCTTCTCGTTGCGTGCGTTCATGCCGTCAATCTTGGTCTGCAGGTGCGAATCGATGAACGCGCCTTTTTTTGTTGAACGTGCCATATCGTCTCAGTCCTACTTCTGTCTGCGGTTAACAATGAACTTGTCGGTCCGCTTGTTGTTGCGAGTCTTGTAGCCACGCGTCGGCTTGCCCCACGGGGTCACCGGATGACGTCCGCCGCTGGTCTTGCCTTCACCGCCACCATGTGGGTGATCGACTGGGTTCATGACCACGCCGCGGTTCGTCGGGCGGATTCCCAGCCAGCGCGTGCGGCCGGCCTTGCCGATGGAAATGTTTTCGTGATCGATATTGCCAACCTGCCCCACGGTGGCCATGCAATCGACCAGTACCTTGCGGGTTTCGCCGGAAGGCAGCTTGAGTAGCGCGTAGTCCCCTTCTTTAGCGACCAACTGAGCTTGCGCCCCAGCCGAGCGCGCCATCTGCGCGCCCTTGCCGGGCTTCAACTCCACATTGTGGACCGTGGTGCCAGGAGGAATGTTGCGCAACGGCAACGCATTACCCACCAGGATGTCGGCCTCGGGACCGCTGACGATCTTGGCGCCCACCTGCAGTCCCACCGGATACACGATGTAGCGCTTCTCGCCATCGGCGTAATTGAGCAGAGCGATACGCGCCGAGCGATTGGGATCGTACTCAATGGAGGCGACGGTCGCAGGGATTCCGAATTTGTCGCGCTTGAAGTCGATGATGCGCAGCTTGCGCTTGTGTCCCCCGCCGTGGTGCCAGATGGTCAGATCGCCGGAATTGCGGCGTCCGCCGGTGCGCTGCTTGGGCTCGGTCAGCGGCTTGTACGGACGGTTCGTCGTCAGGTCATCGTTGACCGTGCTCGTAGTGAACCGCCGCGACGGAGTAACCGGTCTGTAGGTTTTGATAGCCATGTGTCTACTCGTTTCTCAATTGCTTCCAGCCACTAACCACTAGGCACTAGCCACTCACTAGAGGTTTTCGGCGTATTCGGGCATCTTCTCGCCCGCCTTCAACCGCACGTAAGCTTTCTTCCAATCGGGGCGATATCCCGTAAACTTGCCGCGCCGGCGCTCTTTGCCTTCAAAAGTCGCGGTGCGCACCGAATCCACTTTTACCTTGAAAATGCTTTGCACCGCCTGCTTGATCTCTGTCTTGGTCGCCTTCAGGGAAACTTCGAAAACCAGGGTCGCTTCGGTTTCCTTTACCCCCAAACCCTTTTCGGTAATAACCGGGCGGCGCAGGACCTGATATGCCGATTTCATTACGCCACCTCCGCGTGCTTGCGCTTGGACGCCGCAGCCTTCAGGGAGTTCTGCAACTTCTCCAACGCCGGGCGAGCAAAGATCGTGGTTTCGTAACGAAGCAGGTGATAGGGATGCACCTGGTTGCCCGCCAGCAGTTCCACGCCTGCAAGATTGCGTGAACTCAGATGAAGGTTATGATTCTCGCTGGACGTGCTTTCCACCAGCAAGGTCGTCCCTTTCGCGTTCAACTTGTGCAGCGTCTTGCGGAACTCTTTGCTCTTCGGTTCCTTTACCTCGAAGCTCTCCACCACGACCAGCTTGCCATCGGCCAGCTTGGCCGCCAGTGCCGAGCGCAACGCGCCCAGCAGCTTCTTGCGTGGAAAAGCGTAATCATAGGAGCGGGGCTGCGGTCCGTGGACCGTGCCGCCGTGCCGCCACAGCGGTGAACGAATGGAGCCCACACGTGCGCGCCCGGTGCCCTTCTGCTTCCACAGCTTCTTACCCGCGCCGCTCACTAGCTTCTTGTTCTTGGTGGCGTGGGTGCCCGCACGCTGCCCGGCGCGATAGTGCTTCACCGCTTCCCACAACAGGTCTTCGTTCACCGCGCCGAATACTTCATCGGCCAGTTCGAAGGAACCTACTTTTTCGCCGCCGAGATTTACTACATCAATCGTTGCCATATGTTCTTCCAATCAGTTGCCAGTAGTCAGTTCTCAGCTACTTCTTCTTCGCCACCTGGCGCTTGGAGGCCTTCAACGGATCGACCGTACCGGTGCCACTAAATCCACGACGCTCTCTGGGCGGCTTCTTGGCCTTCGCGATCATTACGTAACCGTCCTTCGGCCCCGGCACCGCGCCCTCGACTACCAGCAGGTTCTCGTCCTTGTCCACGCCCAGCACGCGCAGGTTACGAACCGTTACGCGATCGACGCCCATGTGCCCCGACATGCGCATGCCCTTAAACACGCGCGACGGGAAGGCGGACGAACCAATCGAACCGGTGATCTGAAACATGGACCCATGCGAAGCGGCGCCGCCGGCAAACTTGTGGCGCTTCACCACGCCCGCGAAACCACGGCCCTTGCTGGTCGCGACCACATCCACAAACTTGTCCCCGTCAAAAATGTCGACCAGAACTTTGTCGCCAACCTTGGAGCCATCCTGATTGTCGGCATCGACGATAATCGGCACCTCGCGCAGGAACCGCATCGGCGGAAGGTTGTGCTTGGCGAAATGACCCTTCATCGGCTGTGTCAGGCGCGACTCTTTCACGAACTCCACCAGCCCGATCTGGGCGGCGTCGTAGCCGTCCTTGGCGACTGTCTTGCGCTGCGTCACAAAGCACGGACCAGCCTGCAGCACGGTAACGGGGTGGACATCACCCTTGTCATCGAAGAGCTGCGTCATGCCAACCTTTTTTCCCAGAATTCCACTGACTGCCATTTGCTTGTCCTCAACTCCGCTTCCTCATTCCGGTGTTGATCGCACCGGGGGCTTGCGCCGCGGAAGCTTTGTCTTGCCCTGGGGCTAAAGCCCCATCGTTATTGGGCCGCTTGCGGCACGGCTAAAGCCGTGCCCTTTCAAACCATTGCTTGTACAGGCAACTAGTTGCCAATTGCCAGTTGCTAGTTGCTACCTATGTTCCTTGCCGAACGCCTTGATCTCGACATCGACGCCGGCGGGAAGCTCAAGTTTCATCAGCGCGTCCACGGTTTGCTGCGTGGGCTCGAGAATGTCGAGCAGGCGCTTGTGAGTACGAATTTCAAACTGCTCGCGCGATTTCTTGTCCACGTGAGGCGAACGCAACACGCANNTACTTGTTCTTCACCGTGGGCAAGGGGATCGGTCCCGCAATTTGCGCCCCAGTGCGCTTCGCCGTATCCACGATTTCGCCGGTGGACTGGTCGAGAACGCGATAGTCGTATGCTTTCAGCCGGATTCGGATTCGTTCTTTGCCAATCACGTTAGTTTCTCTCAAAGATCTCGGTTGCGGCAGTGTGCGTCTCCGCAACCCGCCCTGCGGCTTGTGCCGCGGTTAATGATGAGTGCGGCGTCGCGCGTCGCACCCGCAAAACTACGCAATAATCTCGGTGAT
>PLYW01000298.1 GCA_003151875.1 Acidobacteriaceae bacterium
GGCGAGATCGAGGAGATATTTGCCGCGGCCCGGGACATCACCGATCGTGTGCTGGCCGAGCAGGAGGTCCGCCAGCTCAATCAGGAGCTGGAAGCCCGGGTGGCGGCACGCACCGCCGAACTGCTCGCCCTGAACAAGGAGTTGGAGTCATTCACTTACGCCGTGGCCCACGATCTGCGCGCTCCCTTGCGCCACATTCAAGGCTTCTCCGACCTCTTGCTGCATGATGGCGCGTCCACCCTGAGCCCGGACGCGCAGCATTGGCTGGACTGTGTCCTTAACGGAACCGGGCGCATGGGAAAATTGCTGGAAGACCTGCTGAACCTCAGTCGCCTGGGCCGGCAGACCCTCAATCGACGCATGGTTCCCCTGAAGACGCTGGTACAGGAAGTGATTGATGATCTTGCGCCCGAGACCGCAAATCGGTTGATCGACTGGAAGCTGGGCGACCTGCCCATCGCGGACTGCGATCCGGCGCTCATGAGGATAGTGTTCGTGACCCTGTTGTCGAATGCGGTCAAGTTCACCCGTCCACGCAGCACCGCCACCGTCGAGATAGGCCAGGAGATGCTGAATGGCGAGCCGGTGCTGTTTGTGCGCGACAACGGAGCGGGCTTCGATATGAAGTACGTTGGCAAGCTCTTCGGCGTGTTCCAGCGCTTGCACCTGGAAAAGGACTTCGAGGGGACGGGCATCGGTCTGGCAACCGTGCAGCGGATCCTGCTGAAGCATGGCGGACGAATCTGGGCGGAAGCCGAAGTGGACAAGGGAGCAACCTTCTATTTCACGTTCGGGGGCGCCGCGGCCGGTCTTTACAGCGGCCATTTCTTGCGGGTATTACCTGCGATCCGCCTACATCCTCACAAGCACAAGCGGCCGGACTTGCAGGTGGTCCATGCCGGTGGCGGAGAACGGCTGTTCAGCAAGCCTCAACTGCATGCCATCCCCTTGTTGCCACTAAAGGCTGCGGCATATGGCGAAGAGGGAGACAAGAGGCTTGACTTCGATGGCGTGTTACCGCAAGGCCTGATCGCTGCGCCCAGTGATTGGGCGCCAAATCCTGCTTTCACCAGTTGCCTGCGAGTGCGCGGCAATTCGATGGCGCCGGTGCTGTGCGACGGCTACATCATCGTCGTCGACACTTCGGAAACCGACCATGCGCACCTGAGGGACAAAATGGTGGTCGCCTGGCACCCCCACAAAGGGATTACCGTTTCGTGGTTGAGGGTCCTTCCTGCCGGAGAGGCTCTGGTTTCGCAGAGTGATCAGTACAAGCCAGTCTTTCTAAGCCGTGAGAAAGGCTGGAAAGTGATTGGGAGAGTGATCTGGTGGATTGGGAGAGACGGATAGGTCTCTGGTAAGCGCCAAGATTTAGTTCACACGTAATCAAACAGTGTCATGAAGCCAAAATCCATGTGCAATTGCTGATGGCAGTGAAATAGGGTGAGCCCGGGATTGTCAGCGACAAAGTCCACTGCAGCCTCTTGATATCCGCCCAGCATGACCACGTCTTTCATGATTCCCGCAGTCGGATTCCCTGCCAAGCTGGTCAGTTCGAAACTATGCCGGTGCAGATGAATCGGATGGATGTCATCACTGGCATTGCGCATGTGAATTCGATACCGCTTACCTTGTTTTAGGTGGAACGCGGCCGGCGCCATTTCGTTGGACATGGGATAGGCGACACCGTTGATGGTCCAGCGATTGAAACCCATCTCGGCGGCGTTCTCCTTGACAAAGGTCATTTCGAAAGTTTCGTCCGGCGGCATTGCGGTGACGCCCGGCTTGGCAAAGTGCCCGTAATTCCAGCGGAAAGACGGTGGCGCGATCCACTGCGCTTTGCCGGCATGTCCGGCGTACTCCACGACGATCCCCATGCCGTGGCGACGGTCATCGTCTGCAAGGTCGCCCAAGATCCAGACTCCCGGATGGTTCATCTCCACCAGCGCCGAGACGCGCTCCGCCGTCCCCAGCCAGAGCACCGGAACACGCGCGGGATTCGGGACTGGATTGCCGTCCAATGCGACCACCTTAAAGGTGTGGCCGGGCAGCGCCAGGCTGCGAATCTCTGTGGCACTCCCGTTTAACACATGGAAGAGGACCCGCTCGCCGTGCTTTACGCGGACCGGCTCTCCGTGTCCCAACATGCGGCCGTTAATGGTGAATGCGCCATAGCCAACTTCGTATCCCTTTGGCATGCCTTTGGCCAGCGACGCTTTCATCGCCGACTCACCCTGCTCTTCGAGGGCCTTCACGCGAGTTGCCGGCGACAGAAAATCCATGGCCATATCTCCGCCGCGGCTGAAGCTCGGCTCGAATTCCTTCAGTACCAGAAAAACCTCGCGGTCATAGTCTCCGGGCTCGTGCGCTGGTTCGATGTACACCGGGCCCACCTCGCCGCTGTACTGGCCGGCGGACAGATTTGCGCCCGCTCGATTATGGGTGTGATAGAAACGCAAGCCTGCCGGCCTCGGGGTGAAGACGATCCGGCGTTTCCCATGAGCGGGAATGTAAGGCGTGCCTTCTTCCGCCGCGCCGTCCACATCGACCGGGACCATTTGTCCATGCCAATGCAGTTGCTCCGGCGTATCGGTGTCGTTGTAGATATCGACTGTGACTGGCCGTCCCTCCTTAAACCGGAGTAGCGGCCCCGGGAATTGACCGTTATAGGTTGTGGTGGAGATGATGCGCTTGGGCGCAATTTCGATTGGGCTGGCGGCAATCTTGATGGTGTAGTCGGCGGAGCCTTCAGTTTGCGGCGTGGCGTTCGTTTGTCGCGAGAGGCCCGTTCCAGCAGCGATGGCTGGAACCAGACTGCTGCCGGCCAGTGCGCCCGTCATCTTCAGAAAATTGCGGCGGGAAAAACTCATAACTTTCCCAATCCTACTACGCGACATCTCAACGAACCGTCAGCGGACTCTCTTTTTGATGCAATCCAGCGCTCCTCGTCCCTTCGGAGTGAGCGGGAGCCGTTATCGAGGGCCGATTATAATGCTTCTATTGTCCGCGGCCGGCATGGAACACGAACCCGATCGATCGCTTTGGTCTATGGTCATGCGTCCAGCGTGGCGTTCCAGGGCAGTATTCTTAATCCGCTTGGCCGTCGGCCTGATTTTTTCCACCCAAGGCGTTCTCAAGTACATCGACCCCAACATGGGAGTCAATCGCTTTGCGAGAATCGGATTTCCTCCCCCCTACTTCCCTGCGCATTTTGTCGGCGCTTTCGAGATGGTGTGCGGGTGTCTGGTCCTGATTGGCCTGCTGACCCGCATCGCCGCCATTCCCCTGCTGATCGTCATTTGCACCGCAATTGCCACCACCAAGGTCCCCGAATTGTCTCGGCCCAACCAAGGATTCTGGTTTATGGTGAGCGATGCGCGCACGGATTTCTCCATGTTGTTGTCGTTGCTGTTCCTGATTGTCGCAGGGTCGGGTCTCTGGTCGCTCGACTCACGCCTTGCAAACTCAACTCCCGCCGAAGAACAGAAACGCTAAATGGAACGCAAGCAAGCCCGCCGAACTGCCACCGCTGGATGAACCGGAAGGCTGAGAGAGGATGTCGTCCTACTTCTTTTTGCCGAACAGCCCGCCCAAGTTAGGTACCTAGCCCGGCTTGACGCCCTGCAGCAATGAGCGCCTCAGCGGTGCGGGGAAGCCGGTTAGGTTGCTGCGGCCGGACTCAGGTTACAGATCGTTTACGCGCGCAAAAATCCCCGAGTGGTCCGAGCGTTTGATCGCCGGGGCAAGAAATTCATGCGCACGTCACAGACCTGACACCAGCCTTTGTGTTATGTGAGAAGCAAGTGTGGTTGGGTAAGTTCCACAGCCTGCACGCTTTTAGCTGTGACCTTATTCGTCGTTCATGGTACGCGGATAGCAGCGGAGGCAGCCCTTACTTCGCTGGCACGAAAGGCATGGGCGCTAGATGTANNTGCGCTAAGGAAGACAGCAAGCATGCGTCCTCTCAAAGTACTCGTTGTCGACGACGACCTGGATACGTGTCGGTTCCTTCAGGCGGTATTTGGAGCCGAGGGACACCACTGTGATGCGTTCCTGTGCGCTTCTGAGGCCGAGTTGTACCTTCGCACCGATCACGCGGACTTGGCTTTGCTGGACGTGTACCTGGGGAACGACAATGGAGTCGACCTGGCGCAGCGGTTCCGAGAACTGCAGCCTGATCTCCACGTAGTAATGATGACTGCCCAGGTGAGCCTGGAGACCGCAGCCCGATCGCTAGCCGAGGGAGCGGTGGATTACATCAGCAAGCCGCTGGACGTCAGCCGCATTCGCGAGCTCTGCCGGCGGACGGCCGAGCTGGCAACACAGGATGCGCACCGCTCGCAGGCGGAGTTACCTCCACAAGTCAGCCCCACCGCGATGGTAGGCAAGAGTCCGCGCATGCTGGAAGTCTTCAAGGACATTGGGCGGGTTGCTTCCAGCAACGCAAACGTGTTGATCACCGGGGCGAGCGGCACGGGGAAAGAACTGGTGGCGCGCGCGATTCATTTGCACTCGAAACGGGCAGAACAGCCCTTCATACCGGTCAATTGCGGATCGCTCACCGAAACCATTCTGGAAAGCGAGTTGTTCGGACACGAAAAGGGAGCATTNNNNCATTGCGGCGTCGAATCGCGATGTTGCCGACCTCATGCGACGAGGACTGTTTCGCGAAGACCTCTATTACCGGCTTAGTGTGGTGCAAATAGATGTGCCTTCGTTGGAGGAGCGGCGGGAAGACATTCCGCTGTTGATCGGGCATTTTCTGTCGCAATTCGCTCTCAAGAACGACCGGACGGTCAGCATTGACCAGGACGCCATCGAATATCTGCAAGCCCAGAGCTGGCCAGGCAATGTTCGCGAACTGGAGAACACCATCAATCGACTGGCGATATTTGCCCGGACTGGGCGGATATCCCTGGCCGACGTGAAGACCGAAGCAAACCGGGTGGTACACAGCGATCCGCAAGCACGCGGTCTCGGTACCGTCGTCCCCGATCGCCTACTTGAACTGGAGCGGC
>PLYW01000382.1 GCA_003151875.1 Acidobacteriaceae bacterium
ACAACTCCTTGGCGCACAAGATCGAAGCCGGCAGTGACATTTTTCTCATGCCTTCGCGCTACGAGCCCTGTGGGCTGAACCAGATCTACAGCATGCGCTACGGGACTGTCCCCGTGGTGCGCGCCACGGGCGGACTCGACGATACCGTCGAGCAATTTGATCGGACGACCCTGAAAGGAACCGGATTCAAGTTCAAGGAACACAGTGGCGAAGCCTTGCTGGACACCTTGCAGGCGGCAATGGCATTGTATCGCTCCGATCCCAAAGCGTGGCAGGCGCTGATGCGCAACGGTATGGCGCAGGAGTATTCCTGGATCAACTCAGCCCGCGAATATGTGAAAGTGTATGACCGCGCCCGGCAGATGCGGGCGGCAGCGAATGGGTGAGTTGGCACTTAGCAATTAGCATTTGGCATTTAGCCTTTATGAATTGTCATCCTGAGCGGAGCGCCCGCAAGGAATTTCCGACCCGCTTCTTTTGCGGGTCGGGCGGGTGCGCAGCCGAAGGATCTGCGGTTGTTTCCGCTTAAAGGTGCGGCATCGTGTCGGCGCGAAGCATCTGCAAGCCTATCTTGACGAGAATGTGCTTTAATCGGAAGAATCCTTATCTATTCGGAGCATGTGGAGTACAAGCAATTAGTTAATGCGGCCTGAGTTAATTGCAACTTGTTCCACCCCAGTTAACCTTGGATTCATTTAGACCGTACATCGTCGATTCTCCTCTGCCATCAGGCAGTTCAAGGTGAAACCTATGCATGTAATCGTCTCGTGATAATTTAACTGTAGCGAAATCTGTGATGTGTATCCTAGCCGATACAGGGCAGGTATTTATTATGTAAAAGCTCGTAGACTGCCCCTTGTCTAAGGGATTTATGACGACAGTAACATCGTACGACTTCATGTTTGACCACGCTTCTCCATAGCTGCTCTGAAGCGGCAATGTTAGGTCCAATAAATTGGTGTCTCCGCGATTAGAAACTTCGCATTGTGTCGCCACGCCGAAGAGATCAATATCCTTTGCCTGTCTAATAACGGAGGGAGACGGCCAGGTTGTTGCTGCCTTTCCAGTAAGGGTACCAACCGGAAACTCAAGGTACTTAGACCGCTTATTTGCCGCCTCATTAAGAAGAATGATGTATCCCAACTGTCCTGCTGGAATTGTTATCGGGAGCTTAACGGGTAAGCAAGACAATACTACCTCTATGTTGGACGGTGTTGCACCTGAACTCCCTAGGGTTGCAGTACTCCTTGGACCTGCGATGTTTTCTGTAGTGGGGTTTGTGTGTCCAATTCCTTTGGGTGCTGGACGTGGGGTAATTGTGGATAATGTAGGTCGGTCTTGGGGTCTGTGTTTCCAGACTTCTGCCGCAATTTCGGCTGCGGTGGGAATGTGCGGTTGAAGGGTGTTTTTGGTAACCGCAGCCCTTATTGGCCTCCACGATAATCCGACGGTAACCGCAGCTATCATAACGACTGCCAATAGTCGTAGCATTCCTGGAACATTGTGCTTTACTGCATCTAGGGCAGATAGTTCCCAAATGACATACCCAGCACCAATCATCAGGGCACCAACACCAATGAGCGGATTTAACCAACCGGTCAATGTAATACCTATCCCTATAGGACCACTTGCATTGCCAACTATCCGAACGACGACAGCAATGGGGAACGGTTTCGACATCGAGTTACTTGACGGAAGGGAATCCACTGCGCACACCTCGGCCTGACCGGGATAGAATGTTCTGAATGGCCGTGGAAATATGTCGCACGGCATGCGGGGAACACTTGTAGACGACTCTTGTCCCGCTAAGTGGATTGTGCGGCTTGTACTATCTTGCGTCAAGCCGATAATCCTGACGAAACTCGTCCCCTGATACAAAGCTACAGGAAATGGCTGGTCATCCCAATCCTATATCTGAACCCTAGCCCCTAACCCCTGCTTCTTCGCGAAGTACAGGTAAATTGGCACGCCCGCCAGAATCACCACTACTCCCCACGCGGAGTTGCGCAGGTTTTCGGTGAACGTGTAATAGAGCAGCACCGCCGCCGCCGCGATGAACATCGCCGGAACCAGCGGGTATCCCCACGTCCGGTACGGTCGAGGAGCGTCTGGTTCCTGCCTGCGCAATACAAAGACGGTGCTGGCGGCAATCATGTAGAACAGCCACTCCGCGAAGATTGCAAGCGAGAAAAGCTGGCGGAAGTTTCCGGCGAACAGCAGCAGAACGATCGATAGCCCGAGCTGCACGATCAGCGCAATTGACGGCGTGTGGAACCGGGGATGCACCTCGGCCATGGCGCGAAAGAAATACCCATCGCGCGCCATCGCGAACGGAACGCGTGCGCCGCTCATGATGGTTCCGTTGAGCGCGACCAGCATGGAGAGCGCCATCCCCGCCGATACGATGGCCGCTCCCCATGCGCCGGCCGCAACCGCAGTCGCTGCCGACGCCGGCCGTGGTGACGCTGCGATCGTGGCCGCCGGAAGCACATACTGCACAGCCGCGTTGGTCAGCATGTAGAGAACGGCCACCACACCAACACCTGCGATTAACGCGATGGGAAGATTGCGCCCCGGATTGCGGACTTCGCCGCTCACCATGTTGAGGTCGTTCCATCCGTCATAGGCCCAAAGAGCGGCGATGAGTGCGGCCATGAATCCCGCGAAGCCACCGGTCGCGCCTTGGAAAATGGTGCTGAAGTTGCGCCATGTGCCGCTGGCGGCGCTGAATCCCAGCAAGGCGATCGCGAGGATGATTGCGATTTTCACCACCGTAAACACCACCTGAAACTCTCCGGCGCGCTTGATGCCGATATAGTTCAGCGCCGTGATAAACGCCGCCGCCGCTATGGCGATCAACTGTCCGTAGCTGATCGCGATGGGCGAGTGGACTGCATCCCGGTTGAAGAACGCGAGAGCCGGAAACGTGCCTAGAATGCGGACGAACCCGGTTGTCAGGGTAGCGATTGATGCTGGTTTTGCGATCGCGAACCACGTCCAAGCGTAGAGAAATCCGGGGAGCGGTCCGTAGGCGTCGCGGATGTAAACGTATTCGCCTCCGGCCTGCGGCTTCATGGCACCTAGTTCGGCATAGGTGATCGCGCCGGCGAGCGAGAGCGCTCCGCCCACGATCCACGCCAGGTACACCAGCCACGCCGAACCAACCGCCTGCATCATTTCGGCTGGAACCAGGAAGATGCCGCTGCCGATGATGGTGCCCACGACAATCGCGCTGGCATGGCTTACGCCGAGATCACGCGCGAGCCCGGGCTTGCGATCGGGCGTGTTAGGAACCGGCAAGATTCGTTCCGCCTCCGGTTTGGTGGTGGTCCTGAGCAGGTTCCTCGCGTCGCCGCTAGCGCATAAATAAAATGACCGCTACGCTGGGATCCGCGACACGGCCCGCTTCAACGCTCCCAGGAACTGCTGGTTCTGCTCAGGAGTGCCGACGGTCACGCGGAACGCATCGGACGCTCCCCACGATCCACTCATGTGACGGACGATGATGCCATCGTCTTGCAAGGCCCGGCAAAGGCCGGCCGCATCTTCGCCGACCCGGCAGAAAAGGAAATTCGTCCACGTCGGAGTCACGCGAATCCCCATGTCCGAGATGGCCTTGGTCAGCAACTTCGCTTCGGCGGCATTTGTCTGCACCGCTCGCTGAACGTGGTTCGCGTCCGCCAATGCAGCCAGCGCTCCCGCCTCGCCCAGCGACGAAACCATGAATGCCGTTTTCATGCGCGCGAAATAGCCCATCAACTCCGCTGGGCCCATCCCGTAACCAACCCGCAGTCCGGCCAGCCCGTGGGCCTTGGAAAAAGTGCGCAGCACCACGACCCGGCGCGCCTGGCGCACATAATCCAGCGCGCGCGAATACGCAAAGCTGCGCTCCGTCGCGAAATAGCTGGCGTAATCGCAATAGGCCTCATCCAGCACCGTGATGACGTGCGAAGGCAAGCGATCGAGGAAGCGGTCAATCGCGTTAGC
>PLYW01000080.1 GCA_003151875.1 Acidobacteriaceae bacterium
CACACCCACAAGTGGTACGGAAACCCCAGGTTTTCTGTGCCTCCCGGATTTGCAGTTGGTCATCTTCGGCGGCAAGGGCGGTGTGGGAAAAACCACCTGCGCGGCGGCCGCAGCGTTGCGCTTGGCGGCCCGAGCACCGCAGTTATCTTTCTTGCTGGTTTCGACCGACCCGGCGCACTCGCTCGCCGATAGCCTGGCCGACCTGGTTCCACCTGGAAACCTGAGGGTCCTGGAACTCGATCCGCAAGAATACCTGGCCGATTTCAAGCACAAGCACGGCGACCAATTGCGCGAAATCGCATCCCGCGGCACCTTTCTCGACGATGCAGAAATCAGCCGTTTTCTGGATCTTTCCCTGCCTGGCCTGGATGAACTCATGGCTTTCCTGGAGATATCCGCCTGGGTGGAAAAGCGCGCCTACGACTGCATCATCGTAGATACCGCCCCCAGCGGCCATACTTTGCGGCTGCTGGCCATGCCGGAGTTCCTACGCAAATGGGTGACCATGCTAGAGACGCTTCTGGCCAAGCATCGCTACATGAAATGGGTTTTCGCCCGGTCGCGCGATCGCGACCATCTCGACGCCTTTCTGGATGGACTGACCAGTTCGGTAGGGCGGATGGAAGCTATCCTGGAAGATGCGGGCCGCTGCAGTTTTGTTCCCGTGATGCTGGCCGAGAAAATGAGCCTGCGCGAGACGGTGGCGATCGTGAAGGAGGCGGACCGCCTTAAGCTGCCCATTCACGACATCATCATCAACAGGCTGTATCCCGACAGTCCTTGTCCGGTTTGCCGCCAGGAATACTACCTGCAGAATTGCGAGCTTACAGATCTGTTTCGCAACACCTTCCTGACACGGTTTAAGCTCTGGGGAATCCCGCTCCACGCCGAAGAAGTTCGCGGGCGAATTGCATTGCAGTCATTCTGGGAAGCAGCCCGGCAGATACGCGAGGCTGCTCCGGCAGTAGCGCGACCGAAGCTACCACCCAAGATCGAGGTGACTGCCGGCATTCCATCACCTCCGCCTGGAACCACTCTGCTCATTTTTGCGGGCAAGGGCGGTGTGGGAAAGACCACACTAGCGTGCGCTACCGCCCTGCATTTGGCTAAGCGCTCATCGCACAGACGAGTGCTTCTGGTCTCTACCGGACCGACCCACTCCCTGTCCAGTTGTCTGGACATGCCGATCGACTCCCAGCCGCAATACGTCCTCCCTGGTGTCACTGCGATCGAGATCGATTCCGAGGCGGAATTCGAGGCCCTGAAACAACAGTACGCGGGCGATATAGAGACGTTCCTGGAAACGCTCTCCAGCAACTTTGACCTGGCATTCGATGGCGAAGTGCTGGAACGAATTCTCGATCTTTCTCCGCCGGGGTTAGACGAGGTGATGGGCCTGACGCGGGTCATGGCGCTTCTCGCTTCCGGTGAATTCGACGTGTTGGTCCTTGATTCGGCGGCAACGGGTCACCTGATTCGGCTCTTGGAGCTTCCCGAAATCATCGACCAGTGGCTCAAGGCCTTCTTCGATCTATTTCTAAAGTATCAATCGATCTTCAAGCTTACGGCGTTCTCTCAAGAGCTGGTGTCGTTGTCGAAGAACCTCAAGAAGCTGCGGCAATTGCTGAACGATCCGGCGCAATGCGCGCTTTATGCGGTAAGCATTCCCACTGATATGGCGTTTGAGGAGACCCGCGACTTGCTCGCCGCCTGCGGGCGTTTAGGCATAAACGTGCCTGGAATCTTCCTCAACCTGGTGACGCCGGCGAGCGATTGCCGCTTGTGTTCAGCAATGAACCGGCGGGAATCGCCGATATATAAGAAGTTGAGGCAGAATTTTCACGGCAGCATTAGCGTGATCTACCGCCGCGGCGAGGTCCGAGGTCTACACGGGCTGGAACAGATGGGAGATGCCCTTTATCAACCCGAGCATGTCGCTGCCGAGGCCGTCTATGCCGACTGATACCAAGATGATGGCAAGTCTCGCCGTGGCTCCTCGGCTCACGCTCGGTGACGCCCAGCGGCCCTCGCTGTGCGACGTGCTCGACCGGGTCCTGAACAAAGGGGCGGTCATCGATGGAGAAGCGACGATCTCGGTGGCCGGGATTGACCTGGTTTACCTGGGACTCAGGCTGGTGCTGACGTCCATCGAGACGGCCCGCCGCAGTTCCCAGTTCGGAGCTGCCGAATTCGGGCCGGTAACCAATCCGGGGGAGGAACAGTTGCATGGCGTCTGCTGAAATGGCGCGCATGGAATGTGAGGGCCCGAGTGCTTGCACTCAAGTGATGAACGCCGGAACGCCGTCGCTCGGGTCGGAAGCCGGCGAGGGTTTGCAAGGCCGGTCCGGACGGTTGAACTTCGATGTCAACGGCGCCAAGAACGGACTGGGACAACTGGTGCTGACTCTGGTTAAGCTGCTGCACGAATTGCTGGAACGGCAGGCCATCCGCCGTGTGGAAGCCGGCTCGCTGACCGAGCAGCAGACCGAAAGGCTGGGGCTGGCCCTCATGCAGCAAGCCCAGGAAATCGAACGGCTCAGGAAGGAATTCGGACTGGAAGAAGAGGACCTCAACCTCGATCTCGGCCCGCTGGGAAGGCTTCTATAAGGAAACACTATGCTACAGCAACAAGCGTTATCGCATTCGGTTGAGTCCTCTACCTTGGCGGATGTCCTCGAGCGCGTTCTGGACAAGGGAATCGTTATCGCCGGCGATATCAGGATAAAGCTGGTTGACATTGAGCTGCTGTCAATTCAGATCCGCCTAGTCATCTGTTCTGTTGACAAAGCCAAAGAAATGGGTATGGATTGGTGGGTGAATAATCCTATATTTCGTCAGGACAAGCACCCAGAGATCGCGCCAGCCTCGCTTACCAGCCTGGAAGAGAGACTGGCTACTTTGGAAGCCACTCTGCGCAACGCCGCGGCACACAGCAGCTGAGCTACCAACGTTCACCGTTTGTACCAAGCACATGCATCGCTGCGAAAGCGGTCCTTCCCAACTCTTGCTGTGCTGTATCCGCTCTAGCCAAGGGTTTATCACTCTAACTGGTGACCCGGATCACGCATGGGGCGTGGGTAGACATGAGAGTCTATAATGCTTTTGGCGCTCGTCCTGGCCGGATTCGAAACCAAGGCTTAACAAGGCCTTCTACCTCATCCTTCGATCTTCTAGGTTCAGGCTCTCTCGCCAAGGAGGTTGGATATGAAATACCGGGCCACGATCCTGGTTCTGATTCTCCTCCCCATCCTGGTAGGCGGCGGTTTTGCCCTCGCTAAATGGCCCATGAACGCTCCCGTGATTGCAATCCTCGGGGCGGTCATGATCTGGCTAGGCTACACCGGGTATGCCCGCCGAATTGACCAAAAAGTCATTCAACCTGATGCCAAGAAGGCTACTCCCGCGCGCATGTACATGGACGGGGTTGACTTCATGCCTACGAGCCGCAACGTGCTTTACGGTTACCACTTCAAGTCCATTGCTGCTGCTGGTCCCATCGTGGGCCCGATTGCCGCGGTCGCACTCTGGGGATGGTTGCCCTCGCTGCTCTGGCTTACGCTGGGCGTTACCTTCCTGGGCTGGGCCAGCGACTACTCCGCCATCATGGTGGCGGTGCGCAACGACGGCAATTCGCTGTCGGCGATTGCCCACCGGCTGATTGCGCCGCGAGCTCGCGTCATACTCTTTGTGTTCATCTTCTTTTATCTGCTACTGCTGGCTGGGGCTTTCGTGGGAATTATGGCTGGCATCTTTGACCCGCGGGCCGATGTCCCGTTTGGCATCTTCATTCTGGCCATCATGGGTCTGGTAATGGGTCAGATGCTCTATCGCTGGAAGATGGACCTGATCGTCGTCACCGTCCTCGCGGTTGGCTTGACCATGGGTGCGATGGCGTGGGGCGCACGTGGCATGTCCACGG
>PLYW01000119.1 GCA_003151875.1 Acidobacteriaceae bacterium
TCCAGTTGCGTATTTCAGGCTTATCAATACCTTCTCTGTAAGCAAAGTTAATACTCTCGATAATCTGGGTTTTCAACCATTCCTTGAGATGGGCGGCCTGAGCCTGCAAGCGGGGAACTCGGTCGATGACGTCAATCGCCAAATCAAACCGATCAACCTGATTGCGTATGGCGAGTTCCAGGGGAGTGTTGATGTTGCCCTTTTCCTTGTAGCCTCGCACATGAAAATTGTCGTGATTCGCCCGACGGTAGGTGAACTTATGGACCAGCCAAGGGTATCCGTGGAAGTTGAAGATTACGGGCTTATTCTTGGTAAACAGCGAATCGAAGTCACGATCGGAAAGTCCATGAGGATGTTCGCTCTCGGGCACCAGCCGATAGAGATCCACCACATTTACAAAACGCACCTTGAGATCCGGCAGCTTGGTCCGCAGGATTGCGACGGCCGCCAGCGCCTCTTCGGTGATGATGTCACCTGCACTTGCGACGACTACATCCGGTTCAACGCCGTTGTCGTTGCTGGCCCAGTCCCAGATCCCGATACCTTCAGTGCAGTGAACCACAGCGGCGTCCATATCCAGGTAGACCAGGTGCGGTTGCTTATCGGAGACGATTACGTTTACATAGTCCACGCTTCGCAGGCAATGGTCGGCCACACTGAGCAGGCAGTTTGCATCAGGCGGCAGATAAATACGGGTTATTTCCGCACTCTTGTTGCTCACGACATCCAGGAAGCCGGGGTCCTCGTGGGTAAAACCGTTGTGGTCCTGTCTCCATACCAGCGAGGAAAGGAGGAGGTTCAGCGAGGACACGGGAGCTCGCCAGTCGAGCTCAAGCTTGGATTTCTCGAGCCACTTGGCGTACTGGTTGTACATCGAGTCGATGATGTGCGCGAATGCCTCGTAGGTATTGAAGAGCCCATGCCGGCCGGTAAGCAGATAACCCTCCAGCCAGCCTTCGAGCGTGTGCTCACTGAGCATTTCCATTACGCGTCCATCAGGTGCTATATCTGTGCCGTCGGCGTCCTCAGGTTTGATCGCAGCGAGCCACGTCTTGTAGGTCGCGTCATAGATGTCCTGCAGCCGATTGGACGCATTTTCATCTGGGCTGAAGACCCGAAAGCTAGTCATGTTGCGCCGCATAACGTCACGAAGAAACTTCCCCAGCATCTCGGTAGGTGACACTTCCTTGGATCCGGGGCTGTCAATCGGAAATGCGTAGTCGCGGAAGTCAGGAAGATCCAGGGCCTTCCGCAGCTTCCCTCCGTTAGCGTGAGGATTGGCGCTCATCCGTCGTTCGCCTGACGGAGGCAGATTGCGCAGCTCAGGCATCAGTGTGCCATTTTTGTCGAAGAGTTTTTCCGGCTGATAGCTCCGCATCCACTGCTCAACGATCCGCAGATGTTCGGGATTGGTCTGCACGTCCAGGACCGGCACCTGGTGTGCGCGCCAGAAATTTTCTACTCTATGTCCGTCGACTTCTTTTGGTCCGCTCCACCCCTTGGGTGAGCGTAGGACGATCATCGGCCAGCGCGGCCGATCGGGTTTCCCTGAACGGCGCGCCTCCTGCTGAATCGAGCGAATCTCCTGCACGCAGCTTTCGACCGTCGCCGCCATTTGCTGATGCATCAGGCGCGGATCGTCCCCCTCAACCACGTGCGGAGTCCAACCGTAGCCCCTGAGTAGTTGGTCGAGCTCTTGCGGAGAAATACGAGCCAGAATCGTAGGATTTGCGATCTTGTATCCGTTCAGATGGAGGATCGGCAGCACCGCGCCATCACGAATCGGATTTAGGAACTTATTGGAGTGCCATGAGGTGGCGAGGGGGCCGGTTTCGGATTCGCCGTCTCCTACCACCACGCTAACGATGAGATCGGGATTATCGAATGCCGCTCCGAAGGCGTGCGAGATGCTATAGCCAAGCTCGCCGCCCTCATGGATCGATCCTGGAACTTCCGGTGTGCAATGGCTCCCCAGTTGTCCGGGAAACGAGAATGCCCGGAAGAGTTTCAACATGCCGGCTTCATCCTGACTCTTCTCGGGATAGACCTCGGAGTAGGTTCCTTCGAGGTAGCAGTTTGAAAGCACAGCCGGAGCGCCGTGACCGGGACCGGAGATGTAGATCATGTCCAGATCAAATTTTCGAATGACGCGATTTAGGTGGACCCAGATGAAAGTTTGTCCGGGATCAGAGCCCCAGTGTCCCAGCAAACGATTCTTGAAGTGTTCCGGCACGAGCGGCTCTCTGAGCAGCGGATTGTCACGCAGGTAGATCATGCCGGCGCAGAGATAGTTACAGGCGCGCCAATAAGCATCGATTTTGTTCGCCTCCTGGGTCGTAAGGAGTTGCTTGGCGGTGGTCGGCTTCGGGGCGCTGCTCTTTTTCGCTGGCATATCGTTTGTCTCTTCTCCAAAAACTGCGCTCGCGCGTTTTCTTCCTGCTTTGATGTGCATGACTATGGGTTAGGTGCTGGGTATTAGGTGCTGGCGATCGCCGTGCGCCTCTGGAAAGCAGAGTCACCTCGACTGATCTAAACTTAGCGATTCCGTATTACGGTTCTGTTAAATCCCTACACTCTAGGATGCAACTCAGCTGGGCGGATACGGTACAGTGGAGCACAAAGACATCAGCCGTCGAGAAAGCGGGTCCGTGCCGTGTTCGAAAAATCAATACTGGTTATCAACACCGGGTCGTCATCCCTGAAGTTTGGTCTTTATGAAGAGCGTAATGGGGAAGAACGCCTTCTGCTCGATGGGTTGGCCGACGGTATCGGGCGGTCCGCGGGAAAGATCGAACTCAAGAACGCCGATCGCCGTGTACTCCGTTCCGAAAATCTCAGCTTCAAGTCAGAGGGGGATGCTCTCGATCACGCAGCTCGATGGCTGACGGAGCTTTCACCCAGCAAGCCAAGCGCGATTGGCCATCGTGTCGTACATGGAGGACCTCGCCTCCTGACACATCAGCCGATTACGCCAGCCATACTGGAGGAGTTGAGGGCCTGTGTTCACTTCGCACCCATCCACATTCCTGTGGCGCTTCAGCTCATCGAGAGAACTGAGAAGTCCTACCCCGGGGTTCAGCAGTTTGCGTGCTTCGACACGGCTTTTCATAAGAACCTGCCCGAAGCGGCCTCGAGGTTTCCTCTGCCTCGCCCTCTGTTTGACGAAGGCATTCGCCGCTACGGATTTCATGGGCTCTCTTATGAGTCCGTCGTTTATCAACTTGGTCGTGGTCTCGCCAGTCGAACCATCATGGCCCACCTCGGCAATGGCGCCAGCCTCGCCGCAGTGAACGAAGGGAAGTCCGTCGATACCAGCATGGGTCTTACCCCCACGGGGGGGATTCCGATGGCAACACGAACCGGAGATATTGATCCAGGCGTGCTCCTTTATCTTCTGCGTGCCAAGCAGATGAATGTCGATTCGCTTGAGAAGCTTTTGAACAAGAGTTCAGGCCTGACCGCGCTGTCGGATGGCACTGCAGACATGCGCGGCCTCGAAGCCGCGGCCGAAAAAGGAGATCAGCCGGCACAACTCGCAATCGAAATCTTTTGCACATCGATTCGCAAAGTGATCGCGGCCTATACTGCCGTGCTGGGCGGCCTCGATATGCTGGTCTTCGCCGGAGGTATCGGCGAGCACAGCATTCGAGTTCGCCGCGACGTCTGCCATCAACTTGGGTTCCTGGGGATTGTGATTGACGATGCAATCAACCGATCAAATGGCGGCGAGATCTCGTCAGCCAACAGCAGAGTTCGCGTTCGGATTGTTCCGAGCCAGGAAGACTTCCAGATTGCCAGGCATTGTCGCACGTTGATGCGGCTCAATGAATAGTAGAAGCTCATGAGTGGCCCTTTTCACGATTGGTTAAACTGTTTGCCCTCAAGCCATGAAAACCTCCGGAGCACCCCACCATCATTTGCGGACCTCTGGTCTGCTGCCGCGACGGGGGCCAGCAACCGGCTTCGAGGAGATCGGACTGCCCGTGGCATCTAGAAACGCGACATTTCCCCCAACCGGACTTCTGGCCCGCGTCAATGGGAGTCCGTCCTGGCGCATACACTCAGAGTCGCCCGTGACTCGGAGATAATGCTCTGGACAGCCAAGATGCCCTTCCAGGTCGAACTCGTCTTAATCAGGCCAGTTCATGATGTTCACTCATTTCCGTTGCAGGTATCCTAGCGAAGGCACTTCATAGGTCTTCGCGGTACCACTGGAAACCTTACGGGACTTGGTGCAAGAGACTTTCGTACACGACTGGCAGTCCGATCCGTACTGCCGGGGTGCCTACAGTTATGCTCTAACTGATAACAAGGAAGCTGCGCGCAGGCTCGCTGCACCGCTCCGCAATACCCGGTTCTTTGCTGGAGAGGCGACCGATTTCAGCGGACACAACGGAACGGTGCATGGGGCCATTGCTAGCGGCCAGCGCGCCGCCATGGAACTTCTTTCCTGCGGCGGGCTCGTGCCGAAGGAGCAGTCCAGCGAATAAAGAGGTGGCGATCCGATGAGCGTTGCCTCGTCGCGGGACCCCACTGGCGACGGACACGCGGATTACTTCCGCATTGGCGGCTATGCGGAAGTAATGGTCGCCGCCAGATGTTCAGATGTCACAGACAAATCGCAGTCCACGGTGTGAAATTCTCCTGGCTGGCCTGGGAGAGCGGCGATCACCTTTCCACTCGCTCCGGCACTGAACATCACTCTGATGAGCGGCTCCAAAGCGTCAGACTGGACCGCCAGGAGGCTTCCACGTGAGCATGAAGGCAAGCGTTCGACAAGTAGAGGGCGTCACCATCGTAGATCTGAGTGGACGTATCAAACTCGGCGAGGGCAGTTCGGTTTTGCGCGACACCGTCAAGGACTTGCTGGCGAAAGGGCGGAAAAACATCCTGCTGAATCTGGGCGACATTAGCTACATTGACAGCTCAGGTATCGGCGAGCTGGTCAGCGCGTTCACCTCCGTCCGCAACCAGGGCGGAGAATTGAAACTGCTGCACCTGACCAAGAAAGTGCATGATCTGCTCCAGATCACCAAGCTCTACACCGTCTTCGACGTGAAAGACGATGAAGCAGCCGGAGTGAAGTCCTTCAACAACAAGTAGTTCGACGCGCGTCGTGCACTTATGGAAATTCGGCAGAGTCAGAGGTCAAGCTCTGGCTCTGCAGTTCCCTTTTCGGGAAGTCATCGCCACAATTTCCGCTCCGTGCAGGGCAGGACCGCTCCTGCTCACCTTACAATCAAGCTGGGTCCCGCGCTTGTTAGCGGCTCGGCGTTATGCGTTTTCCTGCCCCGCTGTTTCTCGCTGTAAGCTTGCTCGCCGTAAGCGCAGTTTGCTGGGCGGGCAATCATTCATCAAAGAACTCCTCTCCCGGTAACTCTTCCCAAAGCAATCCTTCCCAGGACAATTCGCCACCCCAGAACTGCCTTACGATTGCCGAAGCCCACAAGCACGTGGGGAAGACGAACTGCGTCAGCGGAACCGTCCTGCGCGTCGAAGAGGGCAACAACGGCGTCACCTTCCTCGATTTCTGCCTCGATTACCGCTCGTGTCCATTCACGGTGGTTGTGTTCCGGGGCGATCTCAACAAAGTCGGCGACGTCCGGCAACTCCAGGGACGAGTGGTTGCCATCAAGGGGAGGATCGAAGAATACGACGAGCGCGCCGAAATCATCCTGCGCCGCGCTCAGCAACTGGGTGAAGGCGCCGCCCTGCTCACGGCCATTCCCAGGGATTACGACGTCGAGCGCCAGGGCCACTACAGCGCCGGAACACCCAGGCTTCCCAAAGCCCCCAAGACGAAGCACACCAGGCAAGGCCCGCCGGTTCCGCTGGAAGATCCGGAAGAACCGTGATTTGAATCACCTCTTATTTTGGTTGACACATAATACGTGTGCACGTATACTGTGCCAGTGAATCTTACCCTCTCCGTCGATGAGCAACTTGTCGCGAAGGCCCGCAAGAAGGCGAACGCCGTCGGCAAGAGCCTGAACCAGTTGATCCGTGACTACCTGCAAAGTTTAGCTGGCGGCGACGATCCCGAACGTAGCATCGAGGAGTTCCAGAACCTTTCCGGTCGCGGCCATTCCCGTGGCTGGCGCTTCAATCGCGACGAGATTCATAGCCGGCAGGATTAATGACCGCTCGCAGTTTCCTCGACACCAATGTCCTCGTTTACACCGACGACAAGGCGGCACCGGCCAAGCAGCGGATCGCCCTCGACCTTGTGACCACACACCGACTGGCAGGCACTGGCGTAGTGTCGCTACAGGTTCTACAAGAGTATTTCGTTACGATCACCCGCAAGTTGCACGTTGATCCGCAGATTGCGCGCAGGAAAGTTGAACTGCTTGCCGAGTTCGATGTTGCCGCGCCCGACGTCGCAGACATTCTTGCCGCTATTGACCTCCAGCGTCTTCACGGCTTCTCTTTCTGGGATGCGCTGGTGCTGCGCTCGGCAAAGCAGGCGGGCTGCACCGTAGTTTTGTCGGAGGACATGCAGGACACGAGAGAGATCGATGGGGTTCGAATCATAAACCCGTTTCGCTGATGACCCCCTCTGACCACTGCCCACTGCCCTCAAACCATCCCCCGCCGCAACTCCTCCAGGGGATACTTCGTCCCCCGCCAAACAATCCCGCCCTGCCGAATCGTCAACACCATCGAGCGGACCAACGTGTACATAAACAGCGTGGTGCTCACCGGATGCAGAAAAAAGTAATAGGGTGCAACGTCCGACCGCCCAGACATTCCCCAATAGATCCCAAAGAGCGATAGCAGCGCGATGGCATAAGGCAGACGCGCCCATCCATGCGCCAACCAGACGCCGAGAAACGGCCCCAGATTCAGAAACGCCAGCCCAAGAACCGAGGCCACCGTGCGTGGCCACTGAAAAGAAAGCACGGCAAAAAAGTTCTTGGTGAGATTGTTGACAATGCCAAATGCGCCCTTCGCCCAGTGCAGCGAAATCAGATCCTCGCCAAACACGTTGCGCTGTGCGTACCCGGCATTCTTCACGACCTTGCCGAGTTTCATGTCGTCCAACACTTCCATGCGCAAGGCCTTATAAGTGCCGACCGCCTCATAGACCGGGCGCCGAATCATGTTGAATGCGCCCACTCCCATGTGGTCCTGCGCGCCGGGATCGGCGACCTTCCATGGACGGTGACCAAACACAAACAGCGCCTGAAAGAAGGCGATCATCATGCGTTCGCCCGGACGTTTCATAATCATGCGCGGAAAGAGCACAACGTGATCAGCCTTTTCCACCTCGGCATAGGCGACCACCCGGCGCACCGAATCCGGCTTGAACAGCACGTCGGCATCGGTAAAAAGTAACCAATCGCCGGTCGCCTGAGCTGCAGCGGTCCACATCGCGTGCGTTTTGCCCATCCACCCGGCAGGCAGTTCCGCAACATGCACCACGCGCAGTGTAGGGCGGACACTCCTGTCCGCTCCCGCCTGCAGCGTAGGTGCTGCCGGCACGCGAACAAGGCGGACAAGAGTGTCCGCGCCACACGAACCCGCCGCCACGTCATTCATGATTTGCCCGGTCGCATCCGTGGACCGGTCATTGACGGCGATGATTTCGTAATTGGAATAGTCGAGCGCAAGCAGCCCGGCGAGCGTCGCGCCGATATCCTGTTCCTCATTGCGCGCAGGAACGATGATGCTGACACGAGGCTCGCCATTCGGAGTTGCGGGCCGCCGGTCCCATTCCGGCCGGGCAACATCGGCGATCCGAGGCATTCCAATGGCAGCCTCGACAACCCGCGAAGCCCACGCCAGAGCGAGGATGCTGCCCGCAATCCAGTGAAAAGTTTCGAGAGTCATGCAGCCGATGAAAATGCCTCAGTCATGGTGCCCCAGATCGGAGACGGTGCCCCAGGTTCGCGCCCGTCCGTTGGGCGCTAACCTGGGAGAGGCGTGGTGCCTGGGCGAGCCTGCTCCCCGATCCGCACTTCCGGAGCAAACTTCATCCCATAAAAGAGTATGGCAGACGAGAGAGCGATTGCGACGACCGGCCCGAGAAACGCCAGCCGCAGCGAATATCTGTCCGACACATAGCCGATCAAGTAAGCAGAAGGCACGTCACCCAGCAGATGGAAGATGAAGATATTCACCGACAGCGCCGCCGCGCGCAGGTGCGGCCCAACCGAGTTGATGACGGCGGCATTCAACGGTCCGGTATTCAACAGGAGCATGAACTCGGCTACGAAAATGCCCACTACCATCACCTTTCCATTGGCAAACAGCGCCGCGCACATGGCCGGAATCCCCAATCCAAGGCTAACGGCCGAGACCAGGTAGTGCGCCGAGCGTGTGCGCCGCAGGAGCCAGTCTGAAATCCAACCACCCGCCAGCGATGCCACCAGCCCGTTAGAAATGGTGCTGATGCCGAACAGGATGTTAGCATCCAGCAAGCTGTAGCCGTGCGCCCGATGCAGAAAGGTGGGCATCCAGACCTGCAGCCCTCCCAGCGCAAACGTCATCATCGCCATGCCAAAGGTCGCAGTCAGAAATGCCGGGTTGCGAGCGAGGCCTTTCAGTGTGTCGCGTTCCGGGCCTTTCTGCGGCGCATCATATTGTCCGAGTCGCGGCTCAGGAATAAACAGGAGCAGAGAAGCAAGCACTACTCCCGGCGCAGCGCCAACGTAGAACGGTGCGCGCCATCCATACTTCGGTCCCATCACTCCGCCCAGCAGATAGCCGAGCGCTGTGCCCACCGGGATCGCCAGGTAGAAAACACCCATCACGCGTCCGCGTTTTTCCTCGGGAAACATGTCGGCTACAAATGTCGGAGAGAGGATGACAAAGCTGGCTTCGCCAATGCCCACCAGGGTATGACGGATGAGCAGTTCATTAAAGTTTTTGGTGAGGGCGGTGAGCAGCGTGGCCACGCTCCACACCAGGGCCCCGGCGACGATGACGCGCTTGCGCGAGAAGCGC
>PLYW01000221.1 GCA_003151875.1 Acidobacteriaceae bacterium
GGCACGTCTCCGGCCCCCGCGCCCACTTCCAGTATCGAGAGTTTGCGGCAACCACACTCGCGCGTAACTCGACGAAGCAAAGCGGTTGTCGTGCGCATTCCGCCGAACCAGCGATTGATATGCCGCAAATCGCGTAGGCTTCCAGCAATCTCCGCGGCGGTGCCGAGATCGTCGTCGAGCAACTCGGGAATGACAGTTCGTTGCATTAGGTACTGAAGCGGCAAGACCGCCGAGCAAGACGAAACCGCTTGGCCGAGGCCAACGTTTCCGGTCCAGCACGGAGCATCCGCTTCACAAATTTATACCCGCCGGATGAGAATTTGCCGGCTTTCCCAAGAAGATCACCGAGTGAAACCAATGGGCAGCCCGATCGAGAACTCTTTGGACGACAGGAACTCGCCTGCTCAGGGGTGGAATCGCGGGTGCCACAGTTGGTAGACGGATGTTTCCTTCCAAGTATCGTAACCACTTGGTTAACTCGTAGCATGATTGATCTTCGCTTGCAATGGCTGGCCCTTAGCGCGTGTTGGAGGGTTTGGTCACAAGGTTGCTTAAGCATAGGCGTCGGTTCGACCGGAATGTCGGCCGGACGAGTGAAACCGGTAACCAGGGGAACAACGGTTTTTTCTTGTGCGGACGGCCACGAAAACCCAATGGGACTGCCTTTTTCCGATCGGACCGACGCAGAGTTCGACTGAGCTAGTGAAAATCCTCCTGCCACGAGGGCCAGCGCATTCACGCCGGCCCGTCGCTTTTTCAGCGCGTATGTACACCACGTGGAGAGCACGTCCGCCGGAGCAGACAGTCAGCTGGAAGATGCTGCGACTATGAGTTTTCCTGGCGCCACCAACGGGCTTGTCGAAAAAGCAACTAAGGCGCGTAGTATTTCGTCTAATTGACATGGAGTTATCGTGCGGCTGAGCGTAGAACATGTGCGTCCTTCGGGAAAGAGTATGGGGCGGACTGTAGCCATATTGATATGTGCTTTGATGGCCAGCGTGCCGGGTCGCGCCCAGCACAGGCCAGATATCGACCCGCTCGAGCTGGTGCGCCGCGCTGCCGCCAACGAGATCAAAGCCAACAATTCGCATGTTTATTACATGTTCAAGGACCGCGACGAGGAAAAGGGCCATTCGGTTACCAAAGAGGTGATCCAGACCCCGCAGGGAGGGCTGCTAAGGACCATAGCGATCAACGACAAGCCACTGACGCCCGAACAGCGGGCCAAAGACGATCAGAAGCTACAGAAGTTCGCCAACGATCCCGAGGCGCGTCGTAAGAGAAAGCAGGCCACCAAGGAGGAAGACCAGCGGGATTCGCTCATGTTAACCAGCCTGCCCGACGCGTTTCTCTACACTTTTGCGGGAGAGCAGCCCGGCCCTAACGGTGACCCGCTCGTACGCCTCACCTTTAAGCCGAACCCGAAATTCAATCCTCCGAACCACGAAACCATGGTGTACCAGGGGATGCAAGGCGACATGCTGATCGATCCGAGAGCGGCACGCTTCGCCAAGATTGATGGCACCCTGTTCAAGGATGTGGATTTCGGCTGGGGCATTCTGGGCAGGCTCTACCAGGGGGGCAAGTTCATCATCGAGCAAAAAGACGTGGGTGGCGGCCACTGGGAGATGGTGCGTCAGACCCTTCAGTTCAATGGCAGGATCCTGTTGGTTAAGCCACTCACCGTTTCCTCCATGGAAACGACCTACGATTTTCGTCCGGTTCCCGCCAATATCACGACGGCGCAAGCTTTGGAGTTGTTGTACAAAAGCGATGAAGTAGTGGCCGAAAATGGTGGCGGCGTGAAGGCGGCGAGCCACAAGTGAAGCGGGAAAACGCGCCCCGAATTGCGTTAGAAACCTCGGCGCCTTTCTGAAACTGCTACGTTTTCAGCACTTCTTTTCGCACCGTCAGCTTCTCAATCAAGTCCATGCGCAACTCATAGCCCCGGCCGGGCTTGTCGCTGACTACGATCGTTCCCTGAGGTGAAACCTCAACTTCGGGCTCGATGATGTCTTCCTTCCAGTATCGTTTCGAAGCCGAAACATCGCCCGGGAGTGTGAAGTTTGGCAGCGTCGAAAGTGCCACATTGTGAGCGCGGCCAATTCCCGACTCCAGCATGCCTCCGCACCAGACCGGCACCTTAAAAGCCTGTGCCACATCGTGCACCAGTATGGCTTCGGAGAAGCCGCCCAGCCGCCCGACCTTGATGTTGACGATCCGGCAGGCGGCAAGTTCCAGGGCGGCTTCGGTGTCACGCGCGCTGCGGATGGCTTCATCGAGGCAGATTGCTGTCAGCAACTGCTTCTGTAACCGCGCATGAAAGTAGAAATCATCGCTCCACAGCGGCTGCTCAATCATCAGCAGATTGAAGCGGTCGAAATCCTTGAGGCGGTCGCTGTCGGCCAGCGTGTAAGCGGAGTTCGCATCGCAGCTCAACAGAATGCCGGGCCAGCAGGCACGAATTTTCTCCAGCACCTCGACATCCCAACCGGGCTTCACCTTCACCTTAATGCGCTGATATCCGGCGGCCAGTTCGGTCTCGATCTTTTGCAACAGTTGTTTGTGCGAATCCTGGATACCGATGCTCACCCCACAAGCGATTTCGCGCTGCGTGCCGCCAAGCAGCTTCCACAGCGGAGTTCCCTTCTCCTGCGCTTCGGCGTCCCAGACGGCGTTTTCCAGCGCCGCCTTGGCCATGCAATGCTGGCGGATGCGCGCTAGCAGAGCGGGCACCTCGGATCCCGCCTGTAACGTCTTGCCAAGCAGCGCTGGCGCCAGGTAGCGCGCACTTACATCCCACGCGCCTTCGATGTACTCCTCGCTGTAATACGGCGCTTCGCCGGCAACACACTCGCCCCAGCCTTCCAATCCGTAGGCGTGAATGGTCACCAGCAAAATGCGCCGGGTAGTGGTGCGTCCAAAGCTCGTCTCAAAAAAGTGGACGAGCGGAATTTGCAGCTCGCGGAGCGTGATGGCTTCAATCTTCATCGATTACTTACTCGCATACGACCATTCCTCATCCCACCGTCCCAGCAGGAATCTGCCATTGCCGCTGGCATCGCGCTCATAGCCCAGGCAGGCCAACCCGCGCGCGAACGCCGCCAGGAATGCCTCGCGGTTGCGCAGTTGCACCGCCGTGGCTTTCTGCCGCGTGTCTGGCTGCTGCTTCCACGAGTAGATCTCGGTGGGGACCTCCACGAGCGCCTCCCCCACAAACTCCGGATGCTTACCGGTGGAGAGCAGAGTTTCAACCCGCCTCGAGGTCAGCCACCATTCGGCAACCAGACGGTCCGTCGGAAGAAAACCCTGCAACGGCGACGACGTAATCCCATACTGATTGATGTTGTAGCGGCGGGCGATGGCCCCCAGGCGCTCGAGATTGAGATAAGCGTTCTTGATCTCCAGCGGATCGAAGGTCCACTCCAACAATTGGTAACCGCGTGCGATGGCGTCCTCGCGCTGAAATAGCTTGATGCGACGCCCCAGTCCGCTATTGCGGTGGCCTTCCCTGACCGCAAGCATGTGCGAGTGCAGATAGGGATGCCCGTTGCGGATACCCGGAATCGAGAAGGCAAAACCCACCAGCGTTTCGCCATCCCAGGCGCCGATCACCTGCCCGCCAATTTTGGGCGCCAGGGAAAAAATTCGCAACGGCACCAACTCGTTGTCGGCAAATCCCCAGACCTGCTTCTGCAGGGTCACGCAGGCGCGAAACTCCTCCAGCTCGGTGCAGTTGCGGAGGGCGATCGTGTTTGTGGTCACGCCTTTTCCTGCCGCTTCGATTCCTGCCACAGCGACTCCATCTCGTCGAGCGACGCCCCAGACGGCTTGCGTCCCTGCTCGCGAAGCCTGTCTTCAAGATACTCGAAGCGCCGGCGGAACTTGCGGTTCGTCTTGCGCAGCGCTGACTCGGGATCGAGTGCGAGGTAGCGTGCGATGTTCACCAGCACGAACAGCAAGTCGCCGACCTCGTCTTCTAATCGCGAGCGTAATTCCGGAGAAATCTTCGCGCCGCGTGCGCCCGCCACGCCTGCGGCCGACTCCGGACGCGGACCCGGCGCGGGATACTCCTCCAGATTTTTCCGCAGTTCCCCGGTTTCCTCACTCAACTTATCGAACAGCCCCTCGATATTGGGCCAGTCGAAGCCCACATTGGCCACGCGAGAGCTGATCTTGTAGGCCTCCATCAGCGACGGCACTGCGGAAGACACTCCAGCCAGAACCGACTCGCGATGCTCTTGCTTCTTCCCCTTTTCTCCGGACTCCGTCCCGCGCTTCTTCTTCTCCTCGGCCTTCAGCGCCTGCCAGTTGCGCAAGACGTCGGCCGGCGTGTCGGCCTTTACGTCGCCAAACACATGCGGATGCCGATCGATCAGCTTGTTGGACAGCCGGTCAAGCACATCGTCGATGGAAAAACGTTTTTCCTCGGCTGCCATCTCCGAGTAGAAAAGCACCTGCAACAGCAGATCGCCGAGTTCGCCGGGAAGCTCATCCCAGTCGCGGGCGTCGATGGCTTCCAGCACCTCGTAGGTTTCTTCCAGGGTGTAGGGCTTGATGGTGTCGAAGGTCTGTTCGCGGTCCCAGGGGCATCCGCCGGGACCACGCAGCCGCGCCATGATGGATACGGCGCGCTCAAATCGTTCACCTGTTGTCGCCATTCTTCACAATCTAAATGACGAGCGACAGCGGTGCAAAGGTCGCCGTTTGCCAAACGCCAAGTCAGCTTCTGTGCGGCTGGCCACATCCACACTCCTCCGCTTTTCATTACAATATGCATATGGACTCCTTCAACTTCACTATTGCAGGCAGGCAGTTCCGTTCGCGCCTGATCGTGGGCACGGGAAAATACAAGTCTGGACCGGAGACGGCGCGCGCCCTCGCGGCCAGCGGCGCCGAGATGGTCACCGTCGCGGTGCGCCGCGTGAATCTCGACCGCAGCAAGGAGTCGCTGCTCGACTACATCGATCCTCAGCANNTATTTCCTGCTGCCCAACACCGCCGGCTGCTACACCGCCGACGAGGCCATCCGCACCGCCCGCCTGGGACGTGAAGTCGGCCTCTCCGATTGGGTGAAGGTTGAGGTCATCGGCGACCAACAGACTCTCTTCCCCGACGTGCAGGCCACCATTGAAGCGACCCGCATATTGGTAAAGGAAGGCTTTACTGTTCTTCCGTATACCTCTGATGACATTGTAGTTGCCAAGCGCCTGATTGACGCTGGCGCGAGTGCAGTGATGCCGCTGGGAGCACCCATCGGCAGCGGCATGGGCATTCAAAACCAGCCCAACATTCGCATCCTGCGCGAAATCATCACCGAGGTGCCACTCATCGTAGATGCGGGCGTGGGCACGGCGTCGGACGCGGCCATTGCGATGGAACTAGGCGTTGACGGCGTGCTGATGAACACCGGCATCGCCGGAGCGCAGGACCCGGTGCTGATGGCCGAAGCCATGAAGAACGCGGTGCTGGCAGGACGCCAGGCCTACCTGGCTGGCCGCATGACCAAGAAGCTGTACGCCACCGCGAGCTCTCCACTGGAAGGCGTGGTGCGGTAGTTCGCAGGCTGCGGCGGCACGTATAATTCCGGCATGGACGAACAGGATTTTCGCCGCCGTGCAGATACGGCATTGGAAGCACTGAAGCGCAGTCTCTACGCCGCCGAAGGCGATGCCGACTTCGAGGTCGAAGAAAATTCCGGCGCGCTGCACATCAGCTTCGAGGAGCCTCCCGGAAGGTTCGTCATCTCGCCGAATTCACCGGTACGGCAAATCTGGATTTCGGCGCTGTCCACCAGCTTCAAGCTCGACTGGTCCGAAGAGAAGAAGGACTTCGTGCTTAGCAAAACCGGAGAGGGTTTGAAGCCGCTGGTTGCGCGCCTCATCAACGAACAAATGGGCGGGGGGACGGTCACTCTGGGGTAATTGATCTCGCCGCATCCGGCGACTCTTACGCCGACATGGCTGCCGTCTTCAGCTTCTGCTTCAAGTCGGCGGCGATNNACAATTACGCCCGCCAGATAAATTCCCGGCACATTGCTTTCCAGGGTCTGAGGATTGACGACCGGCCGCTTGTCGGCTTCGCCGCTCAACTTGACGCCGAGCGCGCAGAGAAATTCAAAATCCGGGTGGTAGCCGGTCAGCGCAAAAACGTAGTCGTTCTCCAGCGTCACTTCACCTTGCGGCGTGTCGAGCACTACATGTTCCAAAGTAATTTCGCGCACGCAGGTGTTGAAGTACGCCGTCACCTGTCCAGCTTTGATGCGGTTCTCGATGTCGGGCTTGATCCAGTACTTCACCGAATTGCTGATGCCCGGCCCGCGATGCACCAGCGTGACTCGCGCCCCGTGACGCCATAACTCCAGCGCGGCAATCGCCGCCGAATTCTTTCCCCCGACGATCAGCACGTTGAGTCCAAAAAAGGGATGCGGCTCGCGGTAGTAATGCATAACTTTGGACAAGTCTTCGCCCGGAATGTTCATGTAGTTCGGCCGATCGTAATAGCCGGTCGCCAGGATCAGCTTGCGGGCTTGGTATTCGCGCGAGTGGCCGTGCAGGTTGGTGGTGTGCACGACGAAGTGATCGTCGCTGCCTTCAATCGTCACGACTGGTTCGTACTGCCGCACATCGAGTTGGTAATGCTCGGCGGCTTTGCGGTAGTACTCCAGCGCTTCCTGGCGGGTGGGCTTTTGGTTGGGGCTGGAGAAAGGAAGGTCGCCGATTTCCAGCAGTTCAGGCGTGGTGAAGAACGTCATGTTGCTGGGATAGTTGTAGAGCGAGTTGACCAGGCAGCCTTTGTCAATGTTGACCACAGTGAAGCCGGCGCGTTTGGCATCGATGCCACAGGCGAGGCCGGTCGGGCCAGCGCCAATCACCACTACATCGAAGGAGAAACTTTCCACCACCGCTGACCGTCCGCGATCCATATGGAAAGCATACCTTGTCCAGCGCCTTGTCGGGGACCCCTGTTCGCCCGCGCCGTCGAAAATCATTACCACGGAGACACAGCGGACACGGAGTTTTGGGTTTCTATCGAGTTTCCTCCGTGATCTCCGTGCCTCCGTGGTTAATTCTCGCGCGTCTACTGGCTTACTTCACAACACGCAATTCATTGGTCACCTGAAAAATACCAGGCACCTGCTTGGCGGCCATGGTAGCCAGGTTCTTGTCCATTTCGCTGTTCACGAAACCCTTCAACGTGACCCGCTGATTATCGACCACAATGTGGATACTGGGCGCCGCTTCCCAAAAATACCGGGACAGCGATGCCGTGTCTTCCAGAGATCGAAAGACCTTGATCCGTGCCCGCTGGTCCATCGGGGACGCCGGCAAGATCCTTATGTTGTTAATGACCTTGTCCACGCCTTCGATGCGCTTCACCGCATTTTCGGCATCTGCCTTGGTTACGCCGTGCTCGCTGGTAAGGCTGCCGCTCAGGGTCACCGTGCGCCCCTGCACCGTGTACTCCAGATCGTCGAACAGAGAGTAGTAAGGCAGCATCAGCAACTCATGGCGAACTTCCCTGGCGATGTTGTTTTCCACCGGGTCGTTCGACTGTGGTTGTTTGCCGTAATCGGCCACCACAGGCCCATTGCTCGACAGCAGGACCGCCGAAGTTGAAGCTGGCGGAGCCGCCGCCGTCGCGGGAGATGTCTGAGCTACCGCTGCCGCGGTCATCGTCAGCAGCAGGCCAAACAGCAGTAGTCTTCGCATAGTCTTGGCCTCCTCTTGCCTAACTATTTTGATGTGATTACTAACCCCACGGGCGCAACCGTCTCTCTATGCATTACAAGACTTAACAATTATCGGCACGCACGGCGGCAGGGTTTAGGAGGCAACCTCCGCCTGGGCAATTCTTTTCTGCTATGGTTCGGACGGCGCAGCTTGCGCTATGATTCGGGCTAGTGGGGTGGCAGCCGATGTTCAGGGTGATTACCGTCGAACGCGAGTATGGCGCCGGGGGCAGCCTGGTCGCCGCGCAGTTGGCGCGTCGCAAGGGATGGCAGCTCCTGGATCAGCAACTCACCTGCGAGATCGCAAAGCTCGCTTCCGTGGACGAAAAAGCGGTGGCGCGCCGGGAAGAGAAATGCGACCCGCTCATGCATCGCCTGGCCAAGGTATTTTGGCGCGGCAGTTACGAACGGTCGCTGCCGATTTCCGATGACAAACTGTTCGGCGCCGACGAGATGGTGGAATTGGCCACCACCATCATTGAGAAGAAGGGCGAAGCCGGAAACTGCGTAATCGTTGGCCGCGGCGCGCCCTACATCCTGAGAAACCGGCACGACACCTTTCGCGTGTTTGTGTATGGCTCGCGCGAAGAAAAAATTCGCCGCATGGTCAAACTCAAGATGGAGGAGAAATACGCCGCGGAGATGGTGGACACCATCGATCGCGAGCGTGCCGCCTTCATCCGCAAATACTTCAATGCCGAGTGGCCCTGCCGTCGCCTTTACCACCTGATGTTGAACTCGGACCCGGGGATCGACCTGGTGACCGATACCATCCTGGCCACCATGCAAGCGTTGGAGCGGCAAACGCAACCGGTGGGCTAAGCCGGCTTTGGAGTTGGTGGCGTCCGGATAGAGCCGACCTTCATCATGAATATTGGGGTGTCATCCTGAGCGCAGCGCCCGCTTGACCCGCTTTTTTTGCGGGTCGGGCGGACGCGGAGTCGAAGGACCCCTATACCTGTCTAGAAATCACAGTGTGGCCGCCCGTCACAACAACAAGTCTGGGATTGCGGCGATCATAGGGTTCCTTCGACTCCTCGCTGCGCTCGTCGCTCAGGACAACAATCCAAGAAATCACGTGTGCTCATGAATAATCAGGTTCAGGGATGCAGGTTTAGAACGCCTCGCCTCAGTACGCCATCAAAATTCGCAGGTCCCTCACATTGTTGCCGGTCGGTCCGGTCATAATGCTGTCGCCGATGGCGTCGAACAATGGGTAGGCATTGAACTGCATCAGGGCCGCGGCGATGTCCAATCCGCGCATCTGGGCACGGTCGACCGTAGTTCCATCCACCACAGCTCCCGCAGCGTTGCTATTGCCATCGATGCCGTCGGTTCCGGCGCTCAGCACGGTGATGTTCTCGCCCGCAATTTTCTGCGCGCAATAAAGCGCAAACTGCTGATTTCGCCCGCCAAGGCCCGCCTTCGCTCCCACCTTTACCGTGACCTCGCCACCCGAGATGAGGCAGGCGCGCGATACGCCTCGGCGTAATTCTCGCAGCCGTCCCAGCAGGTGATCGGCGGCGCGTTCGTAGTCCCAATCGTCGCAACCGTTGTCCACCTCCACGGCGAAGCCGCTCAACACCGCGCGTTCGACCGCAGCATTGACCGCAGTAGCGTTCGAAAGCACCGTGGTATAGCGGGAATGGCCAAACACCGGATCATTTTGCTTGGGCGTCTCCTCCAACTGCTCGCGTTCGAACAACGCGCGCACGCTGGCGGGAAACTCCTTCAGCAGCTTGTAACGCTTCACGATGGTGTAACAGTCGGCGACCGTAGTCGTGTCTGGCATTGTGGGACCCGAGGCCAGCGCATCGAGGGCCCCCTCGGGCACGTCGGAAACCAGCACCGATGCCTGAGAGGAAGGCGCGGCCGCGCGCGCCAGTCGTCCGCCCTTCAAGGCCGACAGATGTTTGCGAATGGCGTTGATCTGGGCGATGGGCGCTCCCGAGAGCACCAGCGCCTTATAAGTTTGCACCACGTCGGCGAGCGAAATGCCCGCGCTGATGGGCTTCTCGGCGATCGCCGAAGCTCCCCCGCTGATCAGATAGATGACCAGCGTTTGCGCCGATGACGCGCCCAGCAGCCGCAGCATGGCATCGCCGGCGCGCAGCGAATCCTCATTGGGAAGCGGATGTCCGCCCAGAAAATATCGAAAGCCAAACAGTTGTGCTGGCGGCGCGTTGGGACAGGCGATGATTCCCGTGAACCTGTTTCCGACGGTGTTCGCGAGCGCCTCCGCCATGCTGTGTGCCGCCTTGCCGATGGAAACCACCAGCGTCCGCGAGAACGCGCCCATCGCGTAGACATCGTTTCCCAGGCTTAGCTCGCCGCGATCGTAGAGCACCTGTTTGGAAAAGGCCCGCGGAATACTGCACTCCGCCAGAGCGTGCCCAAACATCTCTCGCGCGCGCTCGCGCATTTCGCGGGCTAATACGTCAGTCGGGGGAGTCGAGGGTGGCGGCAAAGACTCGGACATGTGGAGAGATTATAAGAGAGTTGCCAGTAGCCAGCAGCCAGTTGCCGGGTGCCGGTAGTCTCAACGCAGCATCGCGGATTCATCAAGTATTCACAGACTCTTCATCGTCCTATGATGTACGCAGGCGGCCATGCAGGTAAGCTATCTTCAATTGCAAACCTGATCGGAGAGTGGGGAGATGGCCAAACAGCCACTCCCCGATTTTATTGCAGTAGCCAGTAGCCAGGAGCCAGTTGCCAGTTCCCGCCCGCCGCACTACCATCGTGCTGTTATGCCAGTCGCCACCGATATACCTACTTCCTCTTATGTCCCCGTGAAAGCGCCGCGCGGCAACCAGCTTTCCTGCAAAGGCTGGGGCCAGGAAGCCGCCATGCGCATGCTGATGAACAATCTCGACCCCGACGTCGCCGAGCGCCCGCAGGACCTCGTGGTGTATGGCGGAACCGGCCGCGCCGCGCGCAATTGGGAGTGCTACCACGCCATCGTCAAGTCGCTGAAGGCGCTGGAAAACGACGAGACGCTGCTGGTGCAGTCGGGCAAGCCGGTCGGGGTTTTTCAGACGCACGAGTACGCACCGCGCGTGCTCATCTGCAACTCGAACCTGGTGGGCCACTGGTCGAACTGGGAAAAATTCAATGAGCTGGAAAAGCTGGGCCTCATCATGTACGGCCAAATGACCGCCGGCTCGTGGATCTACATCGGCACGCAGGGGATCATTCAGGGCACGTTCGAAACGTTCTCTGCGGCCGGCGAGAAGCATCTGGGTGGCGATCTCGAAGGCAAGCTGATCGTCTCTGGAGGCATGGGCGGCATGAGCGGCGCGCAGCCGCTAGCCGCGACTATGACGGGCGCCTGCTACCTCGGCATCGAGGTCGATCCCGAGCGCATCAAGAAGCGCCTGCGCACCGGCTATTGCGACTTCATGGTCAACTCGCTCGACGAAGCGCTGCGCATCCTGAAGAACGCCGTGCGCAAGAAAGAGAACATCTCCGTCGGGCTGGTCGGCAACTGCGGCGATATTATTCCCGAGCTGGCCGAGCGCGGCGTCGTGCCCGACATCCTCACCGATCAGACTTCGGCGCACGATCCGCTGAATGGCTATGTGCCCAGCGGCATGTCGCTGGAAGAGGCGCTGGCGCTGCGTCAGAGCGATCCCAAGGCCTACGTCGAGCGCTCGCTCGACACCATGGCGCGCCACGTCGAAGGCATGTTGAAGTTGCAGAAAATGGGCTCGGTCACCTTCGACTACGGCAACAACATTCGCACCTTCGCTTTCGAGCACGGGGTGAAGAATGCTTACGACTTTCCCGGATTCGTACCTGCCTACATTCGTCCGCTCTTCTGCGAAGGGCGCGGACCGTTCCGCTGGGCGGCGCTTTCGGGCGATCCGGCCGACATCCATACCACCGACGACCTGGTGTTGCAGATGTTTCCGCACGACCAAGTTCTCAGCCGCTGGATCGACCTGGCGCGCAAGCGAATCAAGTTCCAGGGATTGCCGTCGCGCATCTGCTGGCTGGGCTATGGCGAGCGCGCAGAATTTGGATTGGCGATGAACGATCTGGTGAAGAGCGGCAAAATCAAGGCGCCCATCGTGATGGGCCGCGACCACTTGGATTGCGGCTCGGTGGCCTCGCCCTTCCGCGAAACCGAGTCCATGAAGGACGGCAGCGACGCCATCGCCGACTGGCCATTGCTGAACGCGCTGCTGAACACCGCCAGCGGCGCGTCGTGGGTGTCGATCCACAATGGCGGCGGCGTGGGCATCGGCTACTCGCAGCACGCGGGACAGGTGACGGTCGCTGACGGTACCGACGCGATGGCCAAGCGCATCGAGCGCGTGCTGACCAACGATCCTGGCATCGGCGTTGCTCGTCATGTGGACGCCGGGTATGACGAGGCGAAAGCGTTCGCGCAGGAGAAAGGCGTTAAAATCCCGATGCCGGGTGGTCCAGACCGGTGAGTTCTGCTACGCACTGGGGCGGAAGCATCGCGCTAAACATTGTTGGTGGAGTAGCTACCGTTGCCATCGTAGAACTCTACCTCGGCTTGCGCAGAAGACTTGCTCATCGCAAGTTCCGCACCGTTATTGGGTTGGGGGTGCAACGCGTGACGCTAACCTTGGGTAAATTGATACCCAGTGATAATTATGCATTCGGCTTAGAAGGGGTCAGGGATTACGGGATCACTGCGAAGGAGATCGGAAGCTTTTGCGAGATTCGCGCACTCTCCTATGTCGCGCGGAGTATTGCGGAGAACAGCTCAATCGAAACACAGGTAATGTCAGCTCCGGAGATCTCCGGTGAGTTCAATCTGGATTTCATTGCCGTCGGTGCTATGTCTAATTTGAAGTCGTGTGACCTTTTTGCAAATCCAGGTAATAGGTTGGCAGAATTTTCTTTACAGCAAGGTGCCTTCGTCCGGAAGAAGGACGGTTCTGTCCTTTGGCGCAACAGACAGGGCTACGATCACGGCATAATTGTGAAAATTAACCCCACCCAATTTCCAGATCGAACTTGGATCACATGCTCGGGGTTTAACGAATGGGGAACGTCCGGTACTGCGTACTTCCTCGCAAACCATTGGCGTGAGTTGCACAAGCAGTTACAAGGGTCTGACAAACCGTTCTTGGCCGTGATCGAAGTTCAGGAAGGCAAAGATCAGTCGGCAATGTTGCGAGTCTTCGAGTGCGAAGCGTAATGACTCTTTCTCCGAATGAAACGGTCGGCGACGCCCTGTTTCTCATCCACGCCTCCCAATTACTCACCTTGCGCAGCCCTTCCCGCGATTGCGTTCCACGGCGCGGTGCGGACATGCGCGAACTCGGCATCATCGAGGACGGCGCGGTGCTCATCGCCGAGGGCAAGATCGTCGCCGTCGGCACGACGGACGAAATCGCGAAGCACGAACTCCTCACTGCGAAAGTGGCCCACGTTGACGAGATCGATTGCTCCGGCAAGGTCGTGCTCCCCGGCTTTGTTGACTCGCATACCCATCCGGTCTTTACTGCGCCGCGCCTGATTGACTTCGAGAAGCGCATTGCCGGCGCCACCTATGAAGAGATTGCCGAAGCCGGCGGCGGCATTCGCGCCAGCTTGCGCGGCGTGCGTGACGCCCGGCGACAGGAGCTTGCCGCCCACGTGGTTCGCGGCCTTGACGAGATGGCGAGGCACGGTACAACTACGGTCGAATGCAAGTCTGGCTACGGCCTGAACTTCGCCGCCGAGATGAAGTCGCTGGAGGCGATTCGCGAAGCCTCCCATCAATGGGCCGGTACGGTCGTGCCGACGTTGCTGGCGGCGCACGTGGTCCCGCCGGAACATCGCGAAAATCCCGAGGAATACGTCCGCATTATTTGCGAAGATATGATCCCCACCGCTGCGAAGCTGAAGCTCGCCGCTTACGTTGACGTCTTCTGCGAGCTCAGCGCGTTCAGCATGGAGCAGTCCCAGCGAATTCTTCGCAGTGCGGTCGAGCACAACCTCGGCGTGCGGGCCCATGTGTGCCAGCTCACCCCGGCGCAACTCGCTCCCGTGATCGAATTTCATCCCGCCTCACTCGATCATCTTGACTTCATCAGCGACGAAGATGTTGCGGTCTTGTCGAAACTCGACACGGTCGCGACCCTGCTTCCCGCAGCCAACTATTTCCTCGGTCTCGATACCTTTCCGCCTGCGCGAAAATTGCTGGACGCCGGAGTCGCAGTCGCCTTGGCGACCGACTACAATCCGGGCACCTCGCCCACCGCGTCCATGCCGTTCGTGCTGTCGGTAGCGTGTACGCGCATGAAGATGTCACCGGCGGAGGCGCTGGTCGCCGCAACCTACAACGGCGCTTGCGCGCTGCACCTGCAGGGGAGGAAGGGCAGTCTGGAGCCCGGCAAAGATGCCGACATAGCGATTTTCGATGCGCAGGATTATCGGGAGCTGGCGTATTGGTTTGGCGTCAATCGCTGTCGCGAAACCATCCTGAATGGTGTCCGGCAGTCGGCGGCGTGAATCAGCCGATATCGACCTCAAGCTCGCCGGGCCCGT
>PLYW01000205.1 GCA_003151875.1 Acidobacteriaceae bacterium
CAATCCTGCCTTTTTTTATTTCGTGTGCCGCGAAACCGAGGACCCGCATGCCGCGCTGCACGCGCGCATGATCTTCTACAACGGCGAGGACCCGGCCACCGGATCGGCCGCAGGATGTTGCGCTGCCTGGGCGGTGCGGCACGGTGTACTGGCGCCGGAGGCGCAAGGGTTGATCGAGCAGGGAATGGAAACGCGGCGTCCGAGTTTCATTTACATCCGGGCCGGAAAGTCGGGCGACGCTGTCACCAATGTGCGCGTTGGAGGTCACGTAGTGCAGGTAGTTGACGGCGAAGTAACGATGTGAATTTTCTGCGGATAACCTGTGCACGCCGAAGGGCCGCTCCAGCCAAGGGTTTTCAACCGATCACCGAAATGCAATTCACCTTGCGTGGTGCGGTTTGGTTTTTTCCTGCGGCCCAAAGATTTTCTGCACAATTGACCTTCGCAATACTTGTGCAGCACAGTCAACGGTCGTACCATCCGGACACGCTAACTGCTCTGGCGAAAAAATTATAAGAAGCCACTTCATGATTGCCTTGCGCCGGCCAACAGGTTTGCCCGGCACGCGTGGCACTCCCGAAAAGGCCCAACGAGGTTTATGAAACCCAAGCGCACCATCCTTTGCGTGGACGACGACGAACGGGCTCTCTCCATTCGAAAAGTTTTGCTCGAAACCCGCGGCTATCGTGTCTTCACTTGTACCGACCCTGAACATGCCCTGGAAAGGATGCGGGGTGGCGGAATCGATCTGGTGCTGGCCGACCTCATGATGCCCAAGCTCAGCGGCGCAAAACTGATTGACCAGATCAAGGCGATTTCGCCGCATACCCCGGCCCTGCTGTTTTCGGGCTCGGTCAATTGTTGCGCGGAAGACAGCCTGGCCGACGGCTGGCTGCCGAAAGGCGAGTTCGCTCCCATGGAACTGCTGGAGCGCATCCGCGTGCTGCTGGTGCGCAAGCGCGGTCCCAAGCGGTATGCCGTTGCGCACCCAGTGGCGTCCTGCTCCGCAGTCTTGGCAACTTGCGGGCAGGATTAGTCCCGCGGCGCAATGCGGGCTAGAACGGTCCGGCCCAGCCGTGCCCTTGCAAGCCGGTGCGGCGGGCCGTTTTTACTGCGCCCTTGGCAAGGGACTAAGCAATCGCCCGTAGTTCTCACTAAGGCCAAAACATGCGCTGTTCTAAGCCAATCGCCTCTTCCCTCCGATGTGTGTTCTGCGTAGTCTGTAACGATAAGAACATCATCGACGTCAATTCTTTGGAGGATAGGTTTTGAAGTATGTATTTGGGATCGTAGCGTTCGTATGCGCATTGACCACGTTTTCCCCGGCCACCGTGACTGACTCCATGATCCAGGCCATGTCGGGCTGGCAGACCTGCAGCACCTGCGCCGGTAGCGGATCTACACCACACTCCATGACACAACACATCAGTAGTCCTTCCCTGACAGGGAATTCTACCCAGTACTGGCTTGGCGGGGGCTCCCCCTACCATAACGCCATCTGGTGGAAACAGCTGACACCCGTGTCTGGCGCTTCCCACTTCGTCTACGATCTGTACTTTTACATACGCAACCCGGGCGCGGCGCAAGCGCTAGAGTTCGACGTGAACCAGTCCACGAATAACCGCAAGTTCATCTTTGGCACGCAGTGCGATATCCGGGGTTCGCACCAATGGGATGTCTGGGACACTGCGAATCACCGCTGGGTGACTACCGGTATCGGGTGCTCGGCCCCTCCGGCCTACCAGTGGAACCATCTCGTGCTGGAGTTCCAGCGCAACAGCAACCAGACCACCTTTATCTCAGTCAAACTCAACGGCAACCTGAGATACATCAATCGTACGTTCAATACCTATCACGCAAGCGGATCTGAGTTGAATACCGCTGTCCAGCTTGACGGAGATTATAACCAGCAGAACTACTCTGTCTGGGTGGACAAAATGAAACTCACAGCCTGGTAGGTTTATTCTCTTCGCTGTTACAAAGGCGCTCCTCCCGGGAGCGCCTTTGTGCGAGGAGGCCATGGTCTGCCCGCACCGGTCATAGATTAATCAATAATCCCGCAAGCATGAATATGCCACTCAGCAACGAGTGGCATATCTAATAACAAGACGAAATGCGCGGTTCGGGCGGCATCCGCCCTTCTCCTACCGCGCCTTCCTCTTCCGCTCCGCCCAACGTTGCTTCATCATCTCAGAAATGCGTTTGCGAGAGGCGGCGCTCATGTGGCGGCGTTTGCGTTTTGGGGTGGCCGCGGCCTGATGGCTGCCTGCCGGTCTTCCCCGACGGCGCGTCTGAGTACCCAGCCCTTCCAATGCAGCAATAGCCCGGTCGAGATTTTCACGTTCTCTTTTTAGGTCTGCCAATATGTTCTGAATATCCATACTTCTCCTTTCGAACTATTACAACCCCGAGATAGTGTAGCAGCGATACTGGTGGTTTACACTACAGATTAGCAACCATGAATGGCCAGAGTGGTAGTCTGCGGCGCCAGGCGGCCGGAAGGGCGCGATGGCCAGAGCAGTTACAGAGTGGTTGTAGCTTGGGTAGAGCAGCCCTGCGGCGAGCAAAAGATCGACCCGAATAGCACAACCAGGCCGCCATATACTTAGCTATTCGTGCCTTCTTTTATGCAGCGGACCAAATCAGGACAGTCCGCGAAGGTCCTTATGCCGTCAGAAAAGAGCTACCACATGACGCCGCAGCAGTTTCGCCAGCATGGACGGGCCGTGGTGGATTGGATTGCCGACTATTATGAGCGCATTGAGACCCTGCCCGTGCTTTCCCAGGTAGAGCCGGGCCAAATCCGGCAAGCCCTTCCCGCTGAAGCTCCCCCCGAAGGCGAAAGCTTCGACGCTATTCTGCAAGATATGAATAAGGTAATTCTGCCCGGAGTTACGCACTGGCAGTCGCCGAATTTCTTTGCCTATTTTCCCGCTAATGCTTCCGCACCGTCGATTTTGGGCGACCTGCTCTCTTCCGCTTTGGGAGTACAGGGAATGTTATGGGCCACCAGTCCGGCATGCACGGAATTAGAATCGCACGTGCTCGATTGGCTGGTAGCTATGCTTGGACTACCGCAAAAGTTCCTATCGTCCAGCAGCGGCAGCGGCGGCGGGGTGATCCAGGACACCGCTTCCAGCGCGTCCTTGTGCGCGATGCTGGCCGCTCGCGAACGTGCTACGAACTATCGCAGCAATCGCCGCGGCGGCGACGGCAAACTGGTGGCCTATACCTCCAACCAGGCCCACTCGTCCATCGAGAAGACCGCCATGGTTGCCGGAATTGGCACCGACAACCTGCGCTTGCTTGAGGTTGATGAGCGCTTTGCCATGCGGCCCGAAG
>PLYW01000068.1 GCA_003151875.1 Acidobacteriaceae bacterium
GAAAGTTGTCGCTGTTGTCGTAATCTTCCTCGCGGACCATGTCCACAAGACTGGCCCAGCCTCGCCGCAAGCCGATAACTTCATAGCCTTCACGGATGGCCCTGATCGTCACCGCCCGGATGGCCGGGTTCAAGCCCGGCACATCACCACCGCCTGTCAGGATTCCGATGACGCCTTTCTTGGGGTTCCCATTAGCCATAAGAATTACCTTCAGAAATATGATTGCACCACAGGATGCGCTACCAACAGTCTAGTCGCTGGAGCTTTCAATTGATTGCGGTCGTGGCGAAAATTGATTTTGCGGGGAATCATTGACAAAATCTCGCGAATTGCGATAATTCATTTCTATTCAATGGTTTCGCTGGAGAGCATTAGGCAAAAGTTGATTCTTTAGGGCAACTCGCTTTCCAGGCCCGAGTTTTTGCGTCTAGTATGGTGTGGTGGGGTGCCGTTGTCTGTGAGTCCTCGAACACTACATCTTAGAGAAAAGTGGCGAATGCTGTTGATAACGCTCGCCGCCGCCGTGGTGTTCCTGTTTGCCTTTCACGCAAAAGTTGGGGTATATGGCGGGGTTCCCGGCGTTAAAGCAACGGCTTCGACCTCTGCGAAGATGTGGCTCAGCGGGCAAAGGGCGGAAGTCGAGCCCACCGCTCCGTCTGGCACCTGGCTGGTCTGGTTTGCGATTCTCTTGATCCACTATCTATATCTGCATCGTAAGGGTGCCGTTCAGACCCTTTTCCGGGCTCCCGCCCCAGTCCGACTCAGTCTGTTGCACTGGCGTCGTTGTCTTCGCCCTCCCCCGGTTCGATAATTAGCCAAATATCTTCCTAATAAGCCCGATTCTTGATTGGGTTCCCGGTCTGGGTAGGCACGTCAATCGTGAATACCCAGTTGGCAAATTCAGTGCAAACGAATTCGAGGTAAGTCATGACGATTCGTCGAAACACGCTGCTTGTGTTCGGCGCGATTTTGTTTTGTCTGATCGTTGCGGTCTGGCAGGTCGGGCGGGTGCGCGCGGGCAGCTCGTCCCATGGAAAAGCGGACCGAGCCAGCGCGCTGTCAGGCGATAACGTACCATTTGCGGCCGTCGCTGACGTGAAGCGGGCTGACATCGCCAACTCGTTCTCCATTGCAGGTCAATTCCTGCCTTACCAGAATGTCGAACTGCACGCCAAGGTGGCGGGCTACATCAAGAACATCTACGTGGACATCGGCGATCGCGTGCACACCGGACAGGTGCTGGCGGTTTTGGAAGTTCCTGAGCTGGTGGCGCAGGTGGACGAAGCGAAAGCGGCCGTGCATCACGCGGAGGAAGAGATTGAACGCTCCAAGAGCGACGTGGCCCGGGCCGAGGCTGACCACGTAGCGTTACACGCCAACGCCGACCGGCTGGTGAACACCGACAAAGCTCGGCCGGGCCTGATCGCGCAGCAAGAGCTGGACGATGCTAACGCCAGGGACCGGGCTTCCGGGGCGCAAGTAGACGCCGCCAAATCAGCCTTGGCCGCGGCGCGGCAGCAGTTGGAAGTCGCCAAGGCCAACCAGCAGCACTATTCCGCCTTGTCCGACTACACGCGGATCGTTGCGCCCTATGACGGCGTCGTGACTTGGCGTTTCTCCGATACAGGGTCCCTGGTGCAGGCGGGAACCTCCAATACCAGCGGCCTGCCGGTGGTCACGGTGGCGCAAATCAATCTGCTGCGTTTGCGCATCCCGGTTCCGGAGTCGATTGCCGCCAAGGTCCGCGACGGCGATTCCGCTGACGTGAAGGTCCAGGCCACCGGCGAGCGTTTCACCGGCAAGGTCACGCGCTTCACCAACGCCCTCGATCCCTCCACGCGCACCATGCAGGTGGAGATCGACGTGCCCAATCCCACCTATCGTCTGCAGCCCGGAATGTATGCGGACGTGGTGCTGGCCTCCGACAGCAGGAAGGATGTCCTCACCGTTCCGGTGAATGCCATTCAGCGCGAGCCGAACAAGGTGAAGGTGCTGGTGGTGGACCCGCAGAACCGGGTCGAGTCTCGCGAAGTTCAACTGGGAGTGCAAAGCTCCAACAACGTCGAGGTCGTAGCTGGCCTTGCTCCGGGCGAGCGCGTCATCGTCGGCAACCTGGGAAGCTATCAGCCACGCGAGCTCGTGCGGCCGAAAGAGGCGGTGTTCACCGCCAACAGCGCGGATTCGGAGTAATCGCCAATGCCTAGTTTTGCGATCAAGTATCCGTTCTTCATTCTTATGCTGTGCCTCGCCATCATCGTGGTCGGCGTGGTCACGGTTTACCGCATGCCAGTCGATCTCTTTCCTCCCATCGACATTCCGGTGGTCGTGGTGGCCACGTTCTATGGCGGCATGCCTCCGCAGCAGATCGAGGCCAACATCACCGATACCTTTGAACGCTTCTTCACCCTGGGTAGCAATATCGATCACATCGAATCGCGCTCGCTGACCGGGGTGAGCCTGATCAAGGTGTACTTCCAGCCGGGTACCGACGCCGATGCCGCCGCCAGTGAAATTGCCAACCTGGCCATGGCCGATCTGCGACGCTTGCCGCAGGGAACGCTGCCTCCCGTGGTGCTGAAATTCGATGCCTCCAGCCTGCCGGTTTGTCTTGTGACCCTGAAGGGACAGGGGCTCAACGAAACCGATTTGCACGACCAGGGACAGTTCAACGTGCGCAACCAGATTGCCAATGTGCCGGGGGCCTCGGTGCCACAGCCTTATGGCGGCAAGTATCGCCAGATCCAGTTTTACGTCGATCCGGTGAAGCTGGAGGCGGCGCAAATGAGCCCCATGGACGTGGTCGATGTCATCAACAATTCCAACAAGATTTTGCCTGCGGGCGACGTTCGCATCGGCCCCAAGGACTACAACATCTACAGCAACGCTCAACTCCCAAACATCGCCCAGATGAACGATGTGCCGCTGAAGGCCATCGGCAATGGCGTGCTTCGCTTCGGCGACATCGGGCACGCCGAAGACTCGTCGGCGATTCAGTACAACATCGTTCGCGTGGACGGCCAGAAGTCGGTGTATCTGCCCATCCTGAAGCAGGGCGGCAACAGCAACACCATCTCGATTGTGGACGGAGTGCGCGACCGGGTTAAGCATCTGCTGGACATCCCGTCTTCCCTGAAAGCCAATGTGGTCTTCGACCAGTCGCAATACGTGAAGATCGCGGTGACCAATGTGCTGCGCGAAGGCGGCATAGGTCTGATACTGACGGCGGTGATGATCCTGATTTTCCTAGGCTCGGCGCGCGGCACTATCTCGGTATTGATCTCGATTCCCGTCTCCTGCCTGGCGGCGTTCCTTCTGCTGAACGTTTTTGGTGGGACGATCAATACCATGGTGCTGGGCGGACTCGCCTTGGTGCTCTCGCGACTGATCGACAACTCCGTGGTGGTGCTGGAGAACATCTTCCGTCACATGGAGGAGGGCGAGGACGCCGTCAGCGCGGCCGAACGCGGCGGCCAGGAGGTCCAACTTGCGGTGTTGGCGGCCACGTTCACCACCGCGATTGTTTTCTTCCCCGTCATTTTCCTATACGGCGTCAGCAAGTACCTGTTCACTGCCTTGGCGCTCGGCGTGGTACTGGCCCTGGCTGCGTCCTACCTCGTGGCGATGACGGTTGTGCCCCTGTTCTGCGCGAAGTTCATCAAGACGGCACATGGGCATGGCGGACACCAGGAAACCAAGTCAAGGTTCGGAAAATTCGTTGCCGGCTTCAATCATCGCTACAACCGCATGTTGGGCAGGTACGACACTGCCGTTGCCAAAGCGCTGGAGCGCCCGGCAGCCACCGTGCTCCTCATCATGGGCAGCTTTGTGGTGAGTCTGGCCCTGTTTCCGCTGCTGGGTGTTGCCTTTTTCCCGCGCACTGACCCCGGCCAGTTTGTCATCAACGTGAAGGCGCCTCCGGGCTCCCGGCTGGAGGTGACCAACCAGTACATCGCCAGGGTGGAGAACGACATCCGCGAGGTCATCGGCAAAGATGATCTGCAGATGATCGTTTCCAACATCGGAATGACGCCCGACTTGTCCGCCATCTACACCAGCAACTCCGCCCAGCACACCGCCTTCGTGCAGGTGAGCTTGAACCAGGAGCACAAGGTCAGCACCTTCGCTTATATGGACCGGGTGCGGCGGAAGCTGGACTCCGATCTGCCTGAACTCTCCACCTACTTTCAAACCGGAGGGCTGGTGGATTCGGTGGTCAACATGGGAATGCCGGCGCCTATCGACATCCAGGTGAGCGGCAACAATCAGCACGCGGCTTATGCCGCCGCCAGCGAGATGGCGGCGAAAGTGCGACAGCTGAAGGACGTGAGCGACGTGCTGATCCCGCAGGACCTGGATTATCCCGGCATCGAACTCGATGTGCGCCGGGAAATGGCGGCGCGGCTGGGGCTTACCGCTACCGATGTTGTCGATAACGTGGTGACCGCGCTGACCTCAAACGGCATGATTGCTCCCAGTTACTGGGTCGATCCCCACAGCGGCAACAACTACTTCCTCACCGTGCAGTACACCAACCATCAGCTCGACTCGATGACCATGGACGATTTTAAGCAGATTCCGTTGCACGCCAAGGACAACAGCAGCACCACCATGCTGGAAAACGTGGCCGACATCAAGATGATCAACACTCCGACCGAAGTGGACCACTATCAGCTCTTCCGCAAGATCGACGTTTATGTTTCGCCCAAAGGCGAGGACCTGGGCTCGCTTGCCAGCCAGGTGCAGAAGATCATCGACAACACCAAGATGCCGCCCAACACACGGGTGGAGATGCGCGGCTCGGTGAAGGCCATGCACCAGTCGTTTTTCAGCTTCGGTGTCGGACTGCTGCTGGCGATCGTGCTGGTTTACCTGATCCTGATGGCGCAGTTTGCCTCCTTTATCGATCCCTTCATCATCCTCCTGGCCATACCGTCGGGCATCACCGGCGTGATTCTTATCCTGCTCCTTACCGGAACCACGCTGAATGTCATGTCGCTGATGGGCGTGCTGATGCTGGTGGGCATCGCGGACTCGAACAGCATTCTGATTGTTGACTTCGCTCACAACCTGGAGCGGCAAGGATTGTCCCCAGCCGACGCGGTCATTACCGCGTGCCGGGTGCGCCTGCGGCCGATTTTGATGACTTCACTGGCTACCATCATCGGCATGATTCCCCTGGCACTGAAATTGGGCACGGGAGCGGAGCAGTATACGCCCATGGCACGCGCCATCATCGGAGGACTCACTTCGTCGGTTCTTTTGACCATCTTTATCGTGCCCGCGGCGTACTTGTTGGTTTATGGCCGACGTACGGAGCAGGCCGCACAGCCTCTGCTAGGGGAGCCGGCAGAATGAAACAACGCTTCCCGCTTGTCATCCTGAGCAAAGCGAGGGATCTAGGTTCTTCTCGTGGCCGGCAAGAACCAAGACTCCTCGTCGCCTTCGCTCCTCGGAATGACAGATTCAGGCGAACCTACGGAACGAAAGCAAAAACCATCCCAGTCGTGCTGTTCCTGATCTTGCACTCGCTTAGTTTTGCGCAAGTGTCCATCAATCCGCAGACCGCGCAGAGTCTGCCGCCGGCCCCGGTGCCGCACACGGGTTCGGCCCAAAATACCTCGAGCCCGCCGGCTAATGCGCCGACCTCCTCGGCTCCGCAGACCGCTGGCACGCCAATGTCTCTGACCTTGCAGCAGGCGGAGGCATTCGCGGTAAAAAGTAATCCACAGATTTCCGTTGCCCGGCTGCTCGCTCTCGCTTCCCAGCAAGTCACGCGGGAGGTGAAGTCGAACTTGTGGCCTACCGCCACGGGCGACCTTACCGGCGTAGATGCGCAGTCCGGCAGCCGCATTACTGCGGGCGCGCTCAACAATCCGCTCATTTACGAACGGGCCGCTGCCGGCGTCATGGTCACGCAACTGATTACCGACTTCGGACGCACCACCAATCTGATCTCCAGCGCAAACTATGCAGCCAAGGCGGAGAACCAGAACGCCGTGGCCACCAAGGAGCAAATCCTTCTTGCTGTGAACAAAGCGTTTTACAACGCGCTGCAAGCCCACGCCGTGCTAACGGTCGCGCAGCAAACCGTGAATGAACGCCAGACCGTCACTAATCAGGTGGAAGCGCTTTTCAAGAGCAAACTGAAATCCGAACTGGATTTCAGTTTTGCAAGCGTCAATCTGGCGCAAGCCAAACTTCTGCTGCTGGACGCGCAAAACAACGAGAACGCCGCCTTCGCTACGCTGTCTATGGTCCTCGGTTTTCCAAGCCTGCAGGAGTTTCAGCTGGTCGAGGAAGCGAACCCGTTGACTCCTCCGCCGGGTAACGTAAATGATCTGATTTCCCAGGCCTTTGCCGCGCGGCCGGAAATACTTTCGCTACAGTTCCAGTATCAGTCTGCCAGGAAATTTCAAACCGCAGAACGAGACTTACTCTTTCCCAGCGTCCGCGCCCTGGGGGCGGTCGGAGACACGCCTGTAGGAAATGCCGCTGTGGCTCCGAGTCCTAACGCTTGGAACAACACCTACGGCGCGGTCGGCGCAAATGTCGAGATCCCACTCTTCAACGGCTTTCTTTATACAGCGAGAGCCCGCGAGGCGAATCTCCGAGCACAAGTAACCCAAGAACGGCTTCTGGACATGCGTAACCTCATTTCGCGCGACGTTCGCACTAGCTGGCTGAATGCGAACACAGCCTATCAGCGGCTGGCGGTTACGCAGCAGTTGTTGCAGCAGGCCAACTTGGCGCTGAGTCTTGCGCAGTCTCGCTACAACTTGGGTCTCGGCTCAATTGTTGAGCTCAGCCAGGCACAGCTTCAACAAACGCAGGCTGAAATCAGCTACGCCCAGGCCGGATATGACTACCGCCTGAGCTTGGCAATTTTGACGTACGAGACAACGGGAATCTGACGTGATCGGTTCGTTCTTTCGACAAGTCGTAAGGAGGAAACACAACGCATTATTCATTCGCAGGCATCGCAGGAGAAAGTTACCGCTCAGTACCCGTCAATGGCTCATCCTTTGTTTTGGCATTGCCACGCTTGTGGGAACGATATTCATATTCGCGCTGGTGTACTTACAACCGGGCAGGTGAAAGGCGTGGAAACCACAATCGTCGTCAAGCCCTTTGGTCTGATCTTTCGCCGGTCAAAAAAGGCACTGATTTGAGCAGCTGCCCTCTTGGTCCGCTGAGTGACGGACCGTCACGCTCATTAACTGGTTCCGAGTGAAAGGCTATTTTTCGACAACAACCGGATGAGCGGATCACGAGGAAATCAATGAAAAGCGAACCCTGTCTCTCAGCGAGCCTGGTCCGTAATACTCAATTCAGGGAATGGCTCTCAGGCCAACTACATTCTCCAGGCGAAGAATGCCCTCTTTCTGTTAAGTTACTACGACGAGTATTCGGCCAAGGCTCGCGTAAAGGGACGTACGATCGTGTTCGGCGGTTGGCAGGTTGAAGATTCCGAAATCGGCCCCTGCGAAGAAATAACAATGGGAGTGCTCAAATGGCGGTATTAGAGATTCCGCCAAGGATCTTCTGGCGCTGTTCAAGTGGCTACTGCAACAAGACCCGACATGGACAAGCGCGATTGTCCTTGTTTCAAAACGTATAGATGCAGGCTAGCGACCTGCCCCCGAAACAGGGGGGCGAAAGGCCGCATAAAAGGCTCTCGAAATTCGACCCCTTCCGTACCACCCGGGCGGCGGGATGAGGAAAGCCTGAAATGATGCCGTTTTTGCATTATTCTCCTGCATGGGACTTCCCATCGCGGCACTACCCCGGTCGACCCGGCGCATTGAGTTCCGTGAACGAACACAAGTTACACGCGAGAAGACGGGACTTGCGATATAGTGATTTTGTAATTTGGCTTCAAAATGGCGAATGGTCTTAATTCGGACCCTGGCCCCTGGATAGTTTCCCGTCGCCGACTTTTCTTGGTCGGCCTCGTCATTTCTGTTCTAGCCGTAAACGTCGGAACGCGCACGTTCCGTCTGCAGATCTCGCATTCCGCTACTGCATCGGCCTGTTCCGCTCAGGGGATGCGACAGCACTTGGAGCGGGATGCCCAACCTTGGGTTGTTCCCGTCCTGCCGACTGCGATTCCGCACGTCCGTCCTTTCCATATTTCCGCGGCACATCCCGATGGGTTCCCAAGCGCCCTGCTGCAACAGCGTCTTTTTGATCGACCTCCCCCGTCCTGCTGAGACTCTTCTCGTACCCGCACCCTGAGTTAGATTTCTTTGCGCAGTGTCCCCTAGTTGGATGCATTGCGCCGGGATGCTACTGAAGCGAGCCGCTGAACGGATTCGTCGGAGGTTGAAATGAAGCGAGTCTTATTTCTTGCAGTATTGATTGTGTCCATCGTGCAATTCACGATGGAGCGAGACCGGATGTATCTTCTCTTTACGGCTGTGGCCTTGCTGGCTCTGATCTACAGCTTGTTCCACGAGAGAGATCAGATACGCGCTGCCCGAGGGTAGATCGGCACACCGCGCGTAAAGCAGCGGGTGAGATCGTGAGCTAAATAACACTGGGAAAGCAGCGTGAGTTGTTTAAAGGACAGTGATCTGAAAGCGTTACCGATTGCAACGATGAGGCGGGATTGAAAATCTCTCAAAAAGGACTGTACGCATTGCAGGCGATGATGACGCTCGCACGGCGATACCAACAAGGACCCATCAAAATTCGGGACATCGCTTCTGAGGCGGATGTGCCTGGGAAGTTTCTTGAGCTAATTCTGCTTGAATTGAAGAACGCTCGCATTGTCGAAAGCGTGCGTGGCGCAAAAGGAGGCTACCAGCTCCGCCGTCCGCCGTCCGAGATTCGGCTCAGTGAAGTCATTCGCCTGATTGACGGGCCGCTCGCGCCATTCGGGGACGCGGATCAACTTCGAGTTCTGATTGCGAGGGACGCTGACCACCGCGCGCTCTACCAGGTGTTCTTGGATGTGAGAGACGGAGCCGCCCGTATTCTGGAGAATACTAGTCTAGCTGACATTACTAAAGACCCGGATTCTCCGCGCCACAGGTCCCGGAAACGCTATCTCACAAGAAAACAGGACCGAAGGGAAGCGTAGAGTTCACGTGTCCTCCGTTCCGGGAACGACGGAAGGCTCATGACTATCCCACGACTATGAGTCGCGCTGGACCGGATGTGGCGCAAGGCCGAGTAATCCTCGCCCACTTGGGCAATGGGGCGAGCCTGGCGGCGGTGCGTAACGGCAAATCCATCGACACAAGCATGAGTTTCACTCCGACCGCCGGCGTGCCGATGAGCACCCGCTCCGGCGACCTTGATCCCGGATTGGTGTGGTACCTGGCACGCACGGAGAAAATGACCGCGAAGCAGTTCAATGAGATGGTGAATTTTCAATCCGGGCTCCTCGGCATCTCCGAGACCAGTTCCGACATGAGCGACCTGCTCTCGCGCGAAGCCGCAGATGTCCGGTCGGCGGAAGCGGTAGCGCTGTTCTGCTACCAAGTCAAAAAGTGGATCGGCGCGTTCGCGGCGGCACTGGGCGGCGTGCAAACCCTGGTGTTTGCCGGCGGGATCGGCGAGAACGCAGCCCCTGTCCGAGAGCGGATCTGCGATGGGCTAGGATTTCTTGGTATCGAAATCGACAAAACGCGCAATGCGGAAAATGCGCCACTGATTTCCCCAGACACCGGTCATGTCAAAGTGAGAATCATCCGAACTGATGAGGAAGTGATGATCGCCAGGTCCGTGGCCCAAGTACTAAACTTCAGCTCAACCCCAAAACTCGAACCATAAATGTAGCCCAGCAGCACAAGTGGTTTGAGTTCCTGGAACAGAGAGATGATGAAAGCTGCCGTATTTACTTCAGCTCACAACGCACCGAGGGCGTTTCTTAACATCGAGGATGTCCCGCGTCCACAGCTCCAAGATGAGTACCTGCTGCTTCGAGTCGTGGCTTGTGGAGTTTGCCGTACGGACCTGCACATAGTGGAAGGGGATCTACCAACAGTCCGACCGCGACTCATTCCTGGCCACCAAATTGTGGGAGAGGTGGTCGAGGGCGCGACGGCGGAGTTTCCGGTCGGCACGAGAGTCGGTGTTTCATGGATGGGAGGCGCAGATGGCGATTGCTGGTATTGTCGTCACGGAATGGAAAACCTCTGTGATCAACCTATATTCACTGGGTATACGGTAAACGGAGGCTATGCGGAGTATGTGCTCGTGCGCGCGGACTTCGCCTTTCCGCTGCCTGCGGGCTTGGATGACGTGCATGTTGCCCCTTTGCTGTGCGCCGGCATCATCGGCTTTCGGAGTTTGCGGGTTGCGGGTGTCGAACACGGTGAGCGCGTGGGTTTGTTTGGCTTTGGCAGCTCCGCAAGCCTGGCGATTACAATTCTGCAATCCTGGAAATGCGAAG
>PLYW01000035.1 GCA_003151875.1 Acidobacteriaceae bacterium
GGTGGTGCGGCGACCTATTTCTCGCTTTCGGCCAGCTATTTCACCGATGTGCGGGGGATCGCGGTGGTGGGCGAAGATTTTACCGCCGAGAACGAAGCCGTGATGACCAGCCGCGGAGTCGATACGCGCGGAATCCAGCACGCGAAAGGCAAGACCTTTCATTGGTCCGGCGAGTATGGCGAAAACGTCAACGAAGCGAAAACGCTGAATACGGAGTTGAACGTTTTCGAAAGCTTTCAGCCGCAAATCCCAGCCGAATACAACGACTCAGACTTCCTGTTTCTAGCGAATATCGATCCCACGCTGCAGACGCGGGTGCGCGACGCCATGCAGAACGTGAAGCTGGTGGGCGGCGACACCATGAACTTCTGGATCAGCGGGCACCGGGAGAAGCTGGGCGAGATGCTGAAGCGAGTTGACGTGCTGCTGATCAACGACACGGAGGCCAAGATGCTGGCGGGCGACAGCAGTCTGCCGCGGGCCGCGCGCAAGGTGCTGGAACTGGGCCCGCGCGCGTTGGTTATCAAGCATGGCGAGTATGGCGCCACCATTTTCTTTCGCGATGGGGAATTCGCCGGAGGGCATCATCCGTTTCGCGCTCCGGCCTTGCCGCTGGACGAGGTCCGCGATCCCACCGGCGCCGGCGACAGTTTTGCCGGGGGCTTCATGGGCTACATCGCCGCGCAGGGCGAAGTGAGCCGCCGCGTGCTCAAACACGCCATGTTCTATGGAAGCGTGATGGGTTCTTTCTCGGTGGAGCGCTTCGGCACGGAGCGCCTGCAATCGCTCACGCGCGAGGAGATCGACAAACGGTTTGAGGTGTTTCGGGAGCTGACGCATTTGGACTGATTCTCTCGCACTGAGTAATTGCACACGATGTGTAATGCCGGCCCGCGCAACGGTAAAATGGCTAAAGTAAGGTAGATTTACGACTGGAGACGTTAATGGCTTATACGGGTGACGTCATCGTGAGAGACCCCGAAATCCTGGGCGGGGTGCCCGTTTTTCGCGGAACACGTGTGCCCTTCAAGAACTTGCTCGATTATCTTGAAGGCGGCCATACCCTCGGCGAGTTTCTGGAAGAGTTTCCGTCGGTGACGCGCGAGGCCGCCATTGCCGCTCTGGAGCATGCTAAAGAGCTGGTCCTTGCTCAGACGAGATGAGACTGCTGATTGACGAGTGCTTGCCACGTGCACTAAAACGGCTGCTCGCCGAACATGAATGCCGAACCGTGCAGGAGATGGGATGGTCCGGAACCCAGAATGGTGCGCTTCTATTGTTGGCTGAGGAAGGATTCGACGTCCTGGTGACGATTGATCAGGGCATGGAGTATGAGCAGAATCTTGCAGATCGCAACATCGCCTTGCTTGTGCTGGGTGCACGATCTAATCAGATCGAGGATCTGGCGCCGATCATCCCAGCCGCTCTTGCCGCGCTTCGCGGCATTCAGCCGGGGCAGATAGTTCGGGTCGGGGACTGAATGCGTCTAGTGCTCTTTGCTGCTTCGGGCTCAGATACTCTTGCCAGCGCACGGTCAAGATTCCGCGGCGAACCTCTTCTGACAAGCGATTCCCCGTGAAAGCTGATCAAGCAACCCTGAAGAAGCGCAATCAACAACAGCGCCGTGAAGCAGGTTTCACGCTGCTTCTTGGCGGACTCTCCATAGCAGCGCTTTTCTTCTACTACGCACATCGGCAACTATTGCTGTACGGCGACGCCGTGGCGCACATCAACATCGCACGCCGTGTTGTGGATAACCGCCATCCGCTGACGTCATACGGGCAACTAGGCACCGTGTGGCTCCCCCTGCAGCATATTGCGATGCTGCCCTTCGTGTGGATTGAGGCGCTGTGGCGCAGCGGAGTTGCTGGGTCCATTCCCAGTATGATCGCCTATATCGTGGGCTCGCTGGGCATATTTCGCCTGGTGAGAGGGCGAGCATCCGCCCTAGCCGCCTATTTCGCCGCAGCAATCTACGCGCTCAATCCAAACCTGCTCTACCTGCAAAGCACGGCGATGAACGAGCCCATCTTTCTGGGCTTCTTCATCTGGACGTTGGTCTATCTCGACGAGTTCCTGCGTGCTACGTCGCCGCAGGCGATCGACACGCATGTAACGCCGGCGCACATGAAGCCTGAGCGCGCGCTGGAAGCCTGCGGAATGACTTTGGCCGGCGGGGCCTATACGCGGTACGACGGCTGGTTTGTTGCCGTGATCGTGGTTGTCGTGGTTCTGTGTGTCTTCGCGCGCTGGTGGCGGCGGGTAGCGGACAGCGCACAGCGAAAGTCGATGGCGAAATCGCTGATCGAACTTCTTGTGCTGAATGCGCTGGTTCCCGTTTACTGGTTTTTGTACACCTACTGTGTATCAGGGCATGGACTTGATTTCCTCAATGGCCCTTACTCGGCCAAGGCGATTGTGCTGCGTACGACGGCCCGCGGCGCGCCCCCGTATCCCGGCCAGCATGATGTGTTCACCGCCGCACTCTACTTTCTGAAATCGGCCAAGCTGAATGTGGGAGCCGGCTTCTGGGGACAGGCGCTTTTTGCGCTGGCCCTGGCTGGAACGGTTGCAGCAGCGTGGAAGTTCCGCCGCTACGGGGTGTTCCTGCTCCTTTGGCTCCCACTGCCGTTCTATGGGCTTTCCATTGCTTACGGCAGCGTGCCCATTTATCTGCCGGTGTGGTACCCCTTCTCCTATTACAACGTGCGCTACGGGCTTGAACTGCTGCCCGTGTTCGCAGTTTTTCTCCCGGTATCGATGGACTTCATCCTGGAACGGTTGAACCGATCGAGGGCGCGGATTGCGGCGGCAGTGATCGTGATTGGCCTTGTAGTGGGCAGCTATGCATCGGTCTACAGCCAAACACCAATCACGTTGCGGGAAGCGCAAGCGAATTCCCGCGGCCGCAGCGTGATGGAACACGCGCTGGCCGACTCTCTCGCGAAATTGCCGGACTCGGCCACGCTGCTCATGTACGGAGCCGAGCACGCCGGTGCGTTGCAGCAGGCGGGGATTCCGTGGCGGCGCGTCATTTCCGAAGGGGAGCATCCTGATTGGGATGGGGCGCTTGTCGATCCGGCGCGGTATGCGGACTATATGGTTGCCTGCCAGGGCGATCCGGTGTGGGCGGCGGTGCAACCACAGCGCGCGGAATTGACGGAACTGCTGTCCATCAGGGTTCCGGGCCAACCGCGCTGCACCATCTACAAGCGCGGGCGACCTAAGGATTAATGTGCGGCTACCTTCTGGCGGGCAGTGACATGCGGACCCTGCACACTCGCAGTCAACAGCCGAACATCTCGGCGTTTGTTACAATCCGCCCATTGAGCCCAACTGACATGGCGAGCATTCCATTCGTCAAGGCGACCGCTTGCGGCAACGATTTTCTGATCATCGACTTTGCCCACGCGCCTGGCGATATTTACTCTTTCAGCCGGCGCATCTGCGATCGCCATAATGGTGTGGGCGCCGACGGGGTGGAATGGGTGCTGCCCGCCAGCGACGCGGACCTGCGGGTGCGGCTGCTGAACGCCGATGGTTCCGAGGCAGAGATTTCGGGCAATGGAACGCGCTGCGTGGCAGCATGGTATTGCGCCGAGAACCATCGCAGTTCGGTCGTCATTCGTACGGGAGCCGGACTGAAGACCTGTAACCTGACGGCGCACGAGAGGAACAGCTTCGAGTTTCGCGGTTCCATGGGCGAGCCGGAGGTCGGGGATGAGTTTTCCATCAAGCTTACCGACGGAGAGTTTTCCGGCATTCCGGTTTCCATGGGCAATCCTCATTTCGTGGTTTACGTGCCCGAGTTTGAGTTGGGCTGGCAGGCGGTGGCGGGGCAAATTTCAACTCATCACGACTTCAAGTATGGGATGAATGTTGAATTGGTAAGAGTAGTCAATCAAAGCGAGATCGAGGTGCGGTTCTGCGAGCGCGGGGTAGGTGAAACGATGTCGTCCGGTAGCGGTTCGTGCGCCGCTGCCGTGGCATCGATTCACACTGGCAAAGTGAAGTCGCCCGTGCGCGTGCATAGTCCTGGCGGAGTGCAAACTGTCGAATGGAAGAAGGAAGTGTTTCTGTACGGTCCGGCGACGCTACTCTGCCGGGGTGAGTTTTTCGTTTAAGATAAGCCATCCGAATGATCTCTTCCGCACAACCTGAGCGGCTACGTCCTCCCGCCTTGCAGCAGGGCGATACGGTCGGCATTGTTGCGCCGGCAAGCGGGTTTCGGCGGGAGGATTTCGAGGCCGGTTGCGACACCCTGCGCCGTTTGGGCTACCAACCTTTCTATCTACCTTCGATCTTTGAACGCGACCTCTATTTTGCCGGCTCCCTGGAGCGGCGGCTCGGCGAATTGCACGAGATGTTTAAGCGAACTGAGGTGCGGGCCATCCTCTGCGCGCGCGGAGGTTATGGTTGCACCTATCTGCTGCCGCACCTTGACCTGGAACTCATCCGCGCCAACCCGAAGATCTTTGCCGGCTGCAGCGATGTGACGATGTTGCTTACCTACTTGTGCGACCGCACCGGACTGGTCACCTTCCACGCGCCCATGGTTGCGGGAGATTTTTCCCGGCCCGGCGGTATTGATCTGGATGCATGGTCAGCGGCGGTGTCGTCCGGAAAGGCCTACCCGCGGGCGTTTATCCCTGATGACGTGCAGCCGCTGCTGGAAGGTGATGCGGAGGGCACGCTCTACGGCGGCTGCCTGTCGTTGCTCTGTACTTCGCTCGGCACACCGTATGAAATCCACACCGAGGGGAAGATTCTCTTTCTGGAGGACCGCGGGGAAAAACCGTACAAGATCGATCGCATGCTGATGCAGTTGAAACTGGCCGGAAAGTTCGAGGGCGTGGCGGGCATTATTTTTGGCGAGATGCTCGATTGCGGCCAACGGCGCGCCAACGACGAAACCCTTCATGATCTCGTGGTTCGTATTCTTGGCGAGTTTAAGGTCCCGATCGCGTTTGGGCTGAAATCCGGACACGTTTCCGGTAAAAGTTTTACGCTGCCATTTGGTGTGAGCGCGACGCTCAACGTCGGAGAAAGAGTCGCACTGAAGATCGACGCCGCCGTGCAGCCTGAACCTGCATCCGTCCGAGTGCCGCGCTCATGAAGCCGAAACATGTTCATCTGATTGGGATTTGCGGCACGGCGATGGCATCGCTCGCCGGAATGCTCAAACAGCGTGGCTTTCAGGTCACCGGTTCCGACCATGCCGCTTATCCTCCGATGTCGGACTTTCTGGCGTCGCTGAACATTCCCGTCTCCCAGCCATTTAGCGAGCGCAATTTGCAGCCGCAGCCTGACCTGGTCGTGGTGGGCAACGCCATATCGCGCGGCAACCCGGAATTGGAGCACGTACTTGATCGCCGGCTCCCCTTCGCATCCCTGCCGCAGGTGCTGCACGACGAATTCCTGGTTGGGCGAGAGAGGCTGGTAGTGGCTGGCACGCACGGAAAGACCACCACGGCGTCCCTTTTGGCCTGGCTCTTTCACCACGCGGGACGCGCGCCCAGTTTTCTGATCGGGGGCATTCCGGAAAATTTTGGCAGCTCGTTCGCCCTGGACTCGGGACCGGAGTTCATCCTGGAAGGCGATGAGTATGACACCGCGTTCTTCGACAAAGGACCGAAGTTTCTGCACTACTTTCCCGATGCCGTCATCCTCACGTCGGTTGAGTTCGACCACGCCGATATCTACAAGAATCTTGACGAAATAAAGACGGCGTTTGCCCGCCTGGTGAACCTGATTCCAGGTCGTGGACTGCTGGTCGCTTGGGACGGTCATGCCAACGTTGACCAATGCGTGGGCCGCGCATTCTGCCGGGTCGAGCGCTATGGATTCGGTGAGCAATCGAAATGGCGAGTTGCCGATGTGAAATACACGCCTGATCTGACAAGTTGGCGCGTGTTGCGCGATGGGGAGCCATGGGGCGAATTCGCTTTTGCTCTGGCAGGCGAATACAACGTGCTGAACGCGACTGCTGCGGCTGCCCTGGCGGCGAACTACGGCATTGGAGTGGACGCCATTGCGCAAGGGCTCCGCGCCTTTCGCAGCGTGAAGCGACGGCTCGAGGTTAAAGCCGAAGTCCACGGGATCACGATCATCGACGATTTCGCCCACCACCCCACCGCCATTGCGGAGACGCTGACGGCGCTGCGCACACGTTATGCGGGTCGGCGGCTATGGGCGATTCTCGAGCCCCGTTCCAACACCCTCCGGCGCAAGGTCTTCCAGGACGAGTTAGCGCGCAGTCTTTCTTTGGCGGATGAAGTGGTAGTAGCAGGCATTTTCAAGTCGGAAGCCATTCCCGAGCATGAGCGACTGGATGCCGCTGCAGTGATTGCGAAGTTGCGCGCGTCGGGCAAGCCGGCGCGGCTGCTGGAAACCGCAGATGTGATCGTGGATTCGATCGCGCCCGAGCTGCGAACCGGAGACGTCGTCGCCATCCTGTCCAACGGGGGATTCGCCGGAATCTACGAGAAGCTGCCCGCGAGGCTCAGGGCCCTCCATGAGGTCTCGACGCCAGCGTGACGCGACCGCGCGCTACCGTGCTCGCGATGGCGTTACTGGTCTGCGGAGTTTTCTTTTCCGGCGGCGCTCGCGTCTGGGCAGCCACGCCGGTGAGTTGCGCTTCCCCAGCCAGCGCTCAACCTGAACCCACCGAGTATTTCGTCTCGCTGGCCGATCCTGCCGAACACCTTGCCCATGTGAGCATCAGATTGCCGCAAGGGGAAGGAACGCGCACGCTTGCCATGCCGGTCTGGAATGCGCTGTACCAGGTGCGCAACTTTGCTGCGAATGTGGAAGATGTACGCGCGCAAGATAGTTTCGGCGCCGCGGCGCAAGTCCGCAACACCACGACCAGCGAGTGGACCATCACGGCGCCGCCGGGTTGTGTCGTGGTTAGCTACGATATTCACCTCGATGTCCCCGGTCCCTTCGGCAGCTCGCTGAGCGCGGACCGGGGTTTCTTCAATTGGGCGATGGTGCTGATGTACGCTCCCTCCCTGCGCTCGGAGCCCGTGAGCCTGCGGCTGCTGGATGTTCCCGCCGCCTGGGGCCTGCGCGATGTTCATGTGCTGGGAGGCGCTGGTCCAGGCAAGGTCGAACAGGTGGTCGGAGTGGCCCACAACTATGACGAGCTTGCCGACAGTCCGGCTGAAATTGGAATGTTAGGCCAGTCGGAGTTTCAACAGGACGGCGCGACCTACCACGTTGTGGTAGATGGCGATCCAGCCGACTACGACATGGCAAAGCTCGACAAAGTGTTGGGCCGGATCACCCACGCGGCGGTGGACTGGATGCAGAACCGCCCCTACGAGGAATACACATTCCTTCTTCACCTGCCGCATGGACCCGGCGGCGGAGGGATGGAACACGCTTACGGCACTGCCCTCGAGGTGGCCGCGGACCGGATGCATGCGTCCCTGCTGCCTCTGGCGAGTTTAAGCGCACATGAGTTCTTCCATCTGTGGAATGTGAAGCGGATTCGGCCTCAGTCGTTGGAGCCAATCGACTACCAGCACGAGAGCGATACTCGCGCCCTCTGGTTCAGCGAAGGCGTAACCAGTACGGTGGGGAACATTTTGCTAGCGCGCACGGGGTTGATCGATGAGAGAGTTTATTTGCAGCACGTAGCAGAGGAAATTGCGGAGTTACAACGGCGTCCTGCGCACCGTTGGCAATCGGCGGAGGATTCAAGTCTTGACGCCTGGTTTGAGGGCTACGCGTACTATCGCTCGCCCGAGCGGAGCGTCAGTTACTACAACAAGGGCGAGATTCTGGGCGTCCTGCTAGATCTGCGCATTCGTCAGATGACGCAGGGAGAAAAGTCGCTGCGCGACTTGCTGCAATGGATGAATGAACACTACGCCAAGCAGCATCTCTTCTTCCCCGATTCGCAGGGTGTCGAACAGGCAGCGGAGGCAATCACCGGGAAGAGCTTTGCCGAGTTCTTTCGCGACTACGTATCCGGAGTGAAAGAGATCCCCTACGATGATGTTTTCCAGTTTGTAGGACTGCATTTGGTCAGCCAGACTGTGCCGGTAGGATCGGCGGGGTTCACCACCACGGCGAACCTCGGAGGTCAACCAGAAATCGCTCAGGTTGATCCCAACAGCGATGCCCACCGGGCGGGGATCGCCGCTGGAGACCGCGTGCTTGCCATCGATGGAAAGCCTGCCGACGCCTCACTCGACGACCAGCTCTCGCAGATGCTGCCGGGAACGACCGTGAAGCTTCGCCTTGAGAATCGAAAAGGCCAGCGTAATGTAAAGCTTCGACTGGGTCTGAGCGAGCAGCAGACATATAAACTTCAGGACGTACCGTCGGTCAGCCCGGAGCAACGTGCTCATCGCAGAGCATGGATCGAGGGCGACGATGAGAGCCGAGGGACGCCTTGATCCGCGCACTCGTTCTGCTGACGTTCTGGGGCGTGTCGATTTTCATCGTCGGCCCGGCGCTATTGTTGTACGCGCTCATCAGTGGCAACATCAACCCGCTTTACAACATATCGAACCGGCTCGCGATATTCGGCGTTCGCCTGGTCGGGGTGAAGATCGAAATTCGCGGGATGGAGAACCTGGAGGCGGGGCGCAACTACATTTTCATGGCGAACCACACTTCCAACCTGGATCCGCCAGTCCTGCTCCCCACGATTCCGGGCCGTTGTTCGGTGCTGGTGAAGAAGGAGCTTTTCCGCATTCCCGTCCTCGGCACCGGCATGAAAATGGCGTCTCTGGTGCCGGTGGATCGCAGCGATCGCGAGGCCGCTATCGAGAGCGTGAATGCGGCCACCGCGGTGTTGCGCCAGGGATTGCACATGCTGATCTTTCCGGAAGGCACGCGTTCGCGTGATGGCAGACTGCTGCCCTTCAAGAAGGGGCCCTTTCACCTGGCGATCGATGCGGGAGTGTTCGTGGCTCCAGTTACTCTGCTGGGGACCTATGAGCTATGGCCGAAGAGCCGCTTTGCCTTGCGGCCGGGAAGAGTAGCTGTGGTGTTTCACCAGCCAATCGATCCGCGCAGCTATGCCGATCGAGATGCGTTGATGAAGGCCGTCGCTGAGACCATCGAGAGTGCATTACCGGCGGAGCGGCGCTGAAGTAGGGGCGGCGCCTTCGTTTTCATCTTGCCGCTTAGANNCGTCGGGCGTCAGTTCGACTGCGGCTGCTCCGATGTTCTCTTCGAGGCGGTTTAGCTTCGTCGTGCCTGGGATCGGAACGATCCAGGGCTTTTGAGCCAGCAGCCAAGCGAGTGCGATCTGAGCTGGTGTCGCCTTCTTCCGTTCCCCGATGCTGGCGATCAGATTAATCAGGGCCTGATTTGCCTTGAGGGCCTCCTGCGTGAAGCGAGGGAGGCTGCTGCGGAAGTCGGAGCTGTCGAACGAAGTGTTCTCGCTCATCTTTCCGGTGAGGAAGCCTCTACCAAGGGGGCTATAGGGAACGAAACCAATTCCGAGTTCTTCAAGAGTCGGCAATACTTCCTTTTCAGGGCCTCTCGTCCACAGCGAGTATTCGCTCTGGAGAGCACTGATCGGCTGGACTGCGTGTGCGCGACGAATCGTTTTTGCGCCTGCCTCGGAAAGTCCGAAGTGCTTGACCTTGCCTGCTTCAATCAGTTCCTTCACCGCGCCGGCAACGTCTTCGATCGGCACGTTCGGGTCAACCCGGTGCTGATAGAGGAGATCGATCGTCTCGACCTTGAGCCGCTTCAGCGAGCCTTCGGCGGCCTCCTTGATGTGCTCCGGCCGACTGTTCAGGCCCGGCGATCCTTTCATTCCGCGCGGATCGAAATTAGGACTGACGTCGAACCCAAATTTGGTGGCGATCACCACCTGCCCGCGGAACGGAGCGAGGGCTTCGCCCACAAGCTCTTCGTTCAAGAACGGGCCGTACACTTCGGCGGTGTCAAAGAATGTGATGCCGCGTTCCACGGCGGCACGGAGAAGAGAGGTCATCTCCTGCTTGTCTTTGGGCGGGCCGTAGGAAAAGCTCATTCCCATGCAGCCCAGGCCGATTGCAGACACTTGCAGATTGCTTTTTCCGAGTTTGTGTTTTTGCATTATTACTCCTTCTAGAATGACGCCCAGGAGACGGCTCAGGAATCATTTCTTTTCGATCAGGCGTGCCGTGAGCACCACTCCATCGCGGTCGTCATGCAGCTTGATGGGAAAGATAAGTACGTTCCAGTTCCAGTGCGGGCTCTGAACCGGCAGATGAGAGGCGCCTTGAAACCCGCGCCGGTCAATGTAGGTTTCCCGGGTGTCGGCTACGGTGCACACGATGTCGCGCCATTCGTCACCCATCTGCGGAAATTGCTCGAACAGGTTCCTGCCGACAAACCAAGCCCGCTTGTGTCCATTCATCGCCGCGAAGTAGTCGTTCACATACTGCCAGGTCCCTTCCCGATCCAGGATCTCCAGGACAATGTCGTCGCCCATGGCCATCGAGATGCGTGAATAGTAAAAATCGCGTGCATCCACGACGACCGGGCGGCCGCGCTTCTTGGCCTCGAAGGAACGGAGCGCGGATACCAGGTCATCCACCGAGCTATATCCCTTGAGCAGGTGCATGTCGGCGATGCCGCCGAACTTGCGTTCCAGGGTAGCTGACAAAATGATGATCGGGACCTGAGGACGTTTGCGGCGCAGCGTCTCGGCCACGTCGGTACCGAATTTGCCGGCTCCCAGGTGGTAATCGAGAACGGCAATATCGATGCCGTGCAGCTTGGCTTCAGCCTCTTCAATCGAGCTGGAAGTCACTACCTCGTATCCCTTTTGCCGAAGTATGGCCGAGCGCAGCACCAGGTTGTCTTCGCGATCGTCCAGCAGCAACACGCGGATGGGAGTGACGGTCACGGCCTGCGGACCGGACGCCTGCGACAATACCGGATTGGAGATGTCTTCGCTCATCGCTTAGCAGTTAGAAGCACCTCAGGGCTTCCCGGTAACCCGGTGTGCCGTTAATGCCGATAAAAGGCCCGCAGACGAGTGCGCGCTGGCGCCGAGATTACGGTTTGTCTGTTCCAGCCGCAGAGTCGCTCCGGGTAGCCATAATCGCCCGGACCGCTTTTGCAAGCTCCGGGAGTCTATTGAATATGCCGACCGCTCGCAACCATTGTTTGTGGTCGAAGGCGGGCGATCCGCTGACCATTGTCCCTGCCGGAATGTCTCCATGGGTCCCGCTCTGGGCCGTTACCACGACACCGTCGCCAATATGGCAATGGCCGGCGACGCCCACTTGGCCGGCAAGGATGACATTCTTACCGACCACCGTCGATCCGGCCAGTCCAACTTGGGAGCACAGCAGCGTGTGCTCAGCGACCGCGGAGCCATGTCCCACCTGCACCAGGTTGTCGATCTTAACCCCGCGCCCAATGCGGGTTTCACCAATGCTGGCACGGTCCACGCAGGAGTTCGCCTGCACTTCCACGTCGCTGTCCAACAGCGCCGGGCCGGATTGGGTGATTTTCTCCCAGTGATCGCCGTCGCGGGCAAAGCCGAAGCCGTCACAGCCGACAATGGCGCCGTTTTGCAGGATGACGTTGTCGCCGAGGACGCAGTTTTCGCGCACGACCGCGTGGGCATGTGCGAAGAAATGGTTGCCGATGCGCGCGCCGCGATAAATGACCACGTGCGGCAAGAGCACAGCATCATCGCCAATCTCGACGTCCTCGTCGATCACCACGTAGGCCGCAACATGGGCCTGCTTGCCGATTCTGGCCGTGGGTGCGATCACGGCTGTCGGATGCACACCGGCTTCATACACCGGGGGCCGGTAAAAAAGACTGATCGCCTTGGCGAACGCCAGGTAGGGATTCTTGCTGCGCAACATGCCGGTCGCGATAGCAGGGAAGTCCTCGGCAACGATCACGGCGGCGGCGGCAGTGGTCTTGGCGGCGGCCGCGTACTTGGGATTGGCGACAAAGGTAATCTGCCCAGGACCGGCTTCTTCGATTCCGGCAACGCCCGTAATCTCGACATCGGGATTTCCGTTTTCCAGCGTGGCGCCCAGTGCAGACGCGATTTCGGCAAGTTTCATAGTCGGCATATCTCGACATCGCGGAACGTTGCCGCTGACCAGCGCTTCAACCGAACAACTGTACCTGACGTGTGTCTTCTGGACGGCGGCCGCGGCGCTGTGATTTTCTGTCGCCGATGACACCGATGACCGTCATTTCAGTCAGCGCAGAGCGGGGAACAAAAATCCGTTGTGTGTTGGAGCGAGTGTCGGGCGGAATAACCGAAAAGCCATCGCTCCCTTCCTGCAGCAGGTCGTTGGGCATCATGCCCTCAATGGTCTCGTTGTCGCGGAAGCGCAACCGGACCCACAGTCCTTCCATGCGAGGCCGCGAAGCGAAGGTCTTGCGGGTGAGCGATTCCGAATCACCGAATTCGCGAACGAAATAAACGCCTTTCACCTCGCGCAGCTCGATGGAAACTACATTGCCGGCGGTGTTCAGTAACTCCAGCTTGCCGTCAGCAATAAACGCAGCGCCAACGTAACCATTTATGGTGTCGCGGTCCATCTTGCGGACGATGACTTTCTTGTGCGTGGTAGCCATAGGCCCAATCGAAGCGCTCAGCCGATTGTCGCACTTTTGCGCAAAATGTGCCCTCAGGAAGCTACGTTGTAGCCAAATCGTCAACGTTTGTGTTATTGTTCGCTTTACAGTGCCCCGGATGCCAAGAATCCCTTAAGTTGCGTCGAAAGAGTGAGTTGCAGAGTTAGGGATGGTCTTTCAGCCGGTTTTTTGGATACGGAGGAGTGCGGATTCCGCGGCGGAGGAAGCATCGACTCAAGCGGCCTGCTATACGGGCGTCCTCTGGCCGGGACCGCTTCATTGTTGAAGTTCGCCTTTAGAAACATATATTTAGATGGCAGACTACATCTATAGCATGGAGACCCGGCTCACACCGGACCAACAAAATGGTGTGAACCTGGTGCAGGAAATCGCCCTACGTGCGGGGCTGAACCTGTATCTCACCGGTGGCACGATTCGGGACCTCATCACGGGATTTCCCATCCGCGACATCGATCTCAGCATCCAGGGTAATCCGCTTAAACTGCAGAAGGAACTGGAAAAGGCGGGCATATCGGTGCAGGGTGTCGATGAAGACCTGCGGATACTTTACCTGCTGATGCCGGGCAATGTGAGGGCCGAGTTGAACATGACTCGGGCCGAGACCTATGACCAACCCGGCAAGCCTCCCACCGTCGCCGCTGCCACCATCAATGAAGATCTAAGGCGTCGCGACTTCACGGTCAACGCTATGGCCCTGTCGCTGAATCCGGGGTCGCGAGGATTGCTGCTCGATCCCTTCAACGGGGTCGCCGACATTGAAGCCAAGGTGCTTCGCGTCCTGCACAATTACGCGTTTCTGGAAGAACCGGTGCGGCTCATCAGGGCGACACGTCTGAGCGCGCGTTTCCACTGGCCCCTGGAAGAGCGGGCACAAGCGCGGTACGACGCCGCCAAGGAGAACAACTACATCGAGAATATCGGCAAGCGGGCCGTGGGTTACGAACTGGAGCAACTGGCGCACGAAGACGATCCTGTGCACATCATGCGCGCCCTGGATAAAGAAGGCTGGCTGAAGGTGCTGCATCCGCATTGGAGCATGGCCAAAGTCGACGCCAGCGAACTGGGGCAGGTGGTGAAGACGCGCCAGATGATGAACGATCTCGGCTACTCGGTGGAAGCCGGACCGATCGTGATGTACTTCCTGACCCGGCGCATGGGCGACAAGGACACCTCCGAAATCCAGCGCATGATTCCTCGCCGCGATTTCGTGGATAAGTGGAAGCGCTTGGAAAGCGGGGCCCGCGATCTGGCGAAGAAACTGACCAGCAAGGAGGCGGGCACACCCTCGAGAACGTGGAAGGTCCTGTCACAAGCCTCGGCGGAAAATATTCTGTTTCTAAGCCTTACCACAAAGCAACAGACAGTCGATCAGAAGCTGAAAAACTTCTTCACGAAATGGCGGCAGATGAAGGAGAAGTTGCCCTTCCCGGAGATGGCGGAATTGCGAATTACGTCACAACTGCCGGAATATCAAAAGGTGATGGACGAGGCTTTCCTGTTGCTGCTTGATGGCAAGCTGCGGTCGCACACGGAGATCATGACCTTCTTGAAGCCGTATGAACCGCCGCCGCCACCGCCGCCACCGGCGCCCAGGCGAGGACGCGGCAAAGCAGCGGCTGCAAAAGAAATTGCACCTGGCGGCGGAGCGCCAGCCCCGGCGAAGCGGGGACGCAAAGCGAAAGCGACGGAGACGCCAGCCGTCCCGCCCGCGCAGGCGCCTGCCATAGCCGCGCCAGTTGCGGAGGCGAAACCGGCTTCAGGGGCCAAGAAAGCCGCGCCGACTCAGGAGGCGAAGAAGGTGCCGGTACTGGCTCCTGTCGTCAAGCCTGCGGCGAAGAAGGCTGCATCAACGAAGCAGGCGGTAGCCAAGAAGTCGGTGCCCGCGAAGGCTTCCAAGAAACCCGTAAAACCGAACAAAAAAGCTGCGCCGGCGAAGGCGGCAGCTGCGAAGAAAGCCGCGGCCAAGAAGCCTGCGAAAAAGAAAAAGAGATAGATTTCGCCCTGAGAAAATCAAAACGCAACCTCGTTGGCGCATTTGCCGCCTTGGCGACCATGCCGCGCGACTTCATGTCTCACGGGCGGCAGGACCGACCCCCTCAGGAGCGATCATTTTCCCACCCTAAAATACGTATCGTGCCCATGCACAGCTCCAGCGGGAAACGGAATTGATTCCTCTGGGATCCAGCGGAGAGATAGTCGGAATGTAAGCTCAGGCGAGATACGGCTGCAGATTCTGCTCGATGGTGGTTTCGTCAACGTCCTCGCCGCGGTTTAGCCGCTCCAGGATTTCGTCTACGATCTGCTTGGCCTGGTTGCGCTCGCGATGCAGCAGAAAGCCGTCGAAAACGTGCTCCCCGCGCATGGCCTCCTGGATCTCGGTTTCCTTGTCGTGTTCTCCGAGTTCCGTGAAGTACACCACCTTGTAGCGGCCGCTGAAATCGGCTTCACGATAGATCTCGAACATCACTTTTTTGGTGTCGGTCATCAGGGGCATTCTAATCGTCTCCGGCCGCCGTCAAAGGTTCCCGTTCAACTGCTACGTGCGGGAATCCCAGCGGAACCTCTTGCTGCGCACGCGATTTCTGCGTCAACGGCATACGCAAGGAACGCTCGTACGCCGCGAGCTGCTGTTCCAATTGTTTCGCCGCTTCCGCCTTCTTCGTTAAGGTTTCCTGGTACCGCTTCAGGAAGTAATCGATGGTTTCCACACGGATTTTGATGGACCCCGTCGGCTTATTCTCGTCGAGGTCTTTGAAAGAGAAATAGGGTGTACCAGAATTCTCGATGATGTCCTCGATCACGCTGTAGATAGGCGCGTCGTGTCCGCACTTGAAGTTGCTGACCTCCAAAGCCACCAGGTTGGGGTGACGCGCGGTAAACTTCGCCGCCCAGATCTTCTGGTTGGTGCTGGCGGAGTAGGCGTTCTTCCACACGTCGCGAATATCGAGCGCGTGAGTGATGGCGCCGGAGCGGACCTCTTCGCCGAAGAGCCGGTCAAGCAGGTCTTCGTCGGTGGGCAGCAGGCTCTGCGAGAACACCGGATAGCCCAGCTTCTGGAACTCCTCCATGATCTCGTGGCTGAGGCCGGGATCATGGTGATATACGCGGCCCAGCATGACGATGCCCAGGCGGTTCTCGCGCTCCAGGCTGTCGAGCACCTCGCGAGCCCGTTTGCGCAGGCCGGCGTCGAAATCCTCAAAAGCTTTGTAGCCAACCTCGACCGCGCGCTCGTTCTCTTCTTCGGAGAGCCCCAGGATCGGCGCCCATGTCTGAAACATCTGCAAGGTAAACAGCTTCTTGTCGTCGAGGTTCAGGATGGGATCGAAATACTGAATGCCGTTCTCCTTGAAGACGTCGTTCTCCTTAATGAAGGCCGCCTTCACCGAGTTAGGCGTGGCCGTCACGGTGGGGCAGGCATTGCTGCCGTTGCAGTTCTTCAGCGGCTGATGCAGCGTGTCAATCATGGGGAAGAAGATGGCGTCCAGCGGCTTCTTCTGGTGCTTCTGGAAGATCAGGTTGTAAACGTGCGGGATGCCGACCTTCGACGGGAAGCACGGATCGATGGCGCCGCGGCCCGCGCCGGCGCGGTACATGTCCTGGCCGGTGAACTCGGAGTACACCAGGTTCTCGGGCTCCAGGCCCAGGCTCTCGAGATACGCGCTAAACAGCGGCGCGTAGAGGTACATGTTCAGCACGCGCGGCATGCCGATGCGCAAGCTGGAGCGCTTCCTCATCAGCGCGATGCGCTGCTTGGCGGCCGACGTCCAGGCGCGCGTGGGAATGGGATCGGCAACCTTCTGCGGATTGCGCGAGCGCCACACCTCGCGGGCAGCGATGTCCACCAAATTCGGATTGGCGTTCTTGATCGCGTCCAATCCCGCCTTGATGCCGCGCATGGCGCCCACGTCCTCGACCTGTCCTTTTTCGCAGGTTGAGATGATCAGCCGCCGTTCTCCCGCTTGCAGCGGGACCTTCGACTTAAACACCGGCAGCGGCGAAGCCGGCTCAAGATGGTCGCCGACATTCACGTCGATGAAGGTGCGCAGGCAATTGTTCTTGCAGAAATAGCAGCGCGTGTCCTCGTTTCGCGTGGTGCGATACCCGATCTTTTGTACCGCATCGAGGCCAATGAAGGTAGTGCGATGGCTGTTCTTGTAGAGACGAATGACCTCCACGCCCGCTCCGATTGCGCCCGACTCGCCGCAGTGCTCGTGCACGATGACCTCGGCTTCGTGGTCAACGCCGTGGAAGTGAGAGTGAATGAAATCGACTTCCGACTTGACCGCCGCCAGGTTCTTCTGCGTGCCCCCCTGCAAGATGAAGCGCGATCCCAACTTCGCGAGGTTCGGAATTCCCGCGACATAGAGGAAGATATTTTTCGGCAGGACGTTCGCCAGTCCGGCGAGGATTTCTTCGCCGCGCCAACCCTGCCGCTGGAAGTTCACGATGTCGGACTGCATGAACACCGCGCAGCCGTAGCCGAAGATCGGCATCGTATTAGCAGAGAACGCGATGTCCGCGTACTCCTCCACCTTGTAACCGAGCGACTCGGCGGTACCTTGCAGGAAATAACCGTTTCCGGCTGAGCACTGGGTGTTGAGTTTGAAGTCCTTAACGCGACCGTCCTTCAACATGATGAGCTTGATGTCCTGGCCGCCGACATCCACGATGACGTGAGGATTCTTGTAGAACTTCATGGCCGATTCGGTGTGCGCTACGGTTTCCACCAGTGCGACATCGGCCTTGAGCACGTCTTTCAAAACATCCTTGGCATATCCGGTGGTGCCGACCCCGAGCACTTCCAGCGTCGCTCCCTGCGACTCCACCTGCTGGCGAAGCGCGACGAACATGTCGATGGTGTCCTGGATGGGATTGCCGCCCGACAGTTGGTAGGCCTTGCAAAGCACGTCGCCCGCTTCTGACAGCAGCACAGCTT
>PLYW01000142.1:0-17886 GCA_003151875.1 Acidobacteriaceae bacterium
TGCGGTATCGGCTTCAAGTACATTTGCGATCTCATGCTGGAGCGCGACATCTTGATCGGCGGGGAAGAATCAGGCGGGATCGGCATAACCCGGCACCTGCCGGAGCGCGATGGCATTCTGAATTGCCTAATACTGGCCAACATCATGGCGGAAGAGGGCAAGCCGCTTGGCCAACTGGTGCGCGACCTGCAACAGGAATACGGCGAGCATCACTACGGGCGTCTCGACCTGCACCTCAGCACCGACGTGAAGGATGAGGCGATGCGCCGTGCCAATGCCAAGCCGGCAATGATCGGAAGCTTCCATGTGCAGAAAGTGGAAACACTCGACGGGGTGAAGTTTTTCCTCGACGCTCCGACGTATGGCAACGGCGCCGAAGCCTGGGTGCTGGTGCGCGCGTCAGGCACCGAGCCGCTGCTGCGCATCTACTGCGAAGCCGCATCGCCGGAGTTGGTCTCGCAGATCCTGAAGGAAACCGAAGCCTTTGTCGGCGCCGGCGCTCAAGCCCCCGCGCCAGTCCTGTCAGAGGCAGGTGCGAAGTAGTTCATTTCATCTGACGTGCGCTTCCCGCGGCACTTCTGGCATACTGGAAGCAAGCATCGAGACAACGATTGCGCGCATTCGGCTCTCTTAACTAACTCCAACTGAATGGCAACCACTTCAATTCCGCAACCGGCCGACTCGCCGGAGGTACGCCGCTATAACCGCATTCAGCGCTGGCTGAGCCTGACGGACGCGGTCATCGGTTTCGCCTTGCTGGTGGTGTTGCTGGTCACGGGATGGACCGGCAAACTCCGCGACTGGTCTTACCTGGGCGCGCACCAGTACTACTTTCTTGCGGTCTTCCTGTATGTTCTGATGTTCTCGGTCATCGCCAAAGTTCTCAGCGCGCCCTTCGACTTCATCGGTTTCCGGCTTGAGCACCAATACCATCTTTCCAATCAAAAGCTGCGTAGCTGGCTTTGGGACGAATGCAAGGGATGGCTGGTCGGACTGGTGCTGGGCGCCATCATGGTGGAAATCGTTTACGCGATTATCAGGATTGCGCCGCAGCGCTGGTGGATCATAGCCTGGGCCGTCTTTGTCGGGCTGTTCCTGCTGATGGCGCAGCTTGCGCCAGTGGTGCTGATGCCCATCTTCTACAAATTCCAGCCGCTGGACAACGATGCCCTGCGCGAGCGTTTGACCAAGCTCGGCGAGCGCGCCGGCACCCGGGTGCGGGGCGTGTACGAATGGAAGCTGTCGGAGAAGTCGAAGAAAGCCAACGCCGCACTCACCGGATTGGGTTCGACCCGCCGCATCATTCTGTCCGACACCCTGCTCCAGCATTACAGCGACGACGAGATCGAAGCAGTCCTGGCGCACGAACTCGGGCACCACGTGCGCCGGCACATTCTGAAGGGCATTTTGATGCAGGTGGGAATCACGTTTTTCGGGTTCTGGCTCATCAATCAGGTGCTTCGTTTCGTTATCGCGAAGGAGTGGTTCGCGGCGCTCGGGCCCCGGCTCTACGATTTTGCCAACTTGCCGCTGATCGTGCTGGTCGCGACGCTTCTGGGATTTTTGCTGATGCCGGCCTTGAATGCGATCTCACGCCGCCATGAACGCGAAGCGGACCGTTATGCGTGGGAGAATATTCCCGCCATCGAGCCCTTCATCAGCTCGATGCAGAAGTTGGCCGATCAGAACCTGGCGGAGCGCGAGCCCTCGAAGTTTATCGAGTGCATCTTCCACTCGCATCCGTCGATTGGAAAGCGAGTGGCCGCGGCGGAAGCGTGGGCGAGCAAGCAGCCGCAAACCGAAGTCCAACGGCTTAGCTAAGCTTCCTTTCGCGCAGAATTCGTTCCACCCGCCGCAAATCTTCTTCCGTGTCCACTCCCACCGTGTCGAACGGCGTCTCCGCCACGTGGATTGCGATGCCGTGATCGAGGAAGCGCAACTGTTCCAGGCGCTCGCTGCGCTCCAGTTCTGACTCGGGCCACGCGCAGAAGGCATCGAGGGCGGCTTTGCGATAAGCGTAGAAGCCGAGATGCTTGTAGTAGCGCGCTTCCCCGCTAGTGTCGCGATCGAAAGGAATGGCCGCCCGCGAAAAGTAAAGCGCCCGGCCATCCAACGCAGTGACCACCTTCACGGCATTGGGATTGGTCACATCCTCAGGTGAGCACAGAGTTTTGAGCGTGCCTACCTCGACGCCTTCTCTCTTCATCAGCCCGAGCAGGGTGTCGAGGTGCTCGCGCCGGGCCAGGGGCTCATCGCCTTGCACGTTCACGTAAACGTCAGCTTCAATGGCCTGCGCCACTTCGTGGACGCGGTCGGTGCCGCTGCGATGTTGCGCCGATGTCAGGCGACACGTCCAGCCATTCTGGCGGCAAACCGTGGCAATCTCTTCTGAATCCGTGGCCACGATGACGTCTTGCAGTTGTGAGCAGGCTCGCGCGGCCGCATAGACATAGCTGAGCAGCGGGCGGCCGCCGATCTCGCGCAGGACCTTCCGCGGCAAGCGAGTGGACGCCAGGCGGGCGGGGATGATTGCGATTGCCTTCACCCAGTTAGTTTCAAGGGACGGGACGCAGGATGCAAGTGCGAGTTACTGGCAGCGTCTCGAGGTCGGCGAATTGACCGCACCCTTCTGCGAAAAATAGAATCAATAGCTGAGACAGAGATCGTTGGGGACTTCGCGTTGCCTCTCTACGAATACCAGTGCAAAAAGTGCCATAGCCTGACGGAGCGGATCCAGAAGTTTTCCGATTCGCCTTTGACCGTCTGCCCGCACTGCGGAGGCGAACTGGAGAAACTGCTCTCGGCGGCTGCTATACAGTTCAAAGGTTCCGGGTGGTACGTGAACGACTATGCCAAGAAGTCGTCCGGCGCCGGCTCGTCCAAGCGCAATGGTTCCGCATCGTCCTCCACCTCGGAAGGCAAGGCGGAAACGCCCCACAGCGAGACGGCCCCGGCCAAAGATGCGTCCCGATCCAGCAAAGACACCTCCAGTTCGGTGAAAGACAAGACCCCCGGCAAGAAATAGCCTTCGGTTCTGCGTCTTCCCGTCCGGTCAGCCATCACAGACCTGTGTGATTTTCGTCTCAATTGCGCGTATTTCTCGTAGTTTCGCGGGCGACCCTCGCGTTAGAATGGAGCGGACGAACACTCGTTCGCAGTACTGTTCTCTAAATCTCATACGCTTATTTAACAGGAGGTACAGGTCATGCCGAAGAACGTATTGACCCTGACGGACCAACGCACCGATAAAACTTATGAAGCACCGATCGATGAGCACGGAACCATCCGGGCCATGGATCTGCGGAAGATCAAGACTGATCCCGAAGACTTCGGACTCATGACCTATGATCCCGCGCTCATGAACACCGCTTCATGCAAGAGCACTATTACTTTCATTGACGGCGACAAAGGTATCCTGCGTTACCGGGGATACGATATCGAGACCCTCGCCGAGCATTGCACCTATCTGCAAGTGGCTTACCTGCTGCTCTACGGCGAGTTGCCGACGCCCCAGCAGGACAAGGACTGGACCTGGGAAATTACCCATCACACCATGCTGCACGAGACCACCAAGCATTTCATCGATGGCTTCCGCTATGATGCCCATCCGATGGGAATTTTGGTGAGCACGCTGGCGGCGTTATCCACCGTATATCCGGAGGCGAAGAACGTCCACGACCCGGAGAACCGGCAGAGACAGATTGTGCGCCTGATCGCGAAGATGGCGACCCTGGCGGCTTATTCGTATCGTCACCGCCGCGGCCAACCGTACGTCTATCCCGATAACGATCTCAGCTACCCCGAGAATTTCATGAACATGCTGTGGAAAATGACCGAGCCCAAGTACGTAGCAAGCCCAGTCATCGCGCGCGCGCTGGATGTGCTGTTCATCCTGCACGCCGACCACGAGCAGAACTGCAGCTCCACTACCATGCGTGTGGTGGGCAGCTCGCAGGCCGACCCCTATCTCTCGATGGCGGGAGCAGCGTCGGCGCTGTCCGGCCCTCTGCATGGCGGCGCTAACGAAGAGGTGCTGCGCATGCTTGACGAGATCGGCTCGGTGAAGAACATCAATGCCTATATTAAACGCGTGAAGGCAGGCGAGCTGAAGCTGATGGGCTTCGGGCATCGGGTTTACAAGAACTACGATCCCCGCGCGCGCATCATTAAGGCCGTTGCCGACGAAGTGTTCGAAGTGACCGGGCGCAACACCAGGCTCGACATTGCACTGGAGCTCGAACGCATCGCGCTGGCAGACGATTACTTCGTCACCCGCAAGCTTTATCCTAACGTCGACTTCTACTCGGGGATCATTTACCAGGCCATGGGCTTCCAGCCGGAGATGTTTACCGTGCTGTTCGCGATTCCGCGAGCGGCCGGCTGGCTGGCGCAGTGGAACGAAATGATCCAGGACCCGGAACAGAAGATCGCGCGTCCGCGGCAGATTTACACCGGAGTGGCACATCGCAAGATTCAAGCCACGCAGAATGAGAAGTCAGCCGTGAAAGTGGGCTAGTAGTTGGAGATGTAAATTTGAAAGATATGGGGCGGGACGATCCGCCCCATATCTTTTGCCAGCGGAAAACTCTCATGTTGTTTCTAATTGATTGCAACTGGAAAGCGGTCCAACTAAATCCGGCCAGGACCAAAATCGGGTGATCGAATTCTGCAAATCTGAGTTGCGTGGTATCGCTTTCAAACCTTCTTATTGCATTTACACAAGTTATTGAAAAATAACATGTTACAGCCACTTAAAGTGATCGCGACCGGGGGGGGTTCTGTGCTATAATCGGTCCGTGCCTTTAAACCCTTAAGTTGTTGACTTTTATAGTAGATAAGGGTGACCAGAGAACATAAACGGACCCTCTGGCGGGAGTCCGGGTGTGAGCAACGGAACGCACCTTGATGTGTGGCCGTTGGAATGGAGCAGGATGGCCCCGAAAGATCCCGAGTCCGCCGCGGCTGCGGCGCCCGCGAACAACAAACCTATCGAAGTTCCGAACGAAAAAGTCGCCCAGAAAAACGCAAAGAATGGCGATGGTAAATCGGAGGGGGAGTACACCGCCGATTCCATCAAGGTCCTGGGCGGCATGGAGGCGGTACGCAAACGCCCGGCCATGTACATCGGTTCGACGGGTGAGTTGGGACTACACCACCTGGTTTACGAAGTGGTGGACAACTCNNACAACGGCCGCGGCATTCCGACGGAAGAAATGGACGTGGACGGCGAACGCCTGCCGGCAGCGCAAGTGGTGATGACGGTGCTGCACGCCGGCGGAAAGTTTGACACTTCGACGTATAAAGTTTCTGGCGGCCTGCACGGAGTCGGTGTTTCCGTTGTCAACGCGCTCAGTCATCTGCTGGAACTTGAGATCTGGCGTGAAGGCTCGGTGTGGGAGCAGACTTACTCCAAGGGCGAGCCAACTTCGAAGCTGAAGAAAACGGGTACCACCAAAAAGCGCGGCACCAAGGTCCACTTCCTGCCCGACAAGGAAATCTTCACCGCCACGGAATACAACTACGACACGCTGGCCCAGCGCTTGCGCGAGATGGCGTTCCTGAACAAGGGGCTGCTCATCACCCTCACCGACGAGCGCACCACCGACCAGAAGACCGGCGAGCCCAAGCGCGCTGAGTTCAAGTACAACGGCGGCATCGCCGAGTTCATCAAGCACTTGAATCGCGGCAAGAGCGTGTTGCACGACAAGCCAATCTACATGGAAGCCGAGCGCGACAACGTGGCCATGGAGATTGGGCTGCAATATAACGACGGCTACTCCGAGACGGTGTTCAGCTTCGCCAACAACATCAACACCATCGACGGCGGTTCCCACCTTTCGGGTTTTCGCACCTCGCTGACGCGCACCGTCAACTATGCCGGCCAGCAACTCGGTTTGTTCAAGGATGTGAAAGAGAACCTTACTGGCGACGACGTTCGCGAAGGCCTGGTGGCGGTGGTGAGCGTGAAATTGTCGCAACCGCAGTTCGAAGGCCAGACCAAGGGAAAGCTCAATTCCGATATCGCGGGTACGGTGCAGGCGTTCGTGAACGAGCGCCTAGGGGCCTTCTTCGAGCAGAACCCTTCGGTCGCCAAGAAGATCATCAACAAGGCCGTGGAGGCTTCGCGTGCTCGCGAGGCCGCACGCAAGGCCCGCGATCTCACCCGCCGCAAGGGCGCTCTCGATGGCGGCGGCCTGCCCGGCAAGCTGGCCGACTGCTCCGAGCGCGATCCTGAGCGCTGCGAGGTCTATCTGGTCGAGGGTGAGAGCGCCGGCGGCACCGCCAAGCAGGGNNACGAGGAAATCCGCGCCATGATTACGGCGCTGGGCACGGGCATTGGCACGGACGATTTCGATGCTTCGAAGTTGCGCTACAGCAAGATCATCCTGATGACCGACGCCGACGTGGACGGCTCGCACATCCGTACCTTGCTGCTCACCTTTTTCTTCCGCCACATGCAGGAGCTCATCAAGCGGGGAAACATTTACATCGCGCAGCCGCCGCTGTATCGCATCAAGAAGGGCAAGTTCGAGCAATACATCAAGAACGACGCGGAATTCGTGCGGGTCATGGTGAAGCGCGCCGCCGACGGCATCGTGGTGCGCTACGGCGAAGGCGCAGCCGCCCTGGAGGGAGCGCCGCTGACTAAGTTCATGACCACGCTGAACGACTTCCTAGGCTTCTTCGACAAGGTGGACAAGCGCATTCGCGATGAGAAGATTAGCGAGGTATTGCCGAGAGCTGACCTGTTGAAGCGCGTTGACTTCGAGGGTGACAGCAAGAATCCTCCCAAGAAGATTGTTGCGTTGGAGAAGGCACTAAAGGCGATTGCCAAGGAGCGCGGTATCAAAGAGGTGAGGTCGCATTTTGAGGAGGAGCACAGCCTGTGGGAGGTGAGGTTCGTCAACTCGCAGGGTGCTGAGCATGTGGTCAACTGGGAACTGGCCTCCGCGCCTGAGTATCGGCAGATGATGTCGAAGTACAAGCAGATCGAGCTGTACATGCTGCCGCCCTACTACATCGAGACGGTGAAGAAAGAGGCTGGCTCCGCCGCGAATGGCAAGGAAGAACTCAGCGACGCCGAGCGTGCCGACCAGGAGAAGGCTGAGCAGAAGAGCCCCAAGACTTCCAAGCGCAAGACCGAGGCGGAAACGGTGGAGAAGGCCTCGGCGCGCGAACTGTTCGATTACGTGCTCAACGAGGGCCGCAAAGACTACACTGTGCAGCGCTACAAGGGCCTGGGCGAGATGAGTTCGCAGCAGCTTTGGGAGACCACCATGGACCCCGAGCGCCGGACCCTGCTCTCGGTGAAGCTCGAAGACCTGACCGAGACCGAAACCATCTTTACCACGCTGATGGGCGAAAACGTCGAGGCCCGCCGCAAGTTCATCGAAGACAATGCGCTGGAAGTGAAGAATTTGGATATCTGATCGAGCGGGCTACGCGAGGTTTATGCGGGTCGGAATTGAGTGAAGGCCAAAGTCTACATTGAAACCACGATTCCGAGTTATCTGGTTGCGAAACCAAGCCGCGACCTATTACTCGCAGCCCACCAGCAGCTTACTGTCGAATGGTGGGCATATCGGCGTCCTGTGTTCGATCTATACATTTCCGAGTTGGTACTTGAGGAGGTGCCGTGCAGGCGATGCATTTCTCGCCACGAGGCGTATTGAAGTTCTGGCGAACGTGCCGGTTTTGGCCTTGACACGCGAGGTACTCGAATTGGCGGAGACTCTGATATCGGAAGGGCCAATCCCGCGCAAGGCTGCCGGCGATGCACTCCACATTGCGGTTGCGGCGGCGTATGCTTGTGAATACCTTCTGACATGGAACTGCAGGCATATGGCAAATGCCGAGATCCAACGGGCAGCACGTCCGGTTGCGAGGGGGAAGGGCTGGGATTTGCCTATCGTTTGCACTCCCGAAGAACTTATGGGGAACTAGCATGAACACGCACGACGAAATCGTGGATGAGATTAGGGCAACGCGTGAGGCCTATGCCGCGCGGTTTAACTTTAATTTGGCCGAAATCTTCAAAGACCTCAAGGCAAAGGAACAGGTGCATGAACGCGACATCGCCGCGCTGCGGCCGCTTGCGCCCAAGCCGGATGCCGCGCTTTCCAGTTGAGTCCCAGCCTTAGTTCACCATCCCCTTCCGAGGTGCAGAACCCGTGACGTTTCTTTCCGCCAAGGGCCGGTCCACCACGTCCATTTCGTGCTAATTCATAATTTGCCGCAAATACATAGTCCACAAACCTCCGCGTTTGTAGCACAATAGAGCTTCGCACCACCATTTGTTCTTTGGGGGCACCATGGCATTCGCACAAACCCGTGGCAGTAATCAACCGCCTTTGGAGCTTCGACCCCTTGACCGCCTGACGCTGGGCTTGATTGGGATGGGAGTGANNGTTGTTCGGGCTGGCGTTCGCCTGGATGACCACCAAGGTGGTCAGAAAGATCTACCAGCACCGAATGGAAACTTCCGCGAGGATCAATTTGATCTGGGACCGGAACCACAAGATTCGGCACGCGGTCGAAGCCATCACGCCCGTACCGCATCCCGCCAATCACCAGGCGATCCGGGTGATTCGCGAAGAGGTGGATCGCATTGAGGGCGCGCTGACCGACATACTGCCGCGATAAGCGCAGTCGTCAGCCGCCGGCCGCATCGCGTTGGCGGCGCAAGGGTCGTCACAACGGCTGCAACGCATGCGCCGCTGTTCTGCAGCGCGAGGTGCATCGTCACCAAGCTCTCAGTTTTCTAGCTCGTCAACCTCAGCGCGATTGGCCGCCGTTTTCCATCGCCAACCACTCTTCGCCACCAGTAGCACCGGCGTGTTACAACAAAAGCTCATGTCCCTTTCGGGTATCCGCCAGCGAGTTGGTAGGCCGCAGATCGTGGCGCTGCTCCTGCTGCTTATGTTTCTCGTGCAGTGTTTGTGGTTCTCCGCGCATGTGCGGTTATCGGCCGTGGAAGGCGGCTACGTGGAGGCCGGGTTGCTTCATCTGGAACGGCTGTCCAATGCCGGCACGAGCGAGCGCTCTCCATTGGCGCCCCTGCTGGCGGGCGTTGCGGCGCGGACCAGCGGCGCAGAAAGTCATTACCTGCGGCTCGCCAATTACCGCTTCTGGATCCGCCTACCCTTTTTATTTGCCGGGCTAATGCTGGGCGCTTCGCTGTGGTACGTCGCGCGCCGTCTGTACGGGAATATTGGCGGATACGTGGCGCTCGGGCTGTACTGCTTTTCGCCGCTGATGGTGGGATGGGCAAGCCAGGTGGACGCCGTGATTGTCGGCGCGTGGGGGGCCTTCGGTCTCATTTTTACATCCATCGCGGTGGCCCACACTCTGTACGCGCCGCGCGAAGTCGTGCTATGGAATTGGCGGCGGATTCTTCTGATGGGGCTTTCCATGGCCATCTGCATCGGCGCTCAGTTCTCACTTTGGATTTTGCTAGTACCCGCGCTCGGCTTCATGCTTTGGGTCGGCCACGTGCGGCGCGGCGCGGCCCTGGCCATCTTCGCCGCCGCGTGTCTCACTGGGCTGGTTTTGTTGTGGGCCCTCTACAGCTTCCGCCCCGTGGTTTTCGGCCAGGCCCTGCTCAACGCAGACTGGCTGGAAATGTCCTCGCGGACCTTCTCGTGGAGTGGGATCGCTCCGCTACTGGCGACTTTTTTCCTGCAAAACGGGATCGGCCTGGTTCTGTTGCTGCTGGTCACGCTGGTTACCTTCGTCGTTTGGAAGCGCTCGCGGTTCTTTGGCACAGCCGCGCCGTTGTTTATAGGCGTCCTGCTGGTGGTTCTGGCCTTGCGACTGCACTTTGCGGGCTTCACCTTCCTGTTCGTCGCCCTCCCATTCCTGATTTTGTTCATGGCCGGCGTATCGGCGGACCTGCTGCAAAGCCGCTACGCAGTGCTGGCCAATGCCGTAATCGTGGGCGTGCTGATCGCCAACGCCATGATCGACGTTTACAGCCTGATGCATTTAACATCCCGAAGCTAATAGAGACTTCCCAGCATCTAACGGGTTGGATTAGACTGAAGGGGCAAATGAGGGGCGCAAGCCAAGTCGGGTGTCCGAAGGGCTGCAAGTTCTTCAAGCGTCTGGCGCTGATATTGGGGTCGTGCCTGTTGCTTGCCGCGCTCTCATTCGCACAGACACGATTCGGACAGACGCGTGGTGGCGGTTACCCGCTGCCCTCGGTGAGCTCGATGGGCGGGTACCCACGTCCTAGCGTTTCGTCGGTCCCAAACACTGGTTTTGGAAACCGCTTTCACAACGGAGCAGGTTTCAATCACGGCGCAGGCTTCAATCATGGTGGCCGGTATCGCGGGGGAGGCTACGCCTACGGCTTTCCTTACTACTACATTCCGCTCGGCGGTTACGACTACGACTACGATTACGTAGGCGATCCCAACACGTATTCTGGTCCGTCCACCGTGTATTCTGGCGGGCCCAATATGTATTCTGGCCCGCCAATGGGTGCTAATGAATCGACGCTGCACATCATTGTGGAGCAGGCACCAGCGCAGTCATACCGTCCCCCAACCGACGACGCGCAGGCGGAAGTAGCGCCACCTCCGCCGGTGGCACATGAGCAACCCTCCACAGCACGGGATGCGACGCCGCGCGAACCGACCGTCCTGGTTTTTCGCGATGGGCATCGGCAAGAAGTTGGCAATTACGCCATCATGGGGCAAACGGTTTACGTCCTGGATGAGCGCACCAAGAAAATTTCTCTCGCCGACCTGGACGTTCCCGCCACCGTCAAGGCCAATGACGATCGCGGTATGGAGTTCAAGGTCCCGGCGCAAAAACCAGCACCGAACAAAGCCGATATTGAATTGAAAGTCCCTGCCGAACCGCAAGCAACGGATCCTGCCAACATCGCTTCGGCACTGCCGTAAGATAGTCAGCCATCAGCCGTCAGCTTTCAGCTAAGAACCAGTCACTTGAGCGGCCTCGAATCTCCCTCAGAATCGCCGCCTAACAATCTGAAAATACATGACTTATCCTGGTCCAAAATGATGCCCGCAGTGTTATAATTTGAAGTGTTCATCGAAGCAACAATCTCCCGAAATCGCAATGATTTACACGTGATCGGGGCGGGATTCGCAGCGAGAACGGCAAACGTGTTTCTGCGTCCGCCAGCAAAGCGAATCGCGACTGTCCTGGCTACCAGAATCTGTGAGTCGACCGCCTCTGAACTTTAGGAAGGAACAGCTGAAAGCTGATAGCTGACGGCTGATAGCAATCATGGCAGACGATCCCAACCAGCAATTACCGCTCGACCCCACGAAACCCAACGGGGGCAACATACAGCCGATCAACATTGAAGAGGAGATGCGGCGTTCGTATCTCGATTATTCGATGTCGGTCATCATCGGGCGCGCTTTGCCCGATGTGCGCGACGGCCTCAAGCCCGTGCATCGCCGCATTCTGTACGCCATGCACGACATGGGCCTGCTGCATAACCGCAAGCACGTGAAGTGCGCCAAGGTAGTTGGCGAAGTGCTGGGCAAGTATCACCCGCACGGCGACACCGCGGTGTATGACGCCATGGTGCGCATGGCGCAGCCCTTTTCGTTGCGCTACCCGCTGATTGATGGGCAGGGCAACTTCGGTTCGGTGGATGGCGATCCTCCGGCGGCTTATCGATACACCGAGTCGCGCATGACCGAGATCTCCGAAGAGCTGCTGTCTGACATCGACAAAGACACGGTTGATTTCGTCGCTAACTTCGACGACACCACAGTCGAGCCGCTGGTGTTGCCAACGAGAATTCCCAACCTGCTGGTGAATGGATCGAACGGTATCGCGGTCGGCATGGCGACCAACATTCCGCCGCACAATTTGACGGAGATTGTGGACGCCTGCATCACGCTGGTAAACAATCCGCACGCCACCCTTGCCGACATGTTGAAACATGTGCAGGGCCCGGACTTCCCGACGGCTGGCTTTATCTACGGACGCAGCGGCATTACCGAAGCCTATCGCACCGGGCGCGGGCGCTTTATGATGCGCGCCAAGGCCGCCATCGAGCACCTGACGAAGGACAAGGACGCGATCATCGTCACCGAGATCCCCTACCAGGTCAACAAGGCCAAGCTGGTCGAACGCATCGCCGAACTGGTGAACAACAAGGTGATCGACGACATCAGCGATGTCCGCGACGAGAGCGACCGCGACGGCATGCGCATCGTCATCGAACTGAAGCGCAGCGCCGAAGCCCAGATCGTGCTCAACCAGCTCTTCAAGCACACCTCGATGCAGGAGAGCTTCAGCATGATTTTCCTGGCCATCATCAACGGCCAGCCCAAGGAGATGGGCCTGGTGCAGGCCATCCAGTACTTCGTCGATCATCGTATCGACGTAGTCCGGCGCCGTACCGCCTACCTGCTGATGAAGGCACGCGAGCGCGAGCACATTCTCGAGGGCTACCAGGTCGCGCTGGACCGGGTGGATGACGTGATTCGCATCATTCGTGGCAGTGAGAACCGCCTCGAAGCCCGAACCAACCTGGTTGAGTATTTTTCGGGCAAGACCGTCAGTGCGTCGGAAGGCAAGTCGGGTAAGCAGGCTTCGCTGAAGGGCCTGGTGCCGTCGCAACTCACGCGCCCCTTCGACACCGTGCAAGCCGACGCCATCCTGGAATTGCAGTTGCATCGTTTGACTCGCTTGTCGATCGACGAAATTCTTAAGGAATTGGCCGAGGTCCGCAGCCGCATCGCCGAATACGAATCGATCCTCGCCAGTGAAAAGAAGCTGCGCAACGTCATCATCAAGGAGCTCGAGGAAGTCAAAAAGAAGTACGGCGACGCGCGCCGCACGGTCATCCAGGACGAAACGGTCGAGATCAGCCTGGAAGATCTGATCGCCGACGAGCAGGTCGCGGTCACGGTCAGCCACTCCGGTTACATGAAGCGCACTCCGATTTCGACCTATCGGCAGCAGCGCCGCGGCGGCACCGGACGCAAGGGCATGAGCACCCGCGAGGAGGATTTTGTCGAGAACCTCTTCGTCGCCTCGACCCACGACTACATCCTGGTATTCACCAACAACGGGCGGGTGTACTGGCTCAAGGTGTACGAAATCCCAGAGCTAAGCGCTGCCGGCAAGGGCAAAGCGATTGCAAGTCTCGTCTCCTTGCAAGCGGGCGAAAGCGTACGCGCGCTACTCGCCGTGCGCGATCTGGAAGAAGAGGGCAAGTACGTTTTCTTCGCCACAAGGAGTGGGACGGTCAAGAAAACGCCGCTGAAGGACTTCAGCAATGTGCGGTCGAGTGGCATCAACGCCATCGGCATTGAGAAGGAGGACGAACTCGTCGCCGCCAGTTGTACCGACGGCAACCAGATCGTTTTCCTGGCGACGCACGACGGCAAGGCCATTCGCTTCGATGAAGACGACGTACGGCCGATGGGTCGCCAGGCCTATGGAGTCCGCGGTATGAGGCTGCGCAAAGGCGATTACATTGTGGGCATGGCGGTCACTCCCAAGGAGCGCGGGAAGGCCAAGAACGGAGATGGGCAGCAGGCAAACCTCATCCTCTCGGTTACCGAGCAAGGCTACGGCAAGCGCACCGACGTGGATGAATACCGTCTGCAGACACGCGGCGGCGGGGGCGTCATCAATGTGAAGACCACGTCGCGCAATGGTAAGGTCGTCTCCATCATGCTGGTGAAGGAAGAGTCGGAGGTGATGGTGATCAGCCAGTTTGGCAAGATCATCCGCATCGGTGCCAGGACCATCCGGGAATGCGGACGCTCGTCCCAGGGCGTTCACCTGCTGCATCTGGAGGAGGGCGACCGGGTAGCCGCCACCTCGGTCATTCCGCCGGAAGAAGTGGCTGAGAGTGGCAACGGCGAGGGGTTGCTGCTGCAGTAGGAGAAGATGAACAGATGTGATCGAGGGCGCGAGCAATCGCGCCCTTATTACTTCTCAGTGTTCCCTGAAATTTCGATCACGTAATTTTCAATATTCTTGCAGAAGCGCAGTCCGAGATCCGTTAGTCTTCCATGCTTCGCAGATGATACTGAGTAACCGCTGTCCTCCCCTAATAAGCGGAGCTTTACTAATATTTCATCATCCCTACTGATAAGCGCTCGAACATCATATCCCAGCCACTTGATAACCAACTGGATCCACTGCTCACGTGTCGCTCCGACCCCCGTATGTGCTCTGTCAATATTATCGACGTTGGCGAGCTCACCAGATTTTCCTAATTCATAGCAGGCTTTCATCAAGAGCAGCTGACTGGAGGTCAGTTCCCTCGCAATTTGAAATAGCTGATAAGCAAGAATTTTTTGGGCGTCGGTGCTCTTTACCGAGTTCACGGAGAAGAACATGGCTTTCAGGGCCTCCAGGCGATCCGGATCAGGACACTCATTGTCAATGATCGTGAGGAGTTCAACCCAGCTTTGATACCCGTACTTCGTGTCACCAAAGTTCTCGTCGATCTTGCCTTTCTTGCGAAAATCTTGGACTTCCCTCGCGAACTCCTCGAAAAGGTGGCCCTTCAGCGCGGCTTGCGCGATCTTCCCGCCGAACACAGCCAATTGTTTTGGCCCTTCGGCAAGCATTCCCGTGACCAACTCTGCGATGAATCCAAGAGGCTGCTCGAGAAAATCTGCTATGACTTCCGGCTTAGGGTCGTAAAACAGCCGCGAATAGTCTCGCTGCTTGATAATGTATGAGGACTCGTCGTCAGCCATGTCAATCTCCCTGTAGGTATGTTTAGGCGCCCCGCACACGCTGCTATCGAATGACGTGAATACGGACGTTCAGCTTGAGCCCTTTCCAGGTTTTGTCGGCGGTATAGACAGGGGCCCTGAGTGCGATTCCCAGCGCCAGGCACGCGCAGTCTCCCAGCGAGAGGCCGAGGGGCCGCGTCAGGGCGGTCAGACTTCCGGCAATCCGGGCGTGCTCCGGGCTGAAAGGCACGGCTTCGCGAATGGGACTGGTGGCGTCTTCCCAAGCTTCGTCGGGGGACCACCCCCGCTGCACCAGCTTAGCTTGCACTTCGGCAAGGTTGACGGTGCTGCTAACAGCGCTGGCCAGCAGCTCAGAGGTCAGTTTCTCGTGTCCCGGCTCGCCATTGATGAGCGCAAGAATCGCGGACGCATCGAGCACGATCTTATTCATTTTTGGCCGCCTCGCGGCGTTCGGCAAGCAGTTCGTTGACCAGCGATGTGCCGGGTTTTACATATTGCCGGGCGCGGCGCCGCGCCCGCTGAATGCGCCGCTGCTGCGTGGTGATTCGCAACTCGTCGTCCTGGATCCGCAGAACAACTTCGTCGCCAATCTCAATGCCTAGCGCCTTGCGAAGTGCCGCAGGAATGATGACGCGACCGTTCTCGTTGACCCGCTGTCGGATTTCCTCTTCCATGCCATATTTCCTTTCAAATGACATAATACTTCAATTGTGTCAGGATTATCGATAACTGTCACAGTTTGTTATAATTGTCAACGGCGGCCAATTCTCCTGTTCGAGTAGAATCTGACATAAAGTCAAGCTTTTGGCTTGTGGGGTTAGCATGGACAAAGTCAATCTGGCGCAGAAGCTGTCGCTGTTCACCGATCATTACAGCCCAAAGATCGTGGGCGAAGTAAACCAGGACTACGTAAAGCTGGTGAAGTTGCAGGGCGACTTCATGTGGCATCACCACGACCATGAAGACGAGTTGTTCTTCGTGGTGAAAGGCGCGCTGCGCATGAAGGTGCGCGAGCATGACACGGAGCGTGAGTTCATGGTGAATTCTGGCGAATTCATCATCATTCCGCGTGGCGTCGAGCATTTTCCTTCCGCCGACGAGGAAACCCATGTCATGCTGTTGGAGCCGAAGACTACGCTCAACACGGGCAATCTAGACAGTGAGCGCACCGTGAGGCAGCTACAGCGAGTCTAATGGAGGATGCGTTGAATCTGTGGGCGTCTTTCTTAACTAACGATGGCAGGCTGATCCACAAGTGGAAGCATTATTTCCCAATTTACGAACGCCACTTTCGGGACTTCGTTTACAAGCCGGTGACGTTCATCGAAATCGGCTGCGGCCGGGGCGGCTCCCTGCAAATGTGGAAGAGGTATTTTGGCCCGCACGCGCGCATCGTCGGAATCGACATCCTGCCCGAGTGCAAGGAATTCGAAGAAGACCAGATCGAGATCCGCATTGGGGCACAACAGGACCGGCAATTCCTGGAGAACGTAATCGCTGAGTTCGGAGCGCCAGACATTGTTCTGGACGATGGTAGCCACGTTATGAGTCAGGTCATTGCAAGCTTCCAATTCCTTTATCCGCGGGTCGCCAAGAACGGCATTTACATGGTGGAAGACCTTCATACGGCGTACTGGGAGGAGTATGAAGGCGGTCTGCGGAAACCGACGACCTTCATCGAGCTAAGCAAGAACCTGCTCGATGAGTTGAATGCGGACCACAGTCGAGGAGCGCTGACACCTACCGAATTTACCCGGACCACGCTATCGATGCACTTTTACGATAGCGTTACTGTATTTGAGAAGGGTGTTCACACCAAAAAATGGGCGCCGCAGATCGGCAAGCCCTAGACCTTTTGCTCCTAACCGCCGCTGACCTTTCTGACTTGTCCCACATTGTGGGGGAGCGCCTGCAGCATCTCGTGGACGCTGCGCTTGAAGATGGGATGCCGCACTTCGGGCGCGATCTCGGCCAGCGGCTCGAGAACGAACCGCCGTTCGTGCATGGCGACGTGGGGCACATCCAATTGCGGCGTGTGGATCACGGAATTTCCGAAGAGCAGAATGTCGATATCAATNNGCCGTGAACTCCATCGGCTCCGTCTCGTAGAACGACGACACCGCCATCACTTCGCCGAGGTCGGCGAGCTTCTCAATCGCGGTGCGTAGGTTGGCCTCGCGGTCGCCCACGTTGGAGCCCAGCGAAAGATAGACGGTCTTTTCCACGCCTGTATGTTAGCGCGATTGAATCGGTTGCGTAGTTACATGGAGGGTTCGCGGGCGTAGGCGGAAAAGGTCCCTATTCTTGTGTAAAATGCCAAAAACCTTCGGGCACATACCGGCGACGGTAATCTAACTTGGTGAGGAGAGAAATCATGGCAGTCAAACCAATTCCAGACGGCTACTACACGGTCACGCCCTATTTGACGGTGGCGGACGCCGAGGCGCAGATTGATTTCCTGAAGAAGGCTTTTGGCGGCGAGGAAAAATTCCGTCACAACGACGACAAGGGCAAAGTCAGCCATGCCGAGGTGCGGGTGGGCAACTCGATGCTCATGATCGGCCAGGCGCGCGACCAGTGGAAGCCCATGCCGGCCTTGTTCTATCTGTACGTGGAGGACGTGGACGCAGTATACAAGCGCGCGGTTGAAGCTGGGGGAAAGTCGATTCACGAGCCGACGAACCAGGCGTACGGCGATCGCAGCGGCGGCGTCGAGGATTCTCTGGGCAATCAGTGGTGGGTTGCCACCCATGTCGAGGACGTCTCGCCGGAGGAGATCGAGCGCCGCTATAGCGAGCTGGCGAAAAAACAGGCCGCTGGCGCCGACAAGGCGAAGTAGTTCAACACACACTGAGTACCCCATCCTTCGCGCGGGTTTCGGTGCGAAGGGTGGGAGTGAACGTTGAACTGGGCCGTCACAGCGCGGCCACGCGCCGCTGCACCAGGAGAAAGTACAGCGCCATCCCTATCAGCAGCAATCCATTCACGCTTAGCACCAGGGGCGCGGTAAATACCGGGACGAGCCAGCCCGACAGCAGATTTCCCATGGGCATGCCGCCACGGAACGCGCAGTTATAGACGCTCATCACGCGGCCGCGCATTTCGTGGGTGGTGATCAACTGCACCAGCGACGTCACAGTAGCAAACACAGCCATCATGGAAGCGCCCACGATCA
>PLYW01000142.1:17895-44303 GCA_003151875.1 Acidobacteriaceae bacterium
GCCAGCACGATAAGCGCTTCCATGGAGCCCTGCTTGCGGACGAACTTGATGCCCTCCTTCAAGCTGGTGAACATCGACTCAGTGGTAGGCGCCGGCAGAAAGCGGGTTGTAATCAGCAACAGCGAAACGATGGGCGCCAGGAACGAAAGTGCGTTCAACCCGAAGCACCACTTCTCGCCCAACTTCGCCAGAGCGATGCCGGCGAACGCCGGGCCAATCGTTACCGCCAGGTTGAACTGAATCGAATTCAGCGCGATGGCGTTGGGCATGTCCTCGCGGTCCACCAGGGTGGGAATCAGCGCCGAGTAAGCTGGACCGCCAAAAGCTTGCGCGAAGCCGGACATAAACGACAGGCAGAGGATGGGCCAGACATGAGTCAGTCCGTTGGCGACCAGAACGGTGAGGATCGCCGCGCTTGCCATCTGCACGTACTGGGAGGCGAGCAACACCTTGCGCCGCTCGATCCGGTCGGCCACCACTCCGCCGATCAGCGAGAACAGAAAGATGGGGATGCCGCCGAGAAACTGGTCGAGCGCCAGCAGGAACGCGGAATGGCTCAGCCGGTAGATGAGCCAGCCCTGGGCCACGATCTGCATCCAGGTGCCGATGCTGGAGGTGCAGGCGCCGAACCACATCAAACGGAAATCACGATAGTGAAATGCTTTGAAGATCCTGTGGAAGGTTGACAGTCTGCATGTCCTCCGCGTGTGAATGGGACTACTATCTTCGCACGGGAGCAGGCTCGATGTTTTTGCGAAAGGATGGGAGCCTCACGCTTTCAGCATTCAGCAATAACGCATTGTCATCCTGAGCGGAGCGCCCGCAAAGATTTTCCGACTCGCGTCCTTGCGAGTCGGGCGGGAGCGGAGTCGAAGGACCCCTATGGGAGCGAGGATTCTCTACAGGATAGGGGTTCTTCGACTGCGCTCGATCGTCCGCCGTGGCGGACGACCTCGCTCCGCTCAGAATGACACCTGCAGGGGAGGATCATTTAACCGGTGCCAATGCATCGCGCGCGGGTTTGGCTTTGTTCCCACCCTTTCGCGAAAGAGGCGAAAGGATGGGCATCCGGCGATTAATGAGGCCCAGATAGGCTATAGCCGACGTTCAAGTGTATTTCCGCTTCGACTGGGTGATTTAGAAAAGTCGGCGGTGTCCAACGCGTATCCTGCGCAAGCTTGACTGCCGCGCCCGTCAACATCGGGTGGCCCGAAATAATTTTGGCCTGAGACACATGCCCGTCCGGGGCAACGACTACGTCGAGTTGAACTATCCCTTGAACTCGCGCGTCACGCGCAGCGGAGGGGTAGGGAGGATTTGGGGCCGTGTCGGGACGCAAATCAAGATCGAGTTCCCGGTCTGACTTCGCCAGCGATCTGGTTCCGGCTGTGTAAATTCGAGTGGGGATAGTCTGAGCCGCGTAGTCTTGCAGCTCGCCCGGAGGCGGGGCACATGGCAAAAACTTCGTCCATTCCGGCGAATAGCAGATTCCAACGAAACTCCACCATGCTGTGCGCGAACCGCGGTTCTCAACCGGCTTGAATCGCCAAGTCTTCATGACCTCGTCCGCGCTTGGTTGCAGATCTTGGATCTGAGTGATCGGCTGCGACCGCAGGACGTTGCCATCGCTGTCAACGAAGACCTGGTAAATCGTCATCCCCCCGGCAGTCGTCTTTCCGCCTGCAGGAGCTTGCAAAGCTGCCGCGTCCATGATGAGTGCCGAGAGTGCGGTGAGGGACGGCAATTTCGGTATCGGCCTCGAAGTTCGATTCTGCTCATCGGTTTGTGGCGCTGCGGAAAGAGCACAGGTCAGAATTGCAATAGCGACACCAAGCATGAGTTTCATTAGAGATGAGATCCTTCGGGTGAATTTTAGCCGGTTCTGCGTTAAGACTGCTTTAGTTTTGCGAAAAAAGCCGACGAATACCAATTACTGTCGCGACCAGACCCATTACACCAGCAATCCCGAAAAGGGGATGTGACCGTGATCACCGGTGGGTCTAGAACTGAGGCTATGCCGAGCCGGCATCTGCTGGAAAACTGCACTGTTGGCGGTGGTATAATCTCAGTTTGCCTGCTCTTTCTCCGCGCGATTTGAAGCGGAAGCATCGCTTCGTCTGCGGAATGGGCGGGACATTCATTGGTAGCCATCCGAATTTATTCAAGATCTGAGGTCTCTCCATGTCCGGCCATTCCAAATGGGCAACCATTAAACACAAGAAGGGCGCGCTGGATGCCAAGCGCGGCAAGATTTTCACTCGGTTGATAAAGGAAATCACCATCGCGGCCAAGAGCGGTGGCGATCCTGAGAAGAACCCCCGGCTGCGCGGCGCGGTGGCGGCGGCCAAGGCGGAAAACATGCCGGCCGACAACATCAAGCGCGCCATCCAGCGCGGCACCGGCGAATTGCCCGGCATCTCCTACGAAGAAATCACCTTTGAGGGCTACGGTCCGGGCGGCGTTGCCATCCTGGTGGAAGTCTCCACCGACAATCGCAACCGCACGGTCAGCGAAATGCGGCACGCCTTCTCCAAGAACGGCGGGAACATGGGCGAGGCCGGCTCGGTCGCGTGGATGTTCCATAAGAAGGGCGACATCGTGATTGCGAAGTCGGCGGCCAAGGAAGACGACTTGCTGAATATCGTTCTCGAAGCCGGCGCGGACGACCTGAAAGACGATGGCGACAACTGGGAGATTCTGACTGACCCGTCGGTTTATGAGTCAGTGTTGGAAGCGGTGAAGAAGGCCGGCATCACGCCCGAGGTGGCTGAGATCGGCATGGTGCCGCAGACCTACACCAAGCTGGAAGGCCATCAGGCCGGTACCATGATCCGCCTGCTGGAAGCGCTGGAAGACCAGGACGACGTGGAGCACGTGTACTCCAACTTCGATATCGATCAGAAACAGTTGGAGGAAGTGGCGGGGTAAGGGAGCACTCAGCAATCAGCACTCAGCATTCAGCCAAGTTAGGGACGGCCGCCCGGGTGAACGGCCGTTTTGCTTTAGGAAAGTCCACCATAGAGCTACAGAGAGAATCGTTCCACCACAGAGAACACGGAGCGCACGGAGACATCAAAATTAGAAAACTATTCAAACGGATGACCTTGCTCGCGTAGATGCTGTTCACCGTTGAATCTCTGATAGGTACAATGGGCTGAGTGCTGAATGCTGAATGCTGAATGCTGAATGCTGCCCCGGTAAGAGCACCCCGCGATTTACAATGGTTGGCAGCATGAAGCCCCGCCGAATATCTTTCTCTCCACTCGTTCTTTGTTTGCTGGTTCTCGTCGCTGGGGTCAGCTCGGGATGCAACAAGCAGACACCATCTGCGGCATCTGCCGAGATCAAGCCCGCGGCGGCGACAAATGCTCCGCCAGTTGCTCCGGCGGTCACTCCGCTCACCGACTCCGGCAGCGCGGCTCCCAAGCCCGACATCAACGGCAACCGCGTAATGCAGTACGTGAAGGAGATCGTCGCGTTCGGTGCGCGTCCGCCCGGCAGTCCGGCGCACGCCAAGCTGGAGCAGTACATCCATTCGAAGCTCAAGGGAGTTGACGTCGAAAACGACACCTTTACCGCGAAAACTCCGGTCGGCGCATTCCCAATGAACAACATCATCGCGAAATTTCCGGGGAAGAAAGACGGTATCATTGTGGTCGCCGGCCACTACGATACGGTCTATCACCTGAAAAACTTTGTGGGCGCCAACGACGGCGGCTCGTCGACGGCGCTGCTGCTGGCGCTTGCCGACCAATTCCGCGGCACGCCGCTCGACGGCTACAGCGTCTGGCTGGTGTGGACCGACGGGGAAGAGGCCTTCGTGAACTGGACCGACACCGACAGCATCTATGGCACTCGGCATCTGGCGCAGAAATGGCAGCAGGATGGGACGGCGAAGAAGATCAAGGCGTTCATCCTCGTCGATATGATCGGTGACGCGGACCTCGACATCCAGCAGGAAACCAACTCGACGCCGTGGTTGAGCGAACTGGTTTACCAGGCGGCCACCAACCTGGGCTACCAGTCGCATTTTTACCAATCCAAGGCTGGCATTGGCGACGATCACATGCCGCTTTTGAAGATCGGCGTGCCGGCGGTTGACATCGTCGACCTCGACTACGGTTACAACAATGTCTTCTGGCACACGGCGCAAGACACGGTGGACAAGCTCAGTCCGCAATCGCTGGCGATCAGCGGCGACGTGGTGCTGGAAACCATCCGCCTGGTGAACGCGCGCTAGAACTTGCCGATGTGGATGCTGCCGTCGCCGGTGGTGATCTCCAGCAGCGGCCCGCCGCCGTTTAACTTGCCGCGAATGCGCGCGCTCTCAATGGACCCGTTCACCGTAACCGGCATGTCCGACTGGATGTGGCCGTCGCCAGTGTGAGCGTAAAGCTCGGCGGCAAAGTCTTGCGGAAGCCGAACCTCCACCCCGCCGTCGCTGGTGTGAATCAGCCATCCATTGTTCATCTTCGAACCCGGTCGCACGGTGAGATCAATATGTCCATCGCCGGTGCGCAGATCAAGGTCGGTCAGCACGCCGTCAATGGTCATGTGGCCGTCGCTGGTGTGGGCGTGCAGCCCGCCACTGAAGTTGCGAACCTGAATGTGTCCGTCGCCGGTATCGATGCGGGCCTGCCCGGAGATGCCATCGACCCCGATGTGCCCGTCGCCAGAGTGCAAGTCCAGAGCGGTTTCCAAGGGAACCTGGACCTCGATGCGCACTCCTCGATGGGAACTGATGTGGAAGCCCCAGTTGTTGTTGGGCACGTGGACCTGCAGATCTACTTTGTCGGCGTCCTGGCGCTCGGTGACGCGCACGCCGCTGCCGCCGATGCTGTAGCCCTCGGCGATCACCCGGGCTGAAACTGTGCGTCCGGCTCCGCGCGTGATTTCGACCGAGGCGTCGTTGGTGTCCACATGCAAGGTCGGCTTGTCACCGACCTGATAAGTTTTGCTCCATTCCTCGGCAAAAGCAGAAACACCGAGTACTGAGAGGCACAGGAGAATAATTAGGAAGGTTTTACGCACAGAACTCCTCCTCGTTGCTTGTTACGAGGAGGGCCCTGCGTTTGTTCTGTGGTTGCGAATCAGGAGATACGGAAAGGCAGTTTGCGGTGCCCGGGGCATACGCTACTTAGCGGAGTGGAACTTCGCGCACGCCCCTCACGAGCATCGCTCCCTGCTTGCTGAAATAGACGATCCCGCAGGAGAAAAGTTAGCGTCACCGGCTGTATTGATTCTGCTTTTTCTCCGCGTGGCGCTCCAAGCCAAGTTGGATCAGCCGGTCCATCAATTCGGGATAATCGATTCCCGTCGCGGCCCACATCTTGGGATACATGCTGATGGAGGTGAAGCCGGGAATGGTGTTGACTTCGTTGACGTACACCTTGCCCCGGCGTGGGTCCAGGAGAAAGTCCACGCGCGCCATGCCGGCGCAATCCACCGCCTTGAAGGCCGCGATGGCGAGTTGCTGCACTTCCTTTTGTTTGGCTTTCGGGAGCTTGGCCGGGATGATCGACTCCGATCCTTCGACCAGATATTTGGCGTCGTAGTCGTAAAACTCTTTCACGGGGACGATCTCGCCGGGCAGGGAAGCGATAGGGTTGTCATTGCCCAGCACCGAGCATTCGATCTCGCGGGCCTTGCTTTTTGCGCCGCCAACGCCCTGCTCGATCACCAGCTTGCGATCGTAGCGCGCCGCCTCGTCCATGGCCGCAGTCAGTTCGCCAGTATTGTGCACTTTGCTGATCCCGACCGACGAGCCCAGGTTCGCGGGCTTCACGAACACCGGATATTTCAGCGCGGCTTCGATTTGCTTGCGCACCTTTTTGGGTTGTTCCCGCCACGCGCTGCGCAGCACGGTGACGTGCTTCACGATGGGCAGGCCGGCGTCGCGGAAGAGGCGCTTCATCACATCCTTGTCCATGCCGGCAGCAGAGCCCAACACGCCAGCGCCGACATAGGCAATGTCTGCCAGTTCCAGCAAGCCCTGGATGGTGCCATCTTCGCCGAAGGTGCCGTGCAGAACGGGGAAGATGATGTCCACGTCAATCGAATTGGGCGCCGCGTGCAATTCCGTAGAGTGCGTCTCAAACGGCATTAGCGCGGAATGGTTTTCGCCCGGCATGGGCGGCACTACCACGGCTTCGCCTTTGGCCAGGACGGCGGCGGCAGAAGTCATCTCGGGATCGCCGGCGCGCAGATGACGCGGCTCGGCGGCTTCTGGCGGGTTGCCGCGCAACAGCCGCTCGGCGTGGGCCGCAGTCACCCATCGCCCTTCCTTGGTAATACCGATGGGCACAACGTCGTATTTCTTCTTATCGATTGCGTTCAGGACCGAGGCTGCCGACAGCAGCGAGACTTCATGCTCGCCACTGCGCCCGCCGAACAGGACACCTATCCGGAGTTTCGTCATGAATGCATCTTAACTCGGAGAAGGCGGGTTGCCGGAGACGATCTCCCGAAAGGCCGTTTCCGGATGGAGTGTCCGCGCCGCAGGTTTCCGTTGCCCTTGCCCATAAAACACACCTCGTTTCAAGCTAGCGTTTGTCTTACACTGTTGTAAGATATGGCCATGAAGAAGCCAGCAAATAGCGCAGCAAGCTTCACCGCTACGATCAGTTCCAAAGGGCAAATGGTGCTGCCCGCGCCAGTGCGAAAGCGACTGGGCTTGAGGAAAGGCATGCACGTCAACATTTCTTTCGCGGAAGATGACGGCGACCGCCTTATTGTGCAGCCCCTGACTCCGCGCCTGATTCAAGAGTTGAGAGGCTCCATTGGGTGTGCCGGCGCCGCGCTCGACTATTTGCAAGAGGAGCGAAAGCGCGATCGGGAGCGAGGGCGGTGAGGCGTTATGTGCTCGATGCAAACGCTCTTCTGATTTACTTAGGTGACCGAGAGGGTGCCGCCAGGGTGCAGGCCCTTCTCAACGAGTCCTTGCGCAGTCGCTCTCCTCTTCTGATGTCGGCTGTTAACTGGGGAGAGGTGGTGTACTCCATCTGGAAACAAGGTGGCGAGGCAGAGGCGCGTCGGGTTGAAAAGAACATCGCGCATCTCCCATTGGTAATTCTCCCAGCTGACCGCGAGCGCGCCACCGCCGCGGCTGAACTAAAAGCCCGCCACAGTCTGGGATACGCAGACAGTTTTGCCGCCGACCTCGCTTTGGCAAATGGTGCGACTCTTGTCACCGCCGATCCGGAGTTTGCCAGGCTGGGCAAGCGATTGTTGGTCTTGGCGCTGCCGCGCCACAAGTCCTAATGTCGAACCTTAGCCCGCGGCAGCCATAGATTCCTCCGGCCCTTGGGCGCCGGCTTCCGCAACCACGGGCACGACGCTGTAGGTGGGAGCCAACACGCCCGCGTGCTGATTCAGGTTGCTTGGCTTGTAGGAGGCATCATGCTGCAGGCGTATGTTGGCGCTGTTGCTGATGCACGCGCTGCTGTCAATGCTCCGCAAGCTCGGAAACGCCCACCCCAGGTTCCAGGACTCGTGCTTCTGATCCAGCGAGTGCTTCGCGTCGAGGTTGGCGTACTGCTGGTACACAGCGGGATCGAAATCTACGCCGAGCGCTTGCGCCTTGCCCATCATCCAGCTCAGGGTAATGTCCGATAGCCCGGTTTCGGGATATCCTCCGCCGACATCGCAATGCACGCCGGTGAAGTAAACCTGCTCAATTACCTGCTCCGGCGCGGGCGGCCCGGACCACAGCGTAGCGGGAAACTCGCGGCGACGCTCATCAATCGATACGGCATGATAAGCGTGCTTGACGTCGGGATGCAGCGCGGTGTCGAGGAATCCATAGCGCAACGGATCAATTCCGCCGAAGATAGCGGGAATGCCGAGGGCGCCAACTGTGTCCCATACGCCCACCATGGTGATCGGGGCGCCGTCCACGGCATATTTTTGCTTCAACGCCGCCAACTTTTGTGGCCGTTTGCTCAAGTCATGTTCGCGATAGGCATCGAACGCCTGCTCAGTCTGATTATCATCCACGTTCTGCGTGGGCAGACCACACACCGCAATCATTCCTGCCAGGCTACGCGCGGTATAGGCTCCGCGGCTGAAGCCGAACACAAACAACTCGTCGCCCGGCGAGTACAGATGCGCGATTCGCGTGTAACCGTCCTTGATTTTCTGATCGAGGCCATCTCCAAAGGCGCCACCGAGTAGCTTCAACAGGGTGTTGCCGTCAGAGCCCACGCCGTCGTCGTAGATGGGACACTGCTCGGCGGTGAAGTTCAGCGCTTTGAAAAGCTTGTAAACGTTGGTGTTGGTGGCGGCGTCGTTCCATGTGCCATCAGCACAAAAGACGATTCGTTTTGCCATGGTTTTCTCCTGAGGCCTCGAGGGGCCGGTGCAAGGCGGCAATCCCCCAACCGTCTTACATGGATGGAAGGTTTTTCGAGGGAGCGCCGAGTGCAAATCTGGGGCGAACTATAGCACGGTTTTACAGGGAAGGATGCAGATCAACGGTAAATATCTCGACGATGTCCGAGTGCAGCAAGTGCAGATAGAGCTCGTTTTCTCTACCGGAGCAATTCCAAGACCCGCCGCGTGAACTCGGCTGGCTTTTCGAGGGCAGGAAAATGCCCGCATTCAGGAATGATTTCAAGGCGAGCACCGGTGATGAGCCGCTGGAAGTTGCGCGCCATGGACAACGGAGTGAGCGCGTCTTGCTCGCCCCACAGAACCAAAGTCGGAGCTTTCACCCCGCTGATTTTGTGGTCAAGTTTCTCGTCGGGACTGGAGAAGGTTTCCAGAACACTACGAATCGTGGAGCCGTCGCCACGCTCCAGATGCAGGGAATAAGCCAAGTCAACCAAATCGTCGGTTACCAGGGTTTTGTTGTAGAACATGGACTCCAGCATCTCGCGCATATGCGCACGTGTGGAGATGTTCAGATCGACAGGAGGCTTGATAGCGCCGGAGGCGATCCCTGCGGCGTCATTCAACACGAGGCTGTCCACCTTGTCGGAAAACTGCAACGCGAATGCGGCCACGATCCACCCGCCCAGCGAATGGCCGAGGAACGAAGCCCGCCCGATTCCGAGTGCCTTAAGAAAACCCTCTAGTACCTTCACGAATCCGGCGATGCGGTAGGTTATGTTCGGTTTGTCAGAGCGGCCAAATCCGAGCAAATCCAATGCGACTACTCGATGTGTGGCGGAGAGCGCCTGAAAGCAATAGGCCCACTGGTCGGCGTCACCACCAAGGCCATGGACAAGCACAAGCAATGGCCCACTGCCGATATCGTAGTAACAGATTTTCCGCCCGAAGACGGTCGTGCTCTGCAACTCGGGGAGCGGCGGCAAGACAAACTGCGTAGCCGGCAATGGACCAGCGCTCATGGCATGCACCCAGCTCAGAGTATTTTCTTGCCAAACGCCGACAGCGCCAGCTCCACCGCCAGCTCCGCTGTCTGGTTGCGCTCATCGAGGACCGGGTTCACTTCCACCAGTTCGAAGCTGAGCATGCGCCCGTGGTCGGCGATGATCTCCATCGCCAGGTGTCCCTCGCGATAGGTCGCGCCGCCCCAAACCGGAGTTCCGACGCCCGGCGCGTCTTCGGGATCGATCCAGTCCAGATCGAGCGAGACGTGATAGCCGACGGTGCCGCGTCCTGCAAGGCGGAGGGCCTCCTCCATCACCGAGCGCATGCCGCGTTCGTCAATGTCGCGCATGGTAAAGACGTGTACGCCTGACTTCCTGATGTTTTCGCGCTCGTGATTGTCGACGTCGCGAATGCCCACCAGCACACAGTTGTCGGGCTGTACTTTCGGACTGAAGCCGTACAGATCGGTGAGCGGAGACTCGAACAGGCCCATGATGGCGCCCAATGGCATGCCGTGCACGTTGCCGCTGGGTGAACTGCCGGGGGTGTTGATATCGGTGTGCGCGTCAATCCACAACAGACCGATGCGCTGGTTTTTGCGGCGATAAAACTCGGCCACGCCAGACACTGTCCCCGCGGCAATGGAATGGTCGCCGCCGAGAACGATGGGAATTTTTCCGGCCTCCAAGGTCTTCACCACGAGTTCGGCTTCTTTCGAGCAGGTCTCGGTGATTTCCTTCAGGTACTTGGCATTGGGATCGCCTTCCGACTCGGTTTCGGCCAGGGCGACGGGTACGTTGCCGCCATCCTCGACTTCGTAGCCGAGTGCCTCAAGTTTGGCTTCGAGGCCGGCGACGCGCATTGCCGAGGGTCCCATGTCAACCCCGCGGCGCGACTGACCGAGGTCGAGCGGTACGCCGATAATCCGGATGTGCTTGGCTTCAACGTTTTGTAAGGGCTTGGTAATTGGACTGGTTGCCATACAAGTTCCTGGAACAGCATCCTACATTGTGGGAATCCTACCCTCGTAGGACAGCCTCTGAAGGGGCGCAGCTTTTCGGCCCGCTCCGCCTAGTCTTTCCGGCCGCTGATTTACGGTCGGTCGGGCGCGCAGTCGAAGGATTTGCTTCTGTGAACTGAACGCGCCGCCTCGCTTGCATCCTACTAGGTTACCAGCAGATGCCTCCACTCGCTTGCCAAAGCTGCCTCGGTCGGGATGACACAATAAGAATCAACAGCAGTTACAAAGGATGTTCTGATAGCCATAGGTCAGCACTGAGAAGAAGCTGTTCACCCGCATGAAATGCCGAACCAATCAGACGAACAACGATGTCCTCCTGCTGTGGGATGAACTGACCTTTTATGCACCCGGTAAGTCCCGTGGTTTCGCGAAACCTGTCGTCAACGATGCCGCCCTTATGAACGATGCTATGTCTGTACCCCTGCAACAACTGCAAGTCCTTGACCTTTAGCGCATCACGAATCTGGGTGTCATTTGGGAAGAGCGCCTGATATGCGCGCCTTATTCCCGATAGTTTTGTGAAGTCAAACTTGGCAGCTAAAATCTCTCCAAGACACGGCCTGATGTCAAAATCATGTCTAGACAAGTCGCGTAGATGGACTACTGGCTCTGACTTGTCTCTCCCGTAATCCCGGCTGTTCTTGGCTACATGTGAGGCGACCTGACGGCCAAGGGTAGCAGTCCGGGAACTTACTAATTGAACCCAGAGGTCTGATGCCAAACTCTCGAATGTAGTCCATGCGGTAACTACGCAGGAAAGCAGCAGCACACGTACGCCGCCCGACAAAGATGGCATGTAAAGAACCGACATCGTCAGCTTGCGCCTCGCCGCTATGAATTTGGGTTCGGTCTCCTCATTCCAAATGCGGCTCATTTCGTCGTTTATCTTGTTCGTAATGTCAGGGTCTAGTCCGTATTTGTCGAGGTCTGGCCCAAAGGTGTCCGTGATCGTCGCAGCACGGATAAAATCCAAATTCTTAAAGGAATCTCGCAGGCCCGCCGTCATGATAGTCAGAGGCATTGCGAGCAGATCCCCAATATTGTCTCCGTTCTGTACGAAGGCACGCACAATCGGGATTAACTCCGGGCTCTTTATCTTTTCAGCGAAGCGCGTAGTAGGTATGGGTAGCGGGATGTTGCAGAAGATGCTCCGCGGCTCCTCGTCACTTGGAGTAGCCCGTTCCGACCGAGTTTGTTCCTCATTAGTCATGAGATTATCTACGAGGCCCATCTACGGCAATCTCGATTGCACCGCTGAAGCGCTGGTCTAACTTATATCGCGCCTACGGCGCTAAGTCACGGATACAACCGGTGCAGCGTGCGCGGGAAGGGAATGGTCTCGCGCACATGCTCCAATCCGCAGATCCAGGCCACGGCGCGCTCGATGCCCATGCCGAATCCGGCGTGCGGAACGCCGCCGAACTTGCGCAGGTCCAGATACCACTTGAAGGCGTCTTCCGGCAGTTCGTGCTCATGAATGCGCTTCAGCAGAAGATCGTAGGACCCAATGCGCTGCGAGCCCCCGATGATTTCCCCATAACCCTCCGGCGCCAGCACATCCACGCAGAGGGCAAACTCCGGCCGTTGCGGATCGGGCTCCATGTAGAACGCCTTGATGACCGCCGGATAGCGGTGCACCATTACCGGCCGATCAAATTGCGACGAGATGTAAGTTTCATCCGGCGAGCCGAAGTCGCCGCCCCATTCGAACTTGCTCTCGACCAGTCCCTTGGCGTGGCCTTCCTGCAACATCTGCACGGCTTCGTCGTAGGAGATGCGCGGAAACGGCGTGGCAATCTTCTCCAGCTTGCTGAGGTCGCGGCCGATCGTTTCCAACTCCGGCCGCCGCTTCTCCAAGCACCGCTGCACGATGAAGGTAATGAACTCTTGCGCCAGGACCATTAGATCGTCGAGTGTGGCGAAGGCGACTTCGGGTTCGACCATCCAGAATTCGGTGAGGTGGCGGCGCGTCTTCGATTTCTCGGCGCGAAAGGTCGGGCCAAAGCTGTAAACCTTGCCGAGAGCCATGGCCGTCGCTTCGATGTAAAGCTGTCCCGACTGCGTCAGGTAGGCCTGCTCGTCGAAGTAATCCACCGGAAACAGCGTGGTGGTGCCTTCGCAGGCTGCGGGCGTAAGGATCGGCGGATCGGTGAGGGTAAATCCGCGGTCGTCGAAATAGTCGCGCGCAGCCTTGATGATCTCGGCACGGACCCGCAAGATGGCCGCCTGACGGGGCGAGCGCAGCCAGAGATGGCGGTGCTCCATCAGAAAATCGACGCCGTGCTCTTTCGGCGAAATGGGATAAGGATCGTCCGGGTTGACGCGCTGCACAACTTGCGCGTTCGTCACGTCCATTTCGTAGCCGCCGGGGGCGCGTTTGTCGGCGCGCACCTTGCCGGTGACGATTACGCTGGACTCCTGGGTCAGACCCTTGATCGAATCGAACAGCTCCGGCGAGACGGCGTTCTTCGCAACCACGCCCTGGATGACGCCGCTGCCGTCGCGAAAAATCGGGAACAGTAGTTTGCCGCTCTCGCGCAAGTTGTAGAGCCAGCCACGAAGAGTGACGGTCTGGCCTTCGTGCCGGCCGATTTCGCGGATCGTAGTGACAGGTGTGTCCAGTTTTTCCGATAGTTCCATGAGTTCCTAATCTCGCAGCTATCTCAAAGATACAGGCCCCGAGGGCAAGCTGCTCCAAATCCGAAAAGCAGGTCTCTTGTATCTTACTTGGACTTACTGCGGGCGGCGAGTTCTAGCCTACCTAGCCTGCCGCGTCCGCATGGTTCGCGTGATGTGCTCCGGCATGGTCCATCCCAACCTGGTGATCGAGGCGCTGACCAAGGGCGCCGACGGCGTTCTCATGTGCGGCTGTCATCCCGGCGACTGCCACTACCAGGATGGCAACCTGAAGGCTGAGAAGAGGGCTGACGCTCTCCGCTTGATGCTGGCCGATTTCGGACTCGAAGAAGAGCGCTTTCGCCTGGAATGGGTTTCGGCAGCGGAAGGCCCAAGATTCGCCGAAGTTGTAAGCAGCTTTACCGAGCAAGTGCAGCAGCTCGGCCCCAGCCCCTACAAGTCATAAGAACTGGTTCGTCCTCAACGTCGACCGGAGACGCCGACCCTGGGTCCCATAGTTGCGCGCCTGCACAGCAGGTTCACTCCTCACATTGCGGAGTGATCAGGCTCACTGCGTCCTTGTTTATAGGGTCCATACTGGAACTGTTTATGGCTGCCCACAGCCCGGCATGGGAACAAAACCCACGCCGCTTGCGATGGCCACTGGCGAACTCTGCCCGCGGCTTGCCTTAGTATTCGCGGCTGGCAGCATGTCCGTATCGGAGGTGTCAGCAATGCCGACCGTCATTGAACCGAAAACCAACGAGGAAGCAAAAGCGCAACCCGTTCCCCCAGTCTCCAACGAACCCGAACTGTTTGCCGCAGAAGTCGCGATGGAAGGCAAGAGCTCCGGCCTCATGCCCTTAGTGTTGATTGCCGGATTGATCCTGGTGGTTGGTGGGACCATTTTCTACTTTGTGAAAGGCGCTCGTGACGTTCTTACCGTACCGCTTGCGACCAGCACGGTCACCCGGATATTGGACGAGCAGGGCCCGGCGACCATCCGTTTCAGCACCGGGACTGTAGTCTCCACCGTCAACGAAAAGCCGCAGGATCCGCACTACAAGCTGCTGGCCAAGACCGGCGTCATTGTGACCAAACCGAAGGCAAAGGGTTCCAGTTCGTTGCTCGTCGCCCTAACGCCTGCAGGCGAGAAGTTGTTCAGCACCATCAAGGGTGTGCAGAAGGTCAGCAATCCTGACGGGACGGTGACGTATGTGGTTCCGTTGGCTGAACGCAAGCTGGTGGACGTGGCCAACGTCACCATGATCAAGCCGCATCTGGCACGGGTGGAATATAGCTGGAAGTGGGACCCCAATCGCTTGGGAGTCGAGTTTGACGCCTCCGGCAGCCTGGTAAAGAGCTTTTCCGGTTGGGACCGCGCTACTCTCATCAAGACCTACGGCGCCGATTTTTACGGCGCGCCACCAACCAAGGCCAGCATTGTTCTGATGGAATCAGATAACGGCACCTGGAAGCCCTACGTCGAGTAGTGTGCGACGGAACGTTCGTGCAGGGAGGGCTATCCCCCTCCCTTTCTTTATTCCTTACGTCGGCGAGCGCACTCGATCCCTTAAGAAACGTTTACTACGGAGACACAGACGGCTCGGAGTCTGTGATTTCTATCGAGTTTTCTCCGCGATCTCCGTGCCTCCGTGGTGGATTTTCATTCCCAGGCGCGGGCCGAAGACCCAAAGGGACACTCAGTAATGCACGAAGCGCAGCCATAGCAGACCGATCGCCAGCGTGATCAGGCTCACCGGCACACCGATTTTCATGTACTCCAAGAAGCTGATGTGAGCCTCAGCCCGGGCTTTTTCCACCACGATAATATTGGCCACCGAACCTGTGATGGTCAGATTACCCGCCAGCGTGCTGGACATTGCCAGCAGGAGCCATGCACTGCGCGCATCGTGAAACTGCGGCACCAGCCCCTTCAACAACATCACGGTCGGCACGTTGCTGACGAGGTTCGACAGCAACGTCACGACCGCCGCGAAGATCGTAGGGTTGTGCAAGTTCAGGCGCTCGGCAGTAGTGAGCAGTTCCTGGGTAATTCCGGCTTGTTCGGCGCCGCCAAGAATCAAGAACAGACCCAGAAACAGCACCAGCAGCGACCAATCGACATCGCCGTAGATCGCTTTTGGCTCCCGGTGGCGCTGCACCAGTAACAACGCTCCCCCCGCGGCGGCGACCAGCGGCGGCGAAAATCCCAACAGAAACCCGGCCAATACAGCGAGCGTCACCGTCAGCGGCCATGCCAGATCGGTATCGGGTGCTTGGTTCTGTACCGCTGTTTGGGCAGGCAACGGGCGCGGGTCTGTGGTATCGCTCCGCAGGTGGATCCAGTGCAGCAGCGCCCAATCCACGAACAGGCCAATGAGCGCCACGGGTCCAAGGTGTGCCATGAAGTCGCGGTAGGAAATGCCTGACACCGACCCGATCAGGATGTTTTGCGGATTGCCGGTGATGGTGGCTGCGCTGCCGATGTTGGAAGCCGTCGCCAGCCCGAGCAGGTAGGGCAGTGGATGCAGCTTCATGCGTTTGCAAATGCCCAGAATCAGCGGAGCCATCACCAGGCATACCACGTCATTCACCAGAAACGCCGACAAGACGCCGCCGGTGAAGATGACGCCCGGCAGAAGGTGTTGCGGCGAGAGATGCTCGATCACCAGATGCGCAACCCACTGGAAAAAACCGGCCAGGTGCAGGCTGGCGACAATCAGCATCATGGAGAAGAGCAACACCAGGGTCAAAAAATCGATGCTGGCGATGGCCTGCGCGGGCGTAAAAACACCGAAGACAAACATGAGCACGGCGCCAATGACCGCCATCGCCGGCCGGTCGATCTTGGTACCGGGAAGGCGGCCCACCGCGAACACGAAGTAGCTCACCAGGAAGATCGCCCAGGCGATGATCATGTGTTCATGCGTGAGCGCCCCGGCAATTGACGCGATCATTCGGCGGTGGTCCTCATTAACTGTTCAGCCGTAGTGACTTGTCGGCAGAGGTTGCTTTTCAGGCAAGGGAGAAGCGGCGGCGCGATTGTGGTTTCGGTTGACAATTTCTCGGCGAGCGATCACTCTCATGCCGCCAACGCTAAAAACTTTATAACAGAAAGAAGGCGTCCTATGGCTCGCAGCGCGATCGTCGTCTTGTACTTACTGCTTTTCTCTTGGATGCTTGTGGCACAACCGCAGCAATCGCCAGGTGCTCAACCGAAGAGCACTTCCTCGGTTGTCGCTGTCACAGATCAGGACAATGGAAAAGATATTGACCTTCCCGCCGGTGACACACTGGTGCTCCGGCTGAAGAGCAACCCGTCAACCGGTTACAGTTGGGCGATCAAAGGCGATCCCTCGCCTCTCAAGCTGGTGAAGAGCTCCACCGAGAAGAATAGCCAAACGAGTAATGTCCCAGGTGCACCGGTCACGCAGGAGTTCAGGCTGACCGCCGTTTCCGCGGGGATGGCATCGCTTAGCTTGGAATACCGCCGGCCATGGGAACACGACGTGGCTCCAGCGAAGACGTTCCAAGTCAGGGTAAATGCCCGCTGAAGCCTGGCAAGTGGCGGACGCCGGCCATTTCGGGGGCCTGGAGTCGGTTTTTCCCGATGTTCGCGCGTCACAAACGAGTGTGACTTTGGTCGTTGCCGATCCCCGGGAAAGAGTTAGAATAGAGTTGGAATTGAAAATGATTTTCAACTTCATATTCGGTCGTCCTAAGAAACATCGCAGGCGTCAGGCCAACGCCCTTGCCGATCTGCACGTCGGAGAAAAAGCCATTCTCGCCGATTTAGAGCTCGCTCCTCCGGTAGCGGAACATCTCATGAACCTGGGTTTTGTGCCTGGCCTGGAAGTCACGGTGACGCGCAGCAGCCCGGGTGGAGATCCCCGCGTGTACCGGGTGGAAGGCACCGAAGTTGCCATGCGCCGCGACCTGTCACGCCACATCCACGTGGAGCTGGCTGGGGCGCCCGTGTTCGGAGACTAAGGCATGGGCGCCTCGACCATGAGCTGCCATGCGGTGGCGCGGCCCCGGGATGAATCCCTCAGCACGTCGTATCGCACGGTGGCGGTCGTTGGCCCTCCCAATTCCGGCAAGACCACCCTGTTCAACCGGCTCACCCGTCTGCGGCAGAAGGTCGGCAATTTTCCCGGCGTCACCGTCGAACACCACACCGGATACGTGCGCGACTTCGAAGGCCATGAGGTCGCGCTGATCGACCTGCCCGGCGTCTATAGTCTGACTCCCAAGTCCGAAGATGAAAAGGTAGCGGTCGATGTCTTGACCGGACAGATGCCGGGCACGCCACGCCCGGACGCGATCATCGTGGTTTTGAATTCCACCAACCTGCATAGCCATTTGGTATTGGCGGGCCGCGTCATCGCGCTGGGCCTGCCGACGCTGGTGTTGCTGAACATGGCCGACGAGCTGCGTAAGCAGGGCGGTCACGTGGACGTGCTGTCGTTAGCGCGCCAGTTGGGCACACCCGTTGCGCTGGTCAGCGCCACAACCGGCGAAGGCATTGTCGCGGTGCAGAATTTTCTATCCTCGGCGGCAGCCAGTCCCGAGCCCTTGGAACTGCCCGTAGTCGGAAGCACGCGCGGTTATCGCGAGTGGGCCGTGAAGGTAGGCACGAATGCCAGGTATCGCCGTCCGGCAACTCCGGTTTGGACGCAGCGGCTTGACTCCATATTCCTGCACCGCACCTGGGGCGCAGTCATCTTTGGCGTGGTAGTCATCGCCGTCTTTCAGACGATCTTCGCGATTGGCCAGCCTCTCTCGAACCTGCTGCAGCATTTCCTCGATGCGAGTGGGTTGCAGATTAGCAACCACCTGCCGCACGGGATGTTCAGTTCGCTCATCGTGAACGGCGTGTGGAAGGGAACCGGTTCCGTGCTGGTCTTCCTGCCGCAGATTCTGCTGCTGTTTTTGGTCATCGGAATTCTCGAGGACTCCGGATATCTTTCGCGCGCCGCGGTCATCGCCGACCGCACCATGTCGCGGGTTGGCCTGAATGGCAAGAGCTTCATCCCGCTGCTGTCGGCTTATGCCTGCGCGGTGCCGGCCATCATGGCGACGCGCACCATCGAGAACAAGCGCGATCGCATTGCAACCATCCTGATCGCGCCATTCATGACCTGCTCGGCGCGCCTTCCGGTTTACACCATGGTGATCGCGGCGTTCCTGCCGAACCGGCCCGTGCTCGGCGTCTTTCTGGGAACGCGAGCGCTGGCGATGCTGGGGCTGTATGTTCTCGGCTTCCTGATGGCGGTGTTCACGGCGCGGCTGCTGAAGTCGTCGGTTCTGAAGAGCAAGGACGCGCCCTTCATTCTGGAGATGCCGCCCTATCGCTGGCCCACGCTTGTGTCTCTGGGATTGCGGCTGGTGGATCGAGGCAAGGCATTCCTCTATCGCGCAGGCACGGTGATCATGCTGGTTTCGCTGCTGCTGTGGGCGGCGACCAACTTCCCCATGCATCATGGGCAACCGCCCGCAGTGCAAGACAGCGTCGTTGCCTGGGTGGGTCACGCCATCGAGCCTGCCATTCGTCCGCTAGGGTTCGATTGGAAAATCGGAGTTGGACTGCTGACCTCCATCGCCGCGCGCGAGGTGATTATCGCTACGCTCGGAACCTTGAACGGAATCGATCCCCAATCCCACGCGGTTGATTTGCAGGCGGCGTTGAAGCAAGAGCTGACGCCCGCGGGCGCCGTCGCTTTGCTCGTCTTCTTCGCGTTCGCCATGCAATGTATGTCTACCATTGCCGTGGTGCGTCGCGAAACCAATGGATGGAAGTGGCCGGTGCTGCAGTTCGGCTACATGACTGTGGTGGCCTACGTCGCCTCCTTTGCGGCCTACAACATCGTCGGACATCTCGTCCACTGAGTTATCTCCCGCTTGCTCATTGGCGGTAAAATCATCGAATCGGAATTCGGCATGGCAACCGTACAAATTTCGCTTGAAGAGTACCTGCGGACGAGCTACCACCCTGACTGTGACTACGTCGAGGGCGAGGTGCAGGAGCGGAACTTGGGAGAATTCGATCATGGAGCGGTACAGGTCTTCCTATCGGTTTGGTTCTTTCAACACCGTCAAGAATGGGATTTGCATGTCGTCACGGAAACTCGTGTTCGGGTAGCGACTGAGCGCGTGAGAATCCCAGACGTATGTTTGGTCTTCCGGAAACAACCAATCGAGCAAGTAATTACCACGCCCCCGCTGGCGGTGATTGAAATCCTCTCACCGGAAGACCGAATCGTGCGCTACAACGAGCGGCTCGCAGACTACCGTCGGATGGGCATTCCAAATGTTTGGGTGATCGATCCCGCCAATCGAGTGGGCTATGACTGCAGCACGGCAGCGTGGTTGCCGGTTGAGGAATTTCGCGTAGCCGGTTCTTCAATATTTTTGCACCTTACCAATCTGTGGAGCGAGTTACAGGCGAATCACTGATCAGGAGCCGCAGGCTTTCTCACTCAACTACGTCAACCGCTAAGTTCCTTCACCAGCCCCGGCAACACTTCTCCCGCCTTGCCCAACACCACCTCATCGAAGAACTTGCTGTTGGCGGGCTCTTCCGGTCCGATGTAGATGGCGCGGGCGCGATTGATGCGGGCCATGCGCACGAAGCTGGCCGCCGGCTCGACCACGCCCGAGGTCCCCACGGTCAACAGCACGGTGCAGACTCTGAGCTGCTCGAAGATACGATCCATGGCAAAGGGCACTTCGCCAAACCAGCAGATGTGTGGTCGCAGCAGCGCGCCACATTGCGGGCAGGTGGGAATTTCTGCTCGCGAAAGATACAGACGCTCGTCGTCAAAGGGTGCGATGTGGCAGGTCTCGCGCGAGCAGCGGGTCTGCATCAGGCGACCGTGCATATGAACCAGGCGCTGCGAGCCGGCCTGTTCGTGCAGCGAATCGACATTCTGAGTGCAAAGAAAGAAGCGCTCGTCCAAGGCGCGCTCCAGTTCCGCCAGGGCCCGGTGGCCGGGATTGGGACTGACCGTTGCTGCCCGCTTGCGCCGCTCGGAATAAAATTGCCAGACCAGTTCGGGATTGGCGTGGAAAGCTTGCGGGGTAGCTACTTCTTCGACGCGATGTCCGCGCCACAGTCCATCGGCCCCGCGAAAGGTGGGAAGGCCGCTCTCGGCGCTGACGCCAGCACCCGTGAGCACGAACACGCGGTCCTGTGATGTCAGTGGTTGAGTCATTGTCCTTCTTAAGTGTCGGTTACTGGTCACCCTTGATCTACGTGCGCGAAAAATTCTGATCGCAGCATAGTGCCCGACGACTTGCGATGGCCCCAATTGGTTACCTAATCCTACCGCGTTTCTATATACTGAGTGGTTCGGTCGCCTTCGGTTTTCGGGTCCGAGAAACCAGCGGTCGCATCCGTCCGGCCGCGAGGGAATCTATAACTTATACATCCGAGACGCAAAGGCCGAGGCTACAGGTCGCGGCAGCCCGGCCGGGGAGTTTGTCATCTTTTGTCCACCCTAACGATATCGAACCAGACCACCGGCGTTGGCAGCGAGAAGCTGGAACGCGCCATGGACGCCTTCCGCCGCTGGGGCTACTTGCAGGCCGATCTTGATCCCCTGGGGCACTTTGGCCCGCTCTCCCATCCTGAGTTGGACATCTCCGGCGAAGGCGTCGATCTGGCGCGCCGTATCTACTGCGGCAGCATCGGTGTCGAGTTCATGCACATCCCTGATCCGGAGCGGCGCCAGTGGATACAGGAGCGCATGGAGTCGCCGCAGCCAGAGCCGGTTGACCGCTCAAGGATTCTCGATCAACTGGTGCGCGCTGACGTTTTCGAGCAGACGATTCACTCCCGCTACATCGGGACCAAGCGCTACTCGCTGGAGGGAAACACGGCGCTCATCCCGCTGCTGGACGAAATTCTGAACACTGCGTCGGTGCAAGGCGCCGAGCAGGCGGTGCTGGGAATGAGCCATCGCGGGCGCCTCAACGTCATCATCAACATCGTGAGCCGTCCGGCGGCGGAGATTTTCGCCGGATTCGAGGATGTCGATCCGCGAAGCGTGCTCGGCGGTGGCGACGTGAAATATCACGTCGGCGCGACAGGAATTTTCACCGGCGCCAGTGGCGGTCAGGTGCGCATTCACCTGGTCTCCAATCCCAGCCATCTGGAAGCCGTCGATCCCGTGGCTGTGGGGCGCGCGCGCGCCAAACAGACGCGAATCGGGCGCGAGGGTAAAACTAAAATCCTGCCGGTCCTGATGCACGGAGACGCCGCTTTCGCGGGGCAGGGAATCACGGCGGAAACCTTGAATCTTGCCAACCTGCGCGGTTACACCGTCGGCGGCACGGTCCATATCATCGTCAACAATCTCATCGGTTTCACCACCAACCCGAGTGATGCCTATTCGGGCCGCTTCTCCTCCGATCTTGCCAAGCGGCTGCCGATTCCAATCTTCCACGTCAACGGCGAGGACCCCGATGCGGTGGTGCGCGTGGGCCGCATGGCGCTCGAGTATCGCTACGACTTCGGTACGGACGTGGTAGTTGATCTCATTGGCTTTCGTCGCCACGGCCACTCCGAGGTGGACGACCCGACCATCACCCAGCCGATCCTGTACCGCAAGATCAAAGATCACCCTTTGCTGTATCAGATCTACGCCAGCAACGTCGGTCTGGATGCGCAACCGCACGTCGAGAAATTTCAGGCTGAACTTGATGCCGCCGAGAAGGCCGGCAAGAGCATGGTTAAGAAGCCGACGATGCGCCAGTTGCCCAGCTATTGGTCGCCATTTCACGGCGGCCCATATAATCCCGCCGATGAAGTCGACACTGGACTAACCGCCGATCGCTTGCACCAGATTACCGATGCCTTGGTGAAGTACCCCGAAGATTTCCACATCCATCCCAAGGTGCAGAAGCTGCTGGAGCAGCGCCACGAGATGGGCTATGGCAAGCGTCCGCTGGATTTTGGCATGGCCGAGGCATTGGCGTTCGGGTCGCTGGCGCTGGAGAACGTGCCGATCCGCCTCAGCGGTCAGGACAGCCGGCGCGGCACCTTCAATCAGCGCCATTCCGTGCTGATCGACATCGTTGACGAGAAGGAATACGTGCCATTGTGCCATCTGGCGCCGGAGCAGGCCCGGGTTGAGATCTACAACTCGGAACTCTCCGAGGCTGCGGTCATGGGTTTCGAATACGGATATGCGCGCGACTATCCGGAAACCTTGGTTGCCTGGGAAGCGCAGTTCGGCGACTTTGCCAATGGGGCACAGACCATCATCGATCAATTCGTCGTCTCCGGTGAAGACAAATGGGACCTGTTGAGTGGGCTAGTGTTGCTGTTACCGCATGGCCACGAAGGCCAGGGGCCGGAGCACTCCAGCGCGCGCATCGAGCGCTATCTGCAACTGTGTGCGCGCGACAACATGCAGGTCTGCCAGCCCTCGACGGCGGCACAATATTTCCATCTGCTGCGCCGGCAGGCGTTGCGCAAATGGCGCAAACCACTGATCTGCTTCACGCCGAAGAGCATGTTGCGCCATCCCGAGGCCGTGTCGCCATTGAGCGAACTGGAGCGTCCGCGCTTCCTGAACGTCATTCCCGATCAGACCGCTCTCCACGCCAAGCGTGTATTGCTCTGCACTGGAAAGATCGGTCACGAATTGCGAATGGAGCGCAGAAAGTTGAAGATGCAGGGGCCGGCGATCATCTCGCTGGAGCAGATGTATCCTGTCCCCGAAGACGAGCTGCGGGAACTTCTGGGCCGATACAAGAATGCCGTCGAGTTCATCTGGGTGCAGGAAGAGCCGGCGAACATGGGAGCGCTCACCTTCGTTACTCCTCGCCTGAAGCGATTGGTTGGCTCCAAGCTGCGCAGCATCAAGCGTGCCGCTAATGCGACCCCGGCAACGGGTTCCGCGAAGGCCCACGAACTGGAACAAAAAACCCTTCTTACGCTGGCCTTGGGCAAGGGAGAGTAACTCACACCTGCCGATTCAATCCCGATTCGCGGCGACCCCTCCTTCCGGCGAGTGGGAGCCCTCTCCGCCCGCGACCACGTTACCCAGCGAAGACGTCCGCGACGGGGCAATTTTGTATTTACTACTAAGTTATATTGCTATCCTAAAAATAACTCATATATAAATACAAGAAACGAGTGGCCAAGCCAGTCTCCTACAACCTTAGTTGTACTTAGCGTGCGATCCCGTCCCCGCCAATTCTACGGAATCCGGAATACCGGGGCTAGCGTTTCTACAAAATAGAATAGACGCAAGGGTTGGATAGACGTAACTTGCTTGTAATCAATGTGTATGTAGTGGCTATTCTCGTGCACTAAGGACGGTAGGGCGAATTCCTAAATTCCCCTTTCCAGACAATTTTGTTGCGGAGAGTTCGGAAAAGGCTTGAACGACCTTCAGGACAGCTTGTTAGGAAGTAAGTGTAGATCGAAATTCTGTATAGACATTGTGCATAACCACCTAAGGAGGGGAGCGGAATGCGAAACTTACTAAAGAATCTTCTGTTACTCGGATTGATATCGCTGTTGCCAGTCGCACTATTTGGGCAGGCAATCAGCGGCGATATCGTCGGAATGGTAAAAGACCCGAGCGGCGCGGTTGTTGCCGGCGCGACCATCGAAGCAACTAACCTGGCGACTGGCCTAAAGAAGACCGAGACGAGCAGTAGCAGTGGCGAGTTCCACTTCGTCAACTTGCCCGCCGGTCACTATTCCTTGCAAGCCCAATCGGGTAATTTGAAAGGCGGCTACGCCGACGTCGAAGTGACGCTGAACAAGATAGCGACCGCCAACATCCAGACGTCGATCGCAGGCACTGCCACCACGGTGGAAGTCACCGGGGAAGTAACCACCATCGACACCACCACAGCCAATATCGGCACCACCTTCGAAGCCAAGGAGTCGGCCGACCTGCCGACGACATCGACCGGCAGCGGCGTGTTGAACCTTTCGCTGCTCAATGCCGGCGTGGCCACTACTGGTGGAATTGGTGTGGGCTCTGGGCCATCGGTTTCCGGACAGCGTCCGCGCAACAACAACTTCACCGTGGAAGGCGTGGACAACAACAGCATCTCGGTAACGGGTCCACTTATCCAGATCCCGAACGATGCTGTGGAACAATTCACCGTGCTACAGAACGACTACTCTCCCGAGTTCGGGCACTCTTCGGGAGGTCAGTTCAACCAGACAGTCAAGAGCGGCACCAACCAGTTCCATGGCAGACTGTACGAGTACTTTCAGAACCGCAACCTGAATGCCATCGATTCGCAGGAAGCGCTTTCGCAAGTAAGCAACGGCTTGAAGCCGTCCAATCCCCGCTATGATAACAACCGCTTCGGCGGCCAGTTCGGCGGGCCGATCATCAAGAACAAACTGTTCTTCTTTACCGACTGGGAGTATAACCCGGTGGGCTTGACTGGGACCGCTTCCACGGCCTGCGCTCCGACGGCTGCGGGCTACGCCGCCCTGGCTGGGCTGTTCCCCGGCAGCAATAACCTCGCAACCCTGCAAAAATATATCGCTCCCGCTGGGTCGCAGGCGACGTCGGCTAGCGACATTTGCGCAGGCTACAACGTATCTTCAGGATTGATCGGTGTCTCGCAGGTCACACAGGGCACGGAAAGTTTATCCTGGGGCCCCGGCACTCAGTTCACGAACATTCCGATCGGCGATGTGGGCTTTGCCGGCCCGAGCTATCAAAATTTCCTGAACACCGCCAACTCCTTCGACTGGAACATCTCGGACAAAGACCAAGTACGTGGGCGTCTGGGATATACGCGGTACAGCGCCATCGACAACGCGGCCCAGGACCCCACATTCTGGACCACTACCCCACAGCGGTATTGGCTGGCGACCCTGAGCGAATATCACAACTTTGGCCCTAACGTGAACAACGAGTTCCGTTTTGGGTTCAACCGTTACGCGCAGGCCTACCCGGTGGGTCCGCAGACCTTCCCGGGGCTGAGCGTGTTTCCCAACTTGCAGTTTTTTGAATTGAACGGTCTGCAACTTGGCCCTGACGGCAACGCGCCCCAGGGGACGATCCAGAACCTCTACCAGTTCGTTGACAACGTAACTTGGGTAAAGGGCAAGCATGCCTTCAAGTTCGGCGGGGAGTTCCGCTATTACATTAGCCCGCAGACGTTCACGCAACGGGTCCGCGGCGACTACGAGTGGGCTTTCCTTTCCGATTACCTGAACGACTTTGCCCCGAACTCGAGCACGGACTTTGCCCAGCGTTCCGCTGGCGACGTCGTCTATTACGGTAACCGCAAGGCAGTCTATGCGTACGGCGGAGACACGTGGCGTATTACTCCCAAGTTTACCTTTACTTATGGCGTCCGCTATGAGTACACCGGTAACCCACTGGCCGAAAATTCGCTGCAGCCGCTGAACTCCATCTCGAACGTCCCGGGGTTGATAACCTTCGCCGCGCCCACGACGCAGAAGGCCAACTTCATGCCGCGCGTGGGCCTTGCCTATGCGCCGGACCCCAATACCTCAATTCGTGCCGGGTTCACCATGGCGAACGACGTGTTGTTCGACAACCTCGGCCTGCTCTCTCTGCCGCCACAAGTGCAGCAGACCTGCACCACGCAAGATCCGGGGACCGGAGGACAGACCCCATCCTGTTTCTGGTCTGATAACCACTTCCTGGCGGCCGGTGGGCTGCCTTCACTGCCGTCACCCATCACCGATCCTTTGGCCGCTCGCGGCGCGACCGGTGGCTTTATCCCGAACCAGAAACTACCCTATACCGAAACCTTTAACGTTGGCGTTCAGCACATATTTGCCAACAAGTACACGGTGGAAGTTCGCTACGTCCATACCAGGGGCATTGACCTGCCGGTCCAGGACCAGATAAACAAGAACTCGGTCGTGACAGCCAGCAACAGCCTGCCGACGTACTTCGTTGCACCGTCGCAGGCGACACTTGATGCTTTGCCGCTAACCCTGGCCGATCTGAAGGCCAATCACAGTGCCTTCCTGCAGGATTTTTACAACAACGGCTTCACGAGTACCATCACCTCCTACCAACCCTATGGCGGGTCCAAGTACGACGGCTTGCAGACGCAGGTCACCCGCAACTTCACCAACGGCCTGCAGTTCCAGGCTGCTTGGACTTGGAGCCATGCGACCGACAACTCGACAGCCGAAGTCTTCTCGACCGTGCTGACGCCGCGTCGTCCGCAGAACTCCCAGTGCTTGGCGTGCGACTGGTCTACCTCGGCTTATGATCGTCGTCACCGTGTCACCCTACAGGCGATCTACGACGTACCGTTCTACAAGTCCAGCTCCAACTGGATGATGAAGAACGTGGTCGGCAACTGGGAGATCGCTCCAATCTACACCTTCCAGTCACCGGAGTACGCCACCTGCCAGAGCGGAGCCGACGCTAACCTGAACGGCGACGCCGCTCCGGATCGCTGC
>PLYW01000246.1 GCA_003151875.1 Acidobacteriaceae bacterium
TCTGGCGCCACATAAATCTCGCCCGACTGCTTGCGCAAGCTGGCCAGCGAAGCCGCCTGCCACTCCCTCACCAGCGTACACCTGCGACAGCCCTTTCCATCCATCAATACCCGATTGACAAACACGGCTCCAAGCGGCGCTCGCAACTCCCGCAGCGCTTCCAGCAGTCGGCGCGTTTCATGGTCCGGAAGCAGCTCCGCCAGCGTGACGATCACAATCTGACAACGTTTCCGGTCGCGCAAGATGGACGACAATTCCCGCACCCGCTGCGACAACTTCGCGACTTCCACACCGGCATCGCGAGCGAGGGGTAGTGTACGGTGGGCCGCCAGGGTTTTCAACAGCACCCGCGCCCATGCCAGCAGACGGTCCGGCGTTCGCAGCACCTCCAGCGCGTGCGCCGTGGGCGCCATGTCGATCACCACGCGCTCCCTTCCATCCTCCCTCAGCAGATCGAGAATGCCAAAGGCGGCAAAGATCTCGTCCACTCCCGGCGGCACTACCTCCAGCAGCGCTAACAAAAATTTCCGGTCCAGGCTAAGATCGACATGGATGCCGCGCTCCTCGCCGGTCATGGCCTGGTCCAGCTTTGTTCGCAATTGTCCTGCCCACTGCTGGAACTCGGCGATGGCATCGAACTCTGCCGCCCGCAGCTTGCGGTCTCCCAACACCGGACATAGGGTGCTCCCAACCTCTGCGGCGAATACATCGTCCAGCGAAGGCGCGGGGTCGATGGAGCAAATACTCACGCTCTCGCTCGCTGCGAATTTGCAGTGATGGTAGGCGAGAGCCGCCGAAATCGTGGTCTTCCCTACCCCGCCTTTTCCCAGTGTCAATGTGAGCGGCGAAATCAGAGGCGGCCACTCAGCCGGTTCCAGCCGGAAGCGGCCTGGCTTAGCAGGCTTGCTACGGATCGAACTTAGCAGTCGCTTGCCGTCGAATACGTGTGCTCCAAAACGGCGCAGCGCCTCCACTCCGAGGATCGGACAACCCGGATCGTCGCCCGAGAATAGTTCTGTGTCGCGAAAGTGCTTCTGAATAAACTTGCGCGCAGATTCGCCCTGCTTCCATCTTCGCTGGCAGCGCGGACAATTCGTTTGGTTCGCGACCGCGCGATTCAGAACAATCCCAGCAAACCGATTCTGCGGCTTCGCGTCCTGAAATAAACTAACCGAACGCGCAGCCTGATTCAGCGAAAACAGCTCCGGCGTGGTGACCAGCACCAGCTTTGAGCCTTCCATCGACAGCGCGCCTTCCACCCGGTCCACCATCCGCGACCACCGCTCTACAGCCGGCTCCCGCAGCACGCGTCCGCCGAAATGCCGGGCCAGCACGACGTCGCGCGACGCCGCCGCTTCCAGCACGTCGAGGAACCGGGCAAAGTGCTGCGGCATCTGGAACAATCTGATGGCATGTCCCATGGGCGCCGTGTCCACCACGATCTCGTCGAACTTGCTGTCCAGCAGCTCATGGATCGCCAGCAGCGCCGCCACTTCCGCCATGCCAGGAAGGCTGGTGTCGAGCAGCGATGCCAACTCGTCGCCCGTGAACAGGCTGCCCCGGTTCAACAACGCGAGGATTTCCTCGCGCTCGGTTTTCAGAAACGAATTGATTTGCTTCTCTGCATCCAATTGCCGCACCCAAAGGCGACCCGTCACCGGCAAGCGCTTGGGAACATCGCCAAGTTTGGTTTGCAGAATGTCGGCGAGCGAGTGGGCCGGATCAGTGGACAAGAGCAGGACTGGCCGACGTGGTCGTTTCGCGGCCTGATGCAGCGCATACGCGGACGAAACCGTCGTCTTGCCGACGCCGCCCTTGCCGACGAAGAAGGTAAACCGGGCCACGGCTCACTCTCGCACGGACCGTATCATTGCGGCAACTGGGATGGAAATCAAGCGCGGGTTTCGGAGGAATTACCTGTCTGCTGGTCGGGACTCGCCAGGTACTCCATCGCCTCCTCGCGGGTGGCGAAGGTCGGGATCTGGCGGGCGGAGAAGGTGCGGATGGAATCNNTGCTCGACCGCCTCGCGGCTGAATTGCGCTCCGGTGAAATCGCCCAGCAACAGCACCGATCCCAGTGGCTCGCGGGTGACGAACTCGGGCAACAGGTCGGCAATCGTGGCTATCTCAGCCGCCGTGCAATGGCTGCAATCCACCAGTAGGATGCGCTGGTCCCGATGCGTGATGAATCGAATGCGATCCAATGCCACTCCTGTCCAGCNNTGCGCAGTTTACTTCAGAACGTGGCGTGACTCAAGCGGGTGCTTCCCTGCGGCGATGAATCCTCACCCCGCTTCGTGATAGTTTTGAACCATGATCCACGAGATCTTCCCGGTCGGCCCGCTGCAGTGCAATTGCTCGGTGATCGGCGATGAACAGACCAAAGAGGCCATGGTCATCGATCCCGGCGATGACATCGAAGACGTGATGGCCGTGGTGCAGCGTCACGGGCTGACGGTGAAGCAAATCGTCGTCACCCACGCGCATATTGATCACGTGGGTGGAGCGATGAAGCTGAAACGGCTGACTGGCGCGCCCATTCTGCTAAACCAAAACGATCACGCTCTGCTGAAGATGCTGGGCGTGCAGGCGACGTGGATCGGCATGCCCACTCCGGAAAAGGTGGTGATCGACGCCAGCCTCGACGCGGGCGACCAAGTCCGCGCGGGCAGCCTGATCGCGGACGTTCTGCATACGCCCGGTCACACCGAAGGCAGCATTTGCCTGTATTTCGCGCCTGAGAAGAAGCTGATCGCGGGCGATACTTTGTTCGCGGGCTCGATTGGCCGCACCGACTTGCCGGGCGGCTCGTATAAAAAGATCATGCAGTCGCTGCACGGCCCCGTGCTGGCGCTGCCCGACGAGACCATCGTGGTGCCCGGACACGGTCCGCTCACCACCATCGGCGAAGAGCGCGCCAGCAACCCCTTCCTGGTGGGCTGAAACGAATCGCTATTCGCTTTTCGCTCCTCGCTCCTCGCTCTTCGCCGGACAGCGCTCTAGAGAAGTTTTGCTTTGGCGAGGAGCGACGAGCGAAAGGCGAACAGCGCCTCCCCCTCAGCCGCCAGTTCCTGCTTAAACAACCTATGCACAATAACGCTTTGCGGTACTACCAGCACGAAGAGGTAGGACAGAATCGTTCCACCAATCACGCCCAGCGAGCCGATGTGCCGCACCAGCGCGATGGACAACGCGATATTCACCACCGCCGCCACGATCGACAGTGCTGCTTGCCCGCGTATCCGGTCCAGGGCCGCCAGCAAGCAGGATTCGACGCTCATGAATCCGCTGATCAGCGCCCACACTCCCATCGCCAGCAACAGGGAAAATGACGGCACTGCCGCCGCACCCGCCCACAACCGAATCACGGTGCGGCCACAACCGATCAGCACAGCCACGCAGCATAGATTGAGCGCGACCGTGCCTTTCATGGTCAGGGAAAATGTGCGCCGTATCCAGCCATAGTCGCGCTTGGCATAAGCTTCCGCGTAGGCTGGCCAGAGCGCGGGAAAGATGAGCGACTGCAATACCGCGGCGAGTCCCACCAGTCGCCAGGTAACGCTGTAAGGCGTCACCTCCGCCGCTCCCAGATAATGACTGACGACAATATTGTCGGAGCTGAACACGACCACCGCCGCCACCTGGATCAGGAAAAATGAAGAGCCGGAGCCAAGCAGTCCCCTGCTGGTCGAGCGGTCGAGCAGCGATGGCCGGGGCAGAAGCCACGGCTTGTGCCACGTGACCACAAAAATCAGATTGGCCAGGCTGGCAAAAGTCAGGCATCCCACCGACATCACAAACAGCATCGGCATCGAGACGCGCATGGCGATGCCCAACGCAAGCCCGATCACGCTGGCCACTGCCCCTGCGCAAACAGCGTAATTGTTGCGATGCAGTTCCTGGTAACCGGCGAGAAGCTTCGCGCCCAGGTTGCACGGCAGGCCAAGCAACATCAGGGCGGCGGCAACCAGCACCGTGTCGCGCACCTCGGCCGCTGGCACGTCCGCGCTCACGTTGAACAACCTCATCCAGTTCACGTGAAAAGAGACAGCGGCGAATACTCCGCCCACAACCGCCGCAATGGTTCCGGTGACCAGCAACGCATTGCTGAAATAGCGCGCCGCGGAAGCTTTGTCGTTGAGCGCGTAGGCCCGCGAGATGCTGTTGGTTAAGGTGTTGGCAATGCCGAGGTCCAGCAGGTTGATCCACACTACGGTCGTGGTGATGGTCGCCCACACGCCATAGCGTTCGGCGCCCAGGTAGCGCACGGCGAGGGGCAACGACACCAGCGTGATGGCGGCCGACAGCAGCCTCGCGGCCGCGCCCGACGACACCGCCTTCGCGATTCGACCGTAACGGGATGCCGGCAAGCACGTTGAGGGCATGGCTGGTCTTTCAAGGCAGGTCCGCTGTCCGGTTCCTTGCAATCTTGGAAAGTTCTGCCGCTCTGCTGAGTGCAACTGCCGCGGCAGGATCAATTTCCGGCCGAGAATGGTCGTTATGCGTAGGCGACACCTTCGCTTGGATGCACGATGGTAGAGACTGATCCCGCCTCAGCAACTCGCGCACGGCGGCAAGTGCCTGCTCCACGGACACAGCCGTGATGCAATGCGGCTCCGAGGAGAGGCACCCTGCTCGGCACGCGTCCAGCCCAGCCAGCGGTTGCAGCACNNCCGCCCCTCGGATGCCGTGAGATAACGACGGTCTTGCAATTCATCGCGCCCGCCAGATGTGCGCTCCCGCTGTCGTTTCCGATGAAAAGATGGCAGCGTTCGAGTACGGCACACACCTTACGAAGCGGCGCGCCACTAATGATGATGGCTTCGCAGCACAGAAGCTTGTCAAGCTTGCAAGCTTCTTCCCATTCGCCGTCTGAGCAAATGATCACCGGCTGCATGCGACGTTCCTTCCAGAGTTGATTCAGGCTCTGGGCATAGTTTTCCAGCGGCCAGCGGCGGCTTGCGCTCCGGCCACCGATACCGACGGCGACCAGGGTGCTTGAGGCGGGCACGTTCGCCAGCAGCTTCGACGCGAAGTCTCGATCGTGGTGGGTGAGGCCGATCTCCAGCTTGCACTCTTCGACCTTCCCGCCCAAAGCGCTTACGATTTCAAGATTGCGCAACACTTCGTGTCGAAGCGGACCCGCCGGAAGACAGGTGCTGAATGCCGTGTCGAATCCGCGATTGTGACGCCGCTTGGCGGGCGAGGCCATCTCGGTGTAGCCCACCCGTTCCTTGGCATCGACCAGTGAGGCCAGAAATGTCGCGAGTTGGTCATCAACGTCCCACCTCGGAGAGATGGCAAGGTCGAAGCGCCTGCCTCGCAATCGGCCCCAATAGAGCCTCAGTACCGAAAGCAGAGTTCGCACCCGCGCGGGCAGCCACACAGTCCGCAACGGGCGCAAACTGATGATCTCGTCAATGTGCGGATTGGTTACGAGGAGTTGGCGAAAGGCCTCCTGCACAACCACTGTGCAGGACGATCCAGGAAAGGCGCGCTTCAGTTCCCGGAAGAGAGGCGTGGTCAGCACCACGTCGCCGAGGCCATCGAGCCGGATGACAAGCAACTTCAGAGCATTGCGACGAGGAGAGTCGTTCCTGGCCGCGGGCGCCAGGTGGGCGCGCCAGAAGGTCGCCAACTTTGTGGGTACACGAACGGACAAGAACAGAGGCGGCAGCATCGTTCCTTTCCAACCTGGAAATCAAGTCACGAAGGCGGATGAGGTCGGCCTCGACGGAAGGTCCGGCGTAGCCTTCGCAATCAAACGTGTAGTGCTGATTCCCTCGACCAAAGGTATGAGTTCGACCCGCCCGCCCCAGGCCCGCACTTCGCGGGCCCCCACGACAGCGTCTTCGCGGTAGTCGCCACCTTTCACCAACACGTCCGGACGAATCGCCTCGATCAGTGTCAAAGGTGTGCTTTCGTTGAAGACGATCACCGCGTCCACCGCGCTGAGCGCGGCCAGAATTCGCGCGCGTTCATGTTCGCCGACGATGGGCCGCAACGGTCCCTTGATGTGGTGCACCGACGCATCGCTGTTGAGCGCGACAATCAGGCGATCGCCCTGGCGACGCGCCTGCTCCAGCAAGCTAATGTGCCCGATGTGCAGGATGTCGAAGCATCCGTTGGTCAGAACCACGCAGTCGCCGGCAGATCGCCACGTCGCCACGCGGGAAAGCAGCCGCTTCAACGGCAGGATTTTTTCGTCCATGTGCAACGCAAGTTCTTGCGACAATGCGCCCAGCAACTCTTCGTGCTGAATGGGAACGGTGCTCACCTTGTTCACCACGATTCCCGCCGCGAGGTTTGCCAACTGGACCGCAGTCTCGATCTCGACCTGGCACGCCAACGCCAGCGCCAAGACTGCCATGACCGTATCCCCCGCCCCGGAGACGTCGTAAACCTGGCGGACAACTGCGGGCGCATGGAAACGCGAGTTCTTGCGCAAGACGGCAATGCCCTTGTCGCCCAGGGTCACCACCATGAACTCCATATCCAGCGAAGCGAGCGTGGCATGGCCGGCAGCCAGCACTCGATCGATGTCAGAGAAAGGCTCGCCGGTAGCTGCCGCCAGTTCCTTCAAATTGGGACAGATGGTAGTGGCGCCGCGATAGCGCGAAAAATCTCGCTGCTTAGGATCCACCAGTACGGGGACCCCTAACTTGCCGGCATCTGCAATGATGGAGCGGCACACGGCTTCCGTCAGGACGCCTTTGGCGTAATCGGAGAGCACCACCATGTCGGCGTTTGGCAGTGAGGTGGACACGCTCTTCAGCAGCTCTCCATAAGCCGCGTTGGAAGGTGACGGCGCGGCCTCGGTATCGAGCCGCATCATTTGCTGGTTGCCGGAAAAGATGCGTAGCTTGGTGGTCGTCGGAATGGCCTCAACTGCGGTCAAAGCCGGCTCAACCCCCGCCTCGGCCAGCATGGATTCCAATCTTTCCTGCTCGGTGTCGCCGCCGGCGAACCCCGCGACCGTGACGCAAGCCCCCAGCCCTGCAAGGTTCATGGCTACGTTGGCCGCGCCGCCCGGTCGCTCGTTATGCCAGGCAGCGCGGACGACAGGGACCGGCGCCTCGGGCGAAATGCGTTCCACATCGCCCCAGATGTACTTATCCAACATGACGTCGCCGACGACCAGCACCCGAACGCTGCGCCAACCCGACTCGACGAGAGCAACAATGCCAGGCAAGTTGGCGATCACGGTGCGCCTCCCTCAACTGCCACTGCGTCGGTGATGCAGGCGGCAAGTTCGATCCATTCGCACAGAATGTGCCCGCAAAGAATATGGCCTTCCTGGATGCGCGCCGGATCGACCGCAGGAACACGCAAGCAGACGTCCGCCAGGATTGCCATTCGACCGCCGCTCCGGCCCGTCATGGCCACGGTGAAGGCCCCGAGTTCACGCGCTTTGGCCAAGGCGGCGCAAACATTCTTGCTGTTCCCCGAGGTCGAAATCCCGACTAAAACGTCTCCCGCCACGCAAAGCGCTTCAACCTGGCGTTTGAACACGTCGTCGTAGCTCCAGTCATTGGCGATGGCGGTCAGAACAGACGAGTCGGTGGTGAGAGCGATGGAGGGAAAAGCGCGGCGCGTGCGGTGGAAGCGTCCCACCAGTTCAGCCGCAAGATGCTGTGAGTCGGCTGCGCTGCCGCCGTTGCCGCACCATAGAATCTTGTTTCCCGCGAGCAAACAGTCGGTGATGCGCGCCGCAGCGCGCTCGAAAGCGTCTTCCTGCGCCACAAACTGGCGAATGACGGTGAGGTGTTCGGAGAT
>PLYW01000354.1 GCA_003151875.1 Acidobacteriaceae bacterium
TCAAGGTGGATGGCAAGCTGTTCGTAGTGGCGGCAATGGAGATGGTGCCGCAACGGGTTTCGTTCAAGTGCACGCCGGAGAATTTCGCTGAGTTGTGCGAGCGGCCTGGAATCATTCCCGCCCCCTACATGGCGCGGGCGCAGTGGGTCAGCCTGGAGCGGCTGAACGCGCTGCCCGATGCGGAGCTACGCGAAATGATTTCCGAATCCTACCGGCTGGTGTGGGAGCGCCTGCCGATGAAGAGGCGGGTTGAGCTGGAGAGCGGCGCAGCGGCAGAAGCAAAGCGACCGGCAGTCCGCAAACTAAAGCCTGCATCGCGGAAGTCAGCGGTCAAAACGAAGTCAGCGGTCAAGAGTAAGTCATCGGTGAAGACCAAGCGTACGAAGGCGGCCCGGCGTAGATGAAGATGAAGTGGATAGCCGGCCTGCGTGGTGCCGTCATTTTCAGCGCGATGTTTTTGTCCGTGCTGCAGACGGCTTCAGCGACTGCGGGAAAATTCCGAGGAGCGGTTTGGGTGGGAGCCCCCTGCTTCAGCAGGGGGAAGATGGACTTTAGTCCATCGGAAAAGCGTTCGATTTCAAAGTGGGCTTTAGCCCTGGAATTTCCGGAGGCCAGCGCTAAAGCGCCGGATCAAAGTCGAGACATTCTTCGGAGCGCTGAAGCGCTCCTTCCCCCGCATAAATGCGGGGGCTCCCACCGAGAAGAAGATTTGCCGAGTTATTCTCTGGTTTTTTCGGCAACCGCTTCCTCCGTAGCTCAATCATCTGCATCGCGGGCGCCACGTAGTTCGATCTCGCCGCAAACCGCGGCCCTGGAGCGCGACTTCTTCGCCGCCCTTCGCCAAGGGAACGCCACGAAGTTCTTGTCCTACGTGCCCGAGGAGGGCCTTCACGTCGGCCCGCAAGCCCAGTCGATGGGCCGCGCCGAGGTCGAAGAGCAGTTGTCGCATCGGCGTGGCCTCTACTGCAAGCTGTTCGACTCATCCTGTATCGACACTGCGATCAAGCTGGATGCCAGCTCGCGCGCGTGCTCGGACCGCGAGCTGCTGACGCATTCGGAAAAAGTTCGCACCGCCGCCAGCGAAACCGTGCGCAACGGCGTGCGTCAGGCGATTCTGGTGGCCGAGGTCAAGAACAAGCGATGCGGCGGCGCGAACCTGGTCGATTTCATCTTCAATGACGTGCAGGGCAAGTGGAAGTTGTTCTCGGTGCCGTAGGGGGTTGCCGACAAAGCTGGGTGAGGCGCGTCGCAGGCTCTAGCGGAGGTTGCGCTCCGGCCCAAATCGGGAAACGCGTCAGAATTGCGCAGACTCCAAATTTCGCGTTTAGAGGCGTTCTAAGCACCGCAGACGATCCGGAGGTACTTTTTGGCTGTCCGCAACCGTAAAATGCTGCCTACGGGCTCGCCAGCGCATTTAAATGGCATTCTGTGCGGCCGTAATTATGGCTAAATAGTGGCCAATGTCATTGTCACGTAAGTTTTACACAATTCATATTTTATAGCATGAAAGTGTAGTATTGGCGCTTCGGCCCGACGACGGGATTACCCGACCGGCAGCCTCTATAGCTTTTGTTAGCCTGTCGCCGGGACATCGTGATACTTTGGAAACCCGAACTTCGCCAGAGGAACCACGCAGCCATGATGTTGGAAACCGAAGTCTTCCAATTCGAACCCGATATCACCGGGGTCTCCTGCGCGGGCCGCTTCACGTTGGGGACGCGCCTCAGCGAAACCGAAGCGCTGTTCAATTCGCTGATTCAACAAGGCGCGCGCAAGCTTGTGCTCGACCTCACCCACGTCGAGTTTGTGGACAGTGCCGGTCTCGGGATCATCATGCATATCTTTGGTGAGATTGGTCAGCAGGGAGGACACTTCCGCATTGCCGGCGCCAACGATCAGGTGAAGCGCCTGTTTGAGATCACCCACACCAAGGCGATTCTGGCGATCGATCCCGACCTGGTTACCAGTGTGAAAAAGCTTCAGTCTGGCGATGCGACGGCTGCGGGTGCAATAGCATAACGCTCGCGCGTAAGACGGCTGGGGAGACTGCAAGAAAGGCCCTGCAAGGGACGGAAACAGCAGGTCCCTCCGCTCGCCCGCGGCGGGCTCGGTCGGGATGACAAGCTGTAGAAGCTGACAACCGGCAACTGACAACTGACAACTGCTATTCGATCGTCAACCCGCCGGTCAGATCGCTGATCTTTTCAATGCGGTGTTCCAGGCACCATTTCTCCAGGGAATCGACCAGCGTCTCACAGGCGCATGGGTCCCAGAAGTTCACCGTGCCGACCTCGATGGCGGTTGCGCCGGCCAGCAGGAATTCAATCACATCTTCAGCGGTGCTGATGCCGCCGATTCCGATGACGGGTATCTTCACCGCCTTGGCCGCTTCCCACACCATGCGCAGAGCAATCGGCTTGATGGCGGGCCCGGACAGTCCCGCAGTAACGTTGGAGATGCGCGGCTTGCGGGTTTCGGCGTCGATCGCCATGGCCACAAAAGTATTGACCAGCGAGATGGCGTCAGCCCCCGCTTCCTCGGCTGCCCGCGCCACCTCGGGAATGCTGGTCACGTTGGGCGAAAGTTTCACGATGAGCGGGCGGGTGGCAATCTTTTTCACCGCGCTCACCACATCAAACAGCATTTTGGGGTCACTGCCAAAGCTGATTCCGCCGCACTTGGTGTTGGGACAGGAAACGTTCAGCTCATAAGCGGCGATGCCTGCGCCGTCGTTGAGCGCGCGCACCACGTCTTCGTACTCCTCCTGCGAATGGCCAAACACGTTGCAGAAGAAAACGATGTTCTTGATGTTGTTCAGAAGCGGCAGCTTCTCTTCCAGAAAGGCCCGCACTCCAACGTTTTGCAGTCCGATGGCATTGAGCATTCCAGCGGGAGTTTCAAACAGCCGCGGCGGAGGGTTGCCGGCCATCGGTTCGCGCGAGAGTCCCTTAACGACGAACCCGCCCAGCCGATCAAGCGTGACCACGTCTTCGAATTCCACGCCATAGCCAAAACTTCCACTGGCGGCCATGACCGGGTTCTTGAGCGTAATTCCGGCGACATTGACGCTCATATCCAGCGCGGGCTTGCGAGCAGGACTCACGAATGGGTCTCCATCAATGCGCCTCTCTTTCACGGCCTACGGTAATGGGCTGCCTCACACTGGCAGTGCGCTCCAGTTTGTCCCAGGCAAAGCTGCCGCCTTCCATGGCACGCTTGAGCGTCTTGAGGAGCACCAGGGAGAACAGTTGGCGGTAAGCGAAACGTTGCAGCCAGACGTGGCCCAGCAAGAGGAAGTCGCGTTTTCCACCGGGCTGTTGCCGCTCCAGCGTGAAGGCTATGGCCGAGGCGATGAAATCAATCACCATGAACAATGCGAAGTACACGACCAACTTGTGGAAATCGGCCGGATTCGCCGACTCGGGATGCCGGTACTTGTCGACGAAGTAGATGGCGGCGCCGGTGACGAACATGATGTCGATGAACGGCGAGACCAAGGGCAGCAGGACCTGGAAGATGACCATGTTGGGTATCGCGACCCAGCCGAGAGCTCCTTTTTGCTTCACCGCCGCGCGGTGCTTCCACACCGACTGCATGATGCCGAAGGACCAGCGGAAACGTTGCCGCATCAGCCCGCGCGCCTTGGTTGGCGCCTCAGTATAGGCCAGCGCGCGGTCCTCGTAATTGACCCAATAGCCCGCCTGCAGCAGCGCCATGGTGAGATCGGCATCTTCGGCAACGGTGTCGTGCTGATAGCCGCCGGCGGCGCGAACCGGCGCGGTGCGCCATGCGCCAATGGCTCCAGGGACCACGCTCACGGCGTTGAGCGTGTTGAGCGCGCGCCGTTCAAAGTTCTGGCTGGTGATGTACTCCAAGGCTTGCCAGCGGGTCCACAGATTGACGCGATTGCCGACCTTGGCATTGCCCGCCATGGCCGCCACCCGCGGATTGCTGAAGTGCGGCACCAGTTTCGAGATCGCGTCGGGCGCGACCAGGGTGTCGGCGTCGATGCCGACAAACAGCTCTTCTGTCACTTGCTCCAGTCCGAAGTTCAGCGCGTCGGCTTTGCCTGAATTTGGCTTGGTCAACACCATGACCCGGCCGGCCGCGATCTCATTCTGGAAGGCGGCGCGCGTGACCTCCAGAGTCGCGTCCGTGGAACCATCGTCGATGACAATCACTCGAAGGTTCTTGTAATCGGAATCCAGGACCGAACCGACGGTGCGCTCGATGACCTTTGCCTCATTGTAGGCGGGGACGAGCACGGCCACCGCCGGCTGGTAGGCGGGGTCGAAGTTGCTCTTGCGCCGATGGAACCGGTCGAAGATGGCCAGAGTTCCCACCAGCACCAGGCGCCCGCTCATCAGCACGTCACCCACAAAGAAAACGAAAATAATGAACGCCGAGATGAATCCGAACAGGCCGAAGCTCAGTCCGTCGACCCAGGCGGCCCAGCGTTCGTTGGTCGAAATGGGCGGCATGACTTCAGCGCGTGTCTTGCCCAGCAGATTGGAGACCGGAACGATCTCGTAGCCGCGGGTCTTCAGGCCGTCGATCATCATGCCCAGCGCCTTGACGGTCTCGCTGCGGTTGCCTCCGCCATCATGCAGCAGGATGATGTTTCCACAACTAAGATTGCTGGGCTGGCAGGGCGGCAGGTTGGCGAACACGTCGGCCACAATGTCGTCGGCGGAGCGCCGCGGATTATCGTGCCAGTCGTTGGGGTCGATCTTGTCTCCCACCGTGATATAGCCCATGTCCTGCGAGAGCTCCAGGGGGCGAACCTGGTCGGCGGTATCGGGCTCCTGGTCAATCGAATACGGCGGACGGAAAAGTACTGGCTTGACTCCCATCTTGCCCTCGAACAGCCGCTCGGTGAGATTCAGTTCCACCTCGAAGTAGCGCTTGGAGATGTTGCTGATGTCAGGATGGGTGAAGGTGTGGTTCCCGATTTCATGGCCTTCCTTATAAATGCGCTTGGCAATGCCGGGATATTTTTCCACTTCCAGCCCAATGAGGAAGAAGGTGGCCTTGACGTTCTTTTCTTTCAGCACGTCGAGAATCTTGGGAGTCCAGGTCGGGTCGGGGCCGTCGTCGAAGGTGATGGCAACCTTCTTTTGCGAGGTCCCGCCGTACATGTCAACTTCGTACGGCGAAGGCATGGTCTTAAAAACTTCGTCGCTGACCAGATTGGTATTGGCATCGACCTTGATCGTGCGCTCGCCGGAGGCCGGACGCGAAGCGATGCGCAGGACTTCACCTTGCCCTTCGATGTCCACGTCCTGACCGGGAGGGACCGTGTCTAACTTGGCCGGCGCATTGGCCTCGAAGGGCTTGTCCCAAACCGCCCACAGCGAGCGGTCTTCCGAACCCAGCCTCCATAATGCGAAGGTGTTGATGCCCAACGAGTGAGCGGCCCGCATCTGGTTGAGCACCGTTACCCCGTCGAGAAACCACACGTCGTGGCGAACATTACTGTCGTCAAGATAGGCAAAGTGTGGATTCATGGCATCGTCGTCGAAGTTCACGTCAGTCGCGGCGTCCTCGGCTTCGAGCCATGCATCCTGCGCCGAGACGGTGTGCACGTTAGCGGGCGGCGTGCCTTTCTTCTGGCCTTTTTTCATCGCCCAGTCGTAGCCGTAATTGCCGACCGCGCATATGATTTTTTCCTTGGGGATGACTTTGAGGGCGTCCTGCAGGTTCTTCACGAACCAGTCCTGCCCGGCGACTGGGCCGGAGTCGCCGCCGGGGTAGTGCTGGTCATAGTTCATCAGGATCAAGCCATCCGAGATTTGCGCGATGGCGGGATAGTCGAAGGTCTTGTCGTTGACCGGCACGGCGATATACAGCTTCAGGCCCTTAGCGTGGAGATCGGCGTAGAGCTCTTGCACCAGCGCGTGGTAGTCGTCGCGTGAGCTTTCGGGAAAGGCCTCAATGTCGAGCGTGAGGCCTTTGTACTGGTCGGTGGCCAGGAAACTCATGAGCTCGCTGCGGAAGCGCTGCCGTGCCGCAGGATCGGCCATGAACTTCGCGGTAATGTCAGGTTGCCACTCATTGCGTATGGGATCGAAGTTGTTGACCAGCGGCAGAACGTCGGTTTGCGCCTTCTCGCCCTTGAGGAACGGCATCACTCTTTCGTCCACCGAACGGAGTTTGCCCTTGTTGTCCATCAGGTCGTACAGCGTGTTCAGTTCGGTGACCGCTTGCAGCCGGCCGTCCGCGGTCAGGACATGCATCCATTCGGGAAATAGCAGATCGATCTGCGGGTAGTACTCTTTCAGCGAGGCGAAGCTGGCCGCGTCCCACTGCACGTAGAACGCTCCACGAATGCCTTCGTCGGAGTTCAGGACCACCTGCGACGCGGGCCGTTTGGTTTTGCGGTGGGTGTTCTGCCGCCGTGGCGGCTTGTGCTTCTGGTTCTCCTTAAGCGCGTGGTAAGGCTTCTTCACTCCAGGGAGGAGCACGCCGGGGACCGACGATCCACGAATGATGGTCGCGACAAAAAACACCACCAGCACCGTAACTACGATCACGCTGGTATCGAGCACCAAGCGTAAACGCCGCCAGCGCTTGCGATCGGGATCGAAGAAAATCGGTTTCGACTTAGGCATTCGGAGCCAATTTATCGTAGCAGCAGTTAGGGACTAGCAGTTAGCCGTTAGTACTTAGCACTTGGCATTTGGCAATTAGTGGAAACGTCCGCCAAATGCTTCGCGCCCCGGCTGCGGAAAACTCTGGGGAAAGCTCTTTGGTGGGAGCCCCCTGCTTTAGCAGGGGGCTGGACTTCAGTCCAGCGGAGAACGAGCGATTTTGAGATGGGCTTTAGCCCCGGCTCTTTCGATCCCCGGCGCTAAAGCGCATCATCAAAGCTCGAATCCTTCCCGGAGCGTTGAAGCGCTCCTTTCCCCTGCATAAATGTGGGGGCTTCCACCAAGGACATTCCCGGGTTTTGCGCAGAGTTCTTCCGCTTTAGCCTGTGGTCAGGGTGCTCGCGCCAAATGCTAAGTGCTAAGTGCCAACTGCCAACTGCCAACTGCTAACTGCTAACTGCCAACTGCCAAATGCCAAATGCCAAGTGCCAAGTGCCAACTGCTAACTGCTAACCGCTAACTGCTACGCGCTAACTGCTCCCCCAAGCTGTTATATTCGCCACGTGCTGGAACCGGAGCGCAACTCGCTGGGGAGAACGGATCGGCACCCGTTCTGGAACATGCTGCGGGAGTCTGGGAAGTACTTCCTGCTGGTCACCCTGGCGGCTTTTGCGCTGCGGCTTTTCTTCTATCTTAGATTCCCGCACGTGACCGGCGATTCGCTGATTTACGGTGACATCGCCAAGAACTGGCTCCAGCGCGGCATCTACGGCCTGGCTCACGCCGAGGGGGCGGGGCCTACCTGGATTCGCCTGCCCGGATATCCGGCGTTTCTGGCCGTCTGCTTTGCGCTATTTGGAAGCGAACATTACAACGCCGTCCTGCTGGTGCAAATCGTCATTGACCTGGCAGGCTGTTTCGTCATCGCCGACCTGGCGCGCAGAACGGTGTCGCCCCGCGCCGCGCGGATCGCATTCCTCCTGGCTGCGCTGTGTCCTTTTACCGCCAACTACACGGTGGCTCCGCTGGCCGAGACGCTGAGCATCTTCTTCACCGCGGTGGCCCTCGATTGCGCCGTCGCCGCGTTCCAGGCCTCGGAGGAAGGGCTTGCCCGCTGGTCTGCGTGGATGGGTTGCGCCTTCGCCGTTGCGGCGGGAATCCTGCTTCGCCCCGACGGTGGCATTTTGCTGGTGGCGCTGGGTCTGTTCCTCCTGTGGCGGATGTGGCAAAGGCCTGCGGAGCGCACGCGCCTGTTCTGGGCGGGAGCGCTGGTGCTGGCGGTTTCGCTGGCTCCCCTGGCGCCGTGGACGGCGAGAAACTGGCGCGACTTCCATCGTTTCCAGCCTCTGGCCCCGCGTTACGCCAGCGATCCGGACGAGTTTGTTCCCTCTGGTTTCGACCAGTGGATGCGGACCTGGGTCGTGGATTACGTTTCCACCGAGGAAATTTACTGGCAGGTCCCGGGCGATGACGTTAATTTGCAGGACCTGCCCTCGCGGGCGTTCGACAGCGCGCAGCAGCGCGAGACGACACAAGCGATCTTCAACGATTACGCCAAGACGCACGTGGTCGATCCCGAACTGAACGCCCGCTTTGCGGAGCTGGCCAACGAGCGCATACAACGCGCGTCGTTTCGTTATTACGTCTGGCTGCCCGCGTTGCGCATCGCCGACATGTGGCTGCGTCCCCGCACAGAAATGCTGCCACTCAATACGCGCTGGTGGGAGTACGCCAATGACCGTGAGAGCAGCGTCCTGGCCACGCTCTGGGGCGTGCTCAACCTGCTGTTCCTGTTCGCAGCAGTGATGGGAGTTGTGCGCGGGCCGCGGCCCCGCTATCTCGCCCTCATGCTGTTGTTCATGCTGCTGCGCTCGGCGTTTCTGGGAACGCTGGAAAATCCCGAACCGCGCTATACGTTGGAATGTTTTCCGGTGGTGCTGGTCCTCGGCGGGGCATGGTTGTCGGGGATCAGACGAAGAAAGGCCCTACCGTGACGACGGCGTGATCAGGACATTGTCAATCAGCCTCGTGCTGCCTACATACGCTGCAACGGCCACCAGCGCGCAGTGCGACACATCGGCAAGCGGATCAAGGGTGTCGAGATCGACGATGGCGAAGTAGTCCAGCTTCGCTCCACTCTCGTTCGCTATCACCTGCTTGCCAATCTCGATGAGCTTGGCGGAGTCGCGCTCGCCGTGGTCCACGGCTATTTGCACCCGAGTTAGGGCCCGGTATAACACCAGCGCCTGCTGCCGTTGCTCGGACGTCAGGTAGACATTGCGGGAACTCATCGCCAGGCCGTCTTTCTCACGCACAATGGGACAGACGACGACCTCGACATCCATATCGAGATCGTTGACTAACTTGCGAAGCACGGCTGCCTGTGCGGCATCTTTCTGGCCGAAGAAAGCGAGATCGGGGCGAACGATTTCGAACAGCTTTGCCACCACCGTCGCCACGCCACGGAAATGTCCCGGACGCGATGCGCCGTCGAGCTTGTCGCTCAGTTCCTCGACCAGCACATAGGTCTGCGCGCCTGGGGGATACATTTCTTCCACCCCAGGCGTGAACAGCAGGTCGGCGCCCAACTGCTCCAGCAGCGCAGTATCGCGTTCCATGGTGCGCGGATACTTGTCCAGATCTTCCGCCGGGCCGAATTGCAGGGGGTTCACGAAGATGGAAACGGCAGTCACATCGCAGCGCGCCTTCGACGCGTGCACCAGCGAAAGATGGCCTTCGTGCAGCGCGCCCATGGTGGGCACGAATCCCAGGGTCTTGCCGTTACGGGTCACCCGGCGGCAAGCTGCCTTCATCTCGGCGATGGTCGCAATGCGTTTCACGATGATGTTCGTTATAGCAGTTTCAGGGCCCCGCCAACTTGGTGGCTAGTAAAACTCAGCCAGAAAACCAGAATGTGAAATTCCTAGTGGGAGCCCCCGCATTTATGCGGGGGAAGGAGCGCTTCAGCGCTCCGGGGAAGAGGTTAGTTTGTTATCCCGCGCTTTAGCGCCGGGAAAACCACGGGGCTAAAGCCCACTCCCAAAATCGACTCGTTTCTCGCTCGACTGAAGTCCAGCTTCCCCCTGCTGAAGCAGGGGGCTACCACCAAGAGCTCGCCAGAGTTTTGCTGCGTAAAGTCGGCTTACTTCCGAATCTTAACTGCACCGCTGAAGCGGTGCTCCACCCTACGCACCAAGTGTGAAACTCCTAGTGCCTCGGCGGCACCGGTTTCGAAGCTGGAGGCGCCTGCTTGGGCGCATTCTCTTCCTCTGCTCCTGCCGGCGGTTCAGGCTCGGGCAGTGCCCAGCTCTCCAGCACGCCCGCAAATAGCGGTTCCAGGCGCGCCAGATTTTCCGGTGAACATTTCAAGGCGACGGAATATATCTCGCCATCGGGGCCCTGAATAAAAACCAGCTCTTCGATCCAATCGCGATCGGTCGCTTTCTCGTGATAGCGGACCTTCAGCATCTGGGCCGGTTTGTGGTCCACCGTGCGCTGCTGGCGTTGCAAGGTTTCGAACGCCTGGCCACCCTCGCGCATACTCTTGGACGCCTGTTCGATCATCGCGTCCAGGCTTACCGCCTCTTCATCGCCTTCCGACAGTGGCGTGATCAGCGCCACCGTGATTTCATCCCACAGTGCCTTGTCCAGCTTTTGAGGAGGCGCTACCACCACACCATCGCCATCGTAAACCTTGCCCAGCATCGTCCAGGAACCGGGATACCTGAAGCAGAANNCGCGGGCAGGCCCAGTGCCAGGACTAACCAGATGACAACCCGCAGCGACAGCCGCATGTCTCCTACAGTTGCACAGCTCGCTTGCGTTGCGCAATTCCCGCTAACGCGGAGAGCGTCTCCTTGGGCAGGTGATAGGACTCGGCGTCGGACGGATAGCTTCCGGCCTTCACATCATCCTTGAAAGCAACCACGGCATTGCCGATCACGGATGCCAGGTCCGCATAGCGGCGGACGAACTTGGCTGGCGGCGCAAACGTCAGTCCCAGCAGATCGTGGAAGACCAGCACCTGCCCATCGCAGTCGGGGCCGGCGCCGATGCCGATGGTCGGGACCTCCATCTCGCGTGTGATCATGCCCGCGACCTCGCGCGGGATGCCTTCGAGAACGATGCAACAAGCGCCCGCGCGTTCCAGGGCAATCGCGTCGTGCATCAGTTGCTCGACGGCTTTCAGCGTCTTGCCCTGCACCTTGTATCCGCCCATGGCGTGCAGCGATTGCGGCGTAAGTCCGATGTGGCCGACCACGGGAATCTCCGCCTCGACCATGCGTTCGACCAGGCGCGAGCGCTTCTCGCCGCCCTCGATCTTCACCGCCTCGGCGCCCGCCTCCTTGATAAAGCGAGCCGCGTTGCGCAGAGCGTCGCGCTGTGTGACATGGAACGAAGCAAACGGCATGTCGGCCACCAGGAATGCCCGCTTGACGCCGCGTCGTACCGCGCGGGTGTGGTGCAGCATCTCCTGCATAGTGACGGGGAGGGTATTTTCATAGCCCAGCATCACCATGCCGAGAGAGTCGCCGACCAGGACCATGTCAATGCCGGCCTCATCCACCAGCCGCGCGCTGGGACAGTCGTAGGCGGTCAGACAAGTGATGAGTTCCTTGCGCTGTTTTTTTTCGAGAAGGGTGGAAGAGGTGATCTTCGAGCGGAAATCGCCGGTGGTAATACTCACGATGTCCTCCAGTGCAGTTCCCCGACCTGGCAGGGATACCGCCTGTATCCGGCTGAATTCTACACCCAAAACGGTTCGGGTAGTGCCCTTTGATGCAGTCCGGAACCATGAGATGCGCGCCGGTGGGAAAGGTCTCAGGAACGCTTTCGGTGGGGGGAGCCCGGCCGGAGAGGAAGCAGATCCGTCAGCCCTCCATGGAAACCTTTGAGGCGCAGGCTGCCACTCGAAACCACCACCGTCTCAGGAGTAGGTGAAGGTAACGAAAGGCCCCACGCCAAAGACGGAACTAGTAGGACGAAGCCCCAGAAGAGTCGCGTTCTCATCGCGTCTCAGAATATCCCAGAAAGGGCAAGTGTCCCAGGGTTTACCTGCGCGAGATCGAACGGGAATGAACGCAGGATGAGCAAAAAGGCCGGCTGCTTGCCTATGTCGTGACCCCTACTGCGGAGAGCTCGCGTAGCGACTCTGCGTAAGGGGCACGCGCGACGCCGCGTTCCGTGATGATCGCCGTGACGTAAGCATTCGGGGTGACATCGAATGCGGGATTCTCAACCGCTACGCCGTCCGGCGCGATCTGCTTGCCTGCCAAGTGAGTCACTTCCCTGGAAGAACGCTGCTCGATGGGAATGCGGCTGCCATCGGGCGTTTCCAGATCCACCGTCGAAAACGGGGCTGCCACGTAGAACGGAATGTCGTGCGCCTTCGCCAACACTGCGACCGTGTAGGTCCCAATCTTGTTGGCCACATCGCCATTGGCGGCGATACGATCGGCGCCGACAATCACCGCATCGATCTTTCCCTGCTGCATCATGGCGCCGGCCATATTGTCGGAGATCAGCGTGGTCGGAATGTGATCTTTCATCAACTCCCACGCTGTCAGACGTGAGCCTTGCAGAAACGGGCGNNGTTGGCGGCAATGTCTTCCACCAGCATGCGCTGCGCTTCGGTAACCAGTTCCTGTTGAATCCGCGGGATGGGTTGAGTGCTGACGTGTTCAAATTTGTCGCGCATGCGGCGAATCGCCCAGAAGAGATTGACCGCGGTGGGGCGAGTCGCAGCCAGGACCTCGCAGATGTGGTCGAAATCGCGCTTGAGCTCGGCATGGTCCCTGGCCTGCGAGTCGCGAACGCCCAGCGCAACTCCCATGGCCGCGGTCACGCCAATGGCCGGTGCGCCACGCACGATCATGGTTTTGATCGCCTCGGC
>PLYW01000249.1:0-1998 GCA_003151875.1 Acidobacteriaceae bacterium
TCTACTATCCGTTCGGTAGTCATGTCTTCAGCGACCTGACCCACTACGTCCGCAGCGGGGACTTCGTTCAGGCTATGCTCTACGATGCACTGGACCTGAATGAGTACGCTTTCGCCTTAGGAGCGCTCTCGCACTACATTTCTGACATCAACGGACATCCCTACATCAATTTGTCGGTGGGCATCGAATACCCCAAGCTCGCGGCGCAGTATGGGCCCGCCGTGCCTTATGACGTCGACCACAAGGCCCACCTGAAAACTGAGTTCGGCTTTGATGTTTTGCAAGTCGCCAAGGGCCGCTATGCGCCCGAGGCTTATCACAACTTCATCGGATTCGAGGTCGCTGCCCCGCTGCTGGAGCGGGCGTTTTTCGACACCTACGGATTGAAGCTGACCGACGTGATGCCGAACGAACAACTCGCCATCGGGACCTATCGCCGAAGCGTCAGCGAGATCATCCCGGAAATGACGAAGGTCGCGCTGCTAGTCAAGGGCGACGAGCTGAAACGAGAAATCCCAAACTTCAACCGGCAGCACTTTCTCTATCATCTGTCGAAGGCCGACTACAACAAGTCGTGGGGGTCGGGATACCAGAATCCGGGGCCGGGGGCACATTTTCTCGCTGTCCTGTTCAAGATTGCGCCCAAGGTGGGGCCGCTTCGGGCCGTTGACTTCAAAGAGCCGACTCCCAAAACCGAGGACCTCTATTTCAAGAGTGTGGACCAGACCATCGATCGCTTCAGCAAGGCCCTCAACGACGTCAAGAATCGCGATCTGCAGACGTCCAACATCGATCTCGACACGGGTAAACCGACCAAGCGCGGCGAATATCCCTTGGCCGACGCGACCTACCGCGAGCTGCTCGACGACCTGGCCGACGACCATTTCAACCACATGGACGAGGCATTGCGGAATAACATTCTCGAGTTTTATGAGGGCTTAGGTTTCCCCAAGTCGGGTACGCGCATTGACAAATGCGTGGTTCAGCGCTGGCAAAAAACCTGGATCGAGCTGACGCAGGTGCGAGCCTCCGAGCTGCTCGGCCCGCTGAACCAGGCACAACCCGCAGCAACGGCAGCTCACATGTCGATGCCGCCACTGGACTCCGCCTCCCTGCCCTGCATGGAATGACCGGTCCCGACAGCATCACAAACAACATTTGGCCATCGTTTGACCCCCTTGCGCGGCTCTCATACACTTAGGCTTAGTCGCAATTAGCGAAAGAGCGCTGGTTGCTTCCCAAGCGGAGGTACTCGCCCTGCGGACACGGATCACGTTCCGCGCACCTATCGCCCGTTGCACTCCCGGGTCGTACCCGGTCACATCCACTGCTGAAGGCAATCCCTTTGACGATTGAATCTAATACGAGCGAAAAAAACACGGCGGACATCGCCACGTCCGAACCGTCGAATCCGTGCAAGCGCGAAGTCACGATCAAGATTCCAGCCGACCTGGTCAAGGCTGAATCCGAGAGCCTCGTCAATCGCTACCAGAAGCTGGCGCGCATCCCCGGTTTCCGCAAGGGCAAGGTCCCGGCTTCCATTGTTCGCCAGCGTTTTGCCGAAGAGATCAAGAACGAAATCGTTGAGGCCCTGGTGCCGCGTTATTTCCGCCAGGAAACCCAGAAGCAAAACCTGTTGCCGGTTTCGCAGCCACGCGTCACTGACCTTCACTTGCATGAGGGTGAGCCGCTGACGTTTACCGCGTCCTTCGAGGTGCTACCCGATTTCAAAATCGCCGCCTACGAGGACCTGCAAATTTCAAGGCTCGACACCGATGTTAGCGAGGAGGAGGTGGAAAACGCCCTCCACAACTTGCGGGAGCAGCACGCCACCTACAGTGCTGTGGACGAAGAACGTCCGCTGGTGGATGGCGACTTTGCCGTCATCGGCTTCAAGGGCACGCCCAAGGAGAGCGAGCAGGACGCAGACTCCAAACCCGTCGAGGTGGACGAGGTCATGGTGGAGATTGGCGGAAAGAATACGATTCCGGAGTTCAC
>PLYW01000249.1:2014-2510 GCA_003151875.1 Acidobacteriaceae bacterium
ATTCCCTGGATGAGCTTCGTAACCGGCTTCGGGAAAACATGAAGGCGGAGAAGCTGCATGAGGCCGAGCACCAGGGCAAGGACCAGATCGTCGAGGAACTGGTGAAGCGCAATGATTTCCCGGTTCCCGAAGCGATGTTGGACCAGCAGATCGATCTCCGGCTGGAGCGCGGTTTGCGCGCTCTGGCGGCCCAGGGCATGCGCACGGAAGACATGAAGCGCATGGACTTTGCCCGCTTGCGCGCCGGACAGCGCGACGGGGCGCTGCGCGAGGTTAAGGCGTCTTTAATCCTGGAGCAGATTGCTGACCAAGAAAAAATCGAGGTCGGCGACGAAGAGTTCGACCACGAATTGGAAGCGCTGGCGACCCAGTCCAAGCAGACCCTCGAACAGGTCCGCGCTCGTTTGACGCAGGATGGCGGGCTGGATAGAATTCGGCATCGCATCCGCAACGAGAAGACCTTGGATTCGCTGTACCGCAGGTCCGCATAGGGCGG
>PLYW01000108.1:0-821 GCA_003151875.1 Acidobacteriaceae bacterium
CATGCCGGATCGACGAAGAACCAGACCATGAAGGGCAGCCAGATCAGCGGCATCCAGTGATGGCGGTCCTCGTTGGGATAAATTTTCCACCAGATTGTGCGAAGGGTCGTCATCGTTTGCTCCCTATTGTTCTCTGGAATGGGTCTTGGGCACAACCGTGTACCAGATCACGGCCACCGCAGTAATCGCCGCGCTCAGCCAATACCAGCGGCCACCGAGAGTGAGCGCGGTAAAGATAACCATGGCCACGGCCCAGACGATCCATTGCGCAGTCTTGCTTTTCATAACCACGTTCCGATTCGCTTTCAGCGCCAAATTCGATAACGGCCTACATCAACTGGCAACTGGCAACTGACAACTGCATTCTCACCCATACAACTTGCCTTCATCCCGCCAGTAGCCCCAGGCTGCCAGTCCCAGGCAGATCAGGCTGAACGACAGCAGACCCTCGACGTGCGGCCAAGTGGAAGCCGGTATCATCCCCATGCCGACCACATTCAGTGCAAGCTGGCTCATGTGGAAGGCAGGCAGGAAGTTGGCGAACATCCGTAATCCGTGGGGCAGCATGAAGAGCGGGATCCACAGCCCGGAGCAGAACGCCATCGGCAAGTAAATCAGATTGACCACCGCCGGTGCGGAATTCGGTTTCGCGAAGTATCCGATGGCCAGCCCCATCGAGCTAAAGGGAATCGAACCCGCGACCAGAATGCCGACCAGGCGAGCGGCCATGGGCAGCGGCAAGCGCACGCCTCCGAAGGCCGTGCCGACCGCAAGCAGCAGAAGCATGATCACCGTGCTGAATACGACCGCCGAAAATAGCT
>PLYW01000108.1:927-1380 GCA_003151875.1 Acidobacteriaceae bacterium
AACTCGTACTTCGCTTCCTTGTAGAAGAGCGCGATGGTTCTGGCCGGCGAGCGGCGGGTCACGGCGAGCGTGGCGGGAAACGTGGTGGCAGCCATGTTAGTTCCTTTCCTTCCAGGAGTCGGTGTTATGGTTTTGCGTCAGCGCCAGAAACGCCTCTTCCAGGCCCGCATTGGTGACTTCCAGATCGCCCAGCCAGGAATCTCGCTGCAACAGCTCGCGCACCACTGGTTCGGCGGCGTTCACTTGCAGCTCAAAAGCGTTGCGGTCGGCCTTGGCGCTGAGCACGCCGGGAATCTGGCGGACCTCTTCCAGCGATAGCCTGCTGGTGCAGCGGATCTGTTTGCCCATGGCACGCGCCTTGATTTCGGCGGGCGTGCCTTCGGCCACGATCGATCCCCGGTCAAGCACAAGGATGCGATCGGCCAGGGCATCGGCCTCGTTCAGGTAATGGGT
>PLYW01000108.1:1403-16628 GCA_003151875.1 Acidobacteriaceae bacterium
GGATAGTAGGACGAAAACAGGTCAATGTGCTCGCGTACCTTGAGCGTCTCGGGCACGCGCCCAACTTGCAGCATGGCGCCGACGCGAGTTTGCACATGTCCCAGATGAGGATCGGATCCCAACACCGACACAGTACCCGAGTCGGGGCGCGCCAGACCCAGCAACATTCGCACCAGCGTGGTCTTGCCGGCCCCGTTGGGACCGAGCAGGGCCAGCAATTCGCCGGCGTAAATCTCCAGATTCAAGTCGCGCAGCGCGACGACCTCTCCATAGCTCTTCTTCAGATTGCGGCTCTTGGCCACACTGGCCGGCCGGAAGGCTGTGGTGCTGCGTGGCATTTCGGCTAAAGCGGTTGACATGGATGGCTCCCGTGGCGCCGTTTCATCACGCCACGTTTGCGATCATCAGGTATGCCACGCTCAGGCGGTAGTGTGGATTGTCAGCGACGGGGGGTGACAAATGTCATGGAGGCCGCAGTTCGCTCTTCGCTTCTCGCTACAAGTCGTCGTCAACTCTTTGTTGCGTGAGACGCCTAGAGCAATTCCAGAGTTTCTTTATTCAGTGGGGGTTGGGTGGAGCACGCCTTTCACAGGCAAAGGGAAAATGCTCTGCCCTGTACTCCATGGTGGGAGCCCCCGCATTTATGCGGGGGAAGGAGCGCTTCAGCGCTCCGGGGGAGTTCGGCTTTGATCACGCGCTTTAGCGCCGGGGATCGAAAACCCACGGCTAAAGCCCATTTCAAAAAGCGCTCCTTATCCGCTGGACTGAAGTCCATCTCCCCCTGCTGAAAGCAGGGGGCTTCCAATAGCACGCGAAAGCGGCGTGTGCCGGGGACCCCGGTGCTGAAGCGGTACACCACCCGGATACACCAGCTCAGAATCTGCCTGGCCAACCGAGAGCATTAAATCCCAAGTGCTTAGGATTATCATAAAGAGAATTCATGGCAAGGCGTGATGAATTCGAAATAGCGACTGAGCGTGCCAAGAGACGGCGCAAGCGCATCCCTTCGGCCATTGCGGCCCACTACGACCGCAACCGTGGACGCGTTGTGGTTGGCCTCGGCCCGGACTTGGACGTGACCTTTTCTCCTCATTCGGTGCAAGGGCTGGAAAACGCCACGGCCTCGCAACTCGAACCTGTCGAGATTACGCCGTCCGGCTTTGGCCTTCATTTTCCGAAGCTGGATGCCGACGTTTATCTCCCAGCCTTGCTGGAAGGTGTCTTCGGTTCCAAGCGCTGGATAGCTGCCCAACTCGGCACACTTGGAGGAAGATCCAAGAGCGTGGCCAAAGCTGTAGCTTCCCGGAACAACGGCCGGCTGGGAGGCAGTCCGAACAAAACGGCCGTCAACCACAAACCTCGGGTCTAACACGCCAACATCTTTCTTTTCAGTCAACTTGGTGGTCGCCCGATCCGGGTGCGATTCGCCGCCGCATCCAAGATGGTCCTCCGGGTGACCGCAGTCACATTTGCAAGTGATAGCAGTCACGGCTCGTGGGACACCCCAGAGGAGACACTTACATGTAAAAGTGAGGGGCCCGGAGTCGAAGCGTCGCACCCTGCCTTATGCGACCGTCGGCCGAGGGGGGAGAGGTTCACCATGTTGCTTGCATACCGCCTGGTAAAGCTGATCGAGAGCCATTCCGACGGGTTGGCCCGCAGCCTGCATGACCGTTATCGCCAGTGCGATAAGTGCACGGCCTATGCCAACGTGCCTGACAGCGAGCTCACCGAAAAAGTGTATGACGTGTATCGCCATCTGGGCGAATGGCTGCTGGGCAAGACCGAGGCCGATATAGAAAGCCGTTACCTGGAAGTCGGCGCGCAGCGGGCGGCACAAGGCGTGCCCATTAGCCAAGTGGTCTGGATGATTTGCCTGGTCCGCGAGAACCTTTGGGACTACCTGCAAAAACACGCTGAACTGGAACATCCGGCAGAAATCTTCGGCGAGATGGAACTGCTGGAAATGCTGGACAAGTTCTTTCATCTTGCCATTTACTACGCCGCGCTGGGGCACGAGCGTGCCAGCGCCGGCTACTCCGTGAAATCGGAAACCGTTTCGGCTTAGAAAAGGATTCGGGTCTATGTCTTGGATTGATCAATACCGCAGCAAGCTGGTTACGGCGCAGGAGGCGGTATCTTGCGTGGAGTCGGGAATGCGAGTGTACATCCACCCCGGCTGCGCCGAGCCGGAAGCCCTGGTCGAAGCCCTGATCGGCCGCGCTCCCTTCGTGAAGGACGTAGAGGTTATGCACCTGCTCACCATGGGTGCGTCACCCTACTGCGTGCCCGACATGGCGGCACACTTTCGCCACAACGCACTGTTCGTGGGTGGCAATGTGCGCGAGGCGGTCAATGATGGCCGCGCTGACTACACTCCAATCTTTCTGGGCGAAGTGGAAGCCTTGTTTGAAAGCGGCGAGATGCCGATCGATGTCGCCTTCATCCAGGTATCGCCGCCCGACTCCCACGGCTACTGCAGCTTTGGAGTCGGGGTGGACTGCACGCTGACCGCGGCGAAATGCGCCCACTATGTGGTTGCCCAGGTCAATGGAAACATGCCTCGCACCTACGGCGACAGCTTCATCCACGTCAGTGAAATTGACGCCATCGTGGAGCTCTCGCGTCCGCTGTGCGAATTGAAGGTGCAACCCAGTTCGGAGCTGTTCCGGGCCATTGGCGGGCGGGTGGCATCGTTGATCGAAGACGGCGCTGTCCTGCAATGTGGGATTGGCGGCATCCCCGACGCCGTTCTGCCCAACCTGATGGACCGCAAGGACCTCGGCGTGCACACCGAGCTGCTCTCCGACAATATTATTCCGCTGATCGAGGCGGGTGTTGTCAATGGGCAGCGCAAGAACTGGAAGCCGCGCAAGGTCATTCTCGGCTTTGTGCTGGGCACCCGGAAGCTATTCGAATTCATCGACGAAAATCCCATCTTCGAGTTTCACCCCTCGGCCTACACCAACGATCCCTTCCGCATCGCGCAGAATGACCGCATGGTGGCCATCAACTCGGCCATCGAGGTGGATTTGACGGGGCAGGTGTGCGCCGAGTCGATCGGGTCGCAATTCTACAGCGGCTTTGGCGGGCAGCTTGATTTCATCCGCGGATCAGCGCGCTCGAAGTATGGCAAGCCGATTATCGCGCTGCCAGCGACCGCCAAGAACGACACGGTATCGCGCATTGTCCCGCGCCTGGCCGATGGCGCCGGCGTTCTGACCACACGCGCCGACGTGCACTACGTGGTCACCGAATACGGAATTGCTTACCTGCATGGACGGACCATCCGCCAGCGGGCCGAGTCGCTGATTCAGATTGCACATCCCAAGTTTCATAACGAGCTTTACGACTATTGCGAGCGCCAGCGCTGGTTCCAGCGCAACGCTTGCGCAGTGGAAGTGAGAGAGTAAGGAGCGCAACAATGTCATCGCAACCGCGCGGCTATGTGATCATCGATGCGGAAGAATGCAAAGGCTGTGGCCTGTGTGTGGACTCGTGCCCGCCCGAGTGCCTGCTGCTGGCGCCGGAGCTAAGCAAGTATGGCGTGCATCCGGCGCAATACACCGGCGAGGACTGCACCGCCTGCGGAGCTTGTTTCTACTGCTGCCCTGAGCCGGGAGCCATAACGGTGGAGCGGTTGATTCCGGCCAAAGCCGCAACCGCGGCCATTCCGAAAACCCAGGAGGTAACCCGTGAGGCAACTCTGTAAAGGCAATGTGGCCATCGTCAAAGGCGCGGTGCTGGCGGGCTGCCGGGCTTTTTATGGATATCCCATCACTCCCGCCAGCGAAATCGCGGAGTACGCCGCACTTCTGATACCGGAAGTCGGCGGCACCTTCTTGCAGGCGGAGAGTGAAGTCTCGGCGATCAACATGGTGTACGGCGCATCGTCCGCCGGCATGAGGGTGATGAGTGCCTCGTCAGGTCCCGGACTGAGCCTGATGCAGGAAGGCATTTCCTACATCGCTGGATCCGAGTTGCCGTGCGTCATCGTTGACGTAGTGCGTGGCGGACCCGGACTGGGCAACATTGCACCCGAGCAGAGCGACTACTTCTGCATCGTGAAGGGCGGCGGCCACGGTTGCTATCGCAACATCGTGCTCGCGCCCTCGTCAGTGCAGGAGATGTTCGATCTCACCATACTGGCCTTCGACCTTGCCGATCGCTATCGCAATCCGGTGATGATCATGACCGATGGCTACGTCGGCCAGATGATGGAGCCGCTGGACATCAAGATGCGCAAGATTGAGCAGCCGGAAAAAGACTGGGCGGTCAAGGGCAACGCGGAGACGAAGAAGAACGTGATCACCTCGATCTTCCTCGAATCCGATGTGCTGGAAGCGCATGTTAACAAGTTGGAAGCCAAGTACCAGCTGGCGCAGGAGCTGGAGACCCGCTGCGAAGAATATCTGACGGAAGATGCCGAGGTGTTGCTGATCGGGTTCGGCATCGTGTCGCGCGTGCTGCGTTCTACCGTGAACCAGTTGCGAGCCCAGGGGGTAAAGGCGGGCCTGTTCCGTCCCATCACGCTGTGGCCCTTCCCCTCACGCGAGCTCTGTAAAACGGCAGAGCATGTGAAGTCGGTGATGGTGGTGGAGTTGAACACCGGAATGATGGTGCAAGACGTGAGACTGACGCTCAACGGAACGGTGCCGGTAGAGTTCTATGGACGCACGGGCGGCAATGTTCCCGCGGCGGAAGAANNTACGAGGAGGAATTGTGAACGGCTACGAAGTTATCCATGAGAAATCGCCAGCATTCTATGATCGCTACGAACGCAAAGGGGAGCTTCAGCAGCAGACACATTACTGCCCCGGTTGCGGACACGGCATCGTCCATAAGCTGATCGCCGAGGCGCTCACCGATCTTGGTCTTCAGGACCGTACCGTCCTGGTGAGTCCCGTCGGTTGCTCGGTCTTCGCCTACTACTACTTTGATGTGGGCAATGTGCAGGTGGCGCACGGACGCGCGCCCGCCGCAGCGACCGCGCTGAAGCGTTCGCATCCCGAGTCCATCGTGATTGCATACCAGGGCGACGGCGACCTGGCGGCCATCGGCACCGCTGAAATTGTGCACGCCGCCAATCGCGGCGAGAACATCTGCGTGTTTTTCGTCAACAACTCGGTCTATGGCATGACCGGCGGGCAAATGGCGCCGACTTCGCTGATCGGCGAGGTGACCACGACTTCGCCTTGGGGACGCCGTGCCTGCAACGAAGGCTTGCCGTTGCACGTGTGCGAACTACTGGCCGCGCTGGAAACGCCGACCTACATTGAGCGGGTCGCGCTAAACGACATGAAGAACATCATGAAAGCCAAGCGCGCGGTGAAAAAAGCCCTGCAGATTCAGAAAGACGGCGGCGGCTTCTCGCTGGTGGAACTCCTTTCGCCGTGCCCGACCATCATGAAGATGGATCCCGTAGTGGCGCGCAAATGGGTCGGCGAAACCCTGGTAAAGGCGTTTCCGCTGGGCGTATTCCGCGACCGCAAGCCGGAGTTGCCGCCCGGCCCGAAGATCCCGGTGAAGACCGTCGCCGAAGCGCTGGAAGTGGACGAGAGCGCTGCGGAAATCCCAGCCTCGCGCCGCCATCACACTCGCGACCTGACGGTGAAGATTGCCGGCTTCGGCGGGCAGGGCATCCTGCTGATGGGGCAGTTGCTGGCGCAAATGGCCCTGCGCGAGCACATGGAAGTAAGCTGGCTGCCATCGTACGGTCCGGAGATGCGCAGCGGCAGCGCGCACTGTCACGTTTCGCTGTCGCACGAGCGCATCGGCTCGCCGGTCATCTCGCAACCCGAAGTGCTGGTTGCGATGAACGAACTCTCCCTGCATAAGTTCGCTGCCAGCGTGGTTTCTGGTGGACTGATCCTTTACAACCACACCGAGCTGCCCGCGGGCTTCAGTGCGCCACAGGCGCGGATCGTGTGCGTGCCGGCCTCGGAGATTGCCGACCGGTTGGGTTCGGCCAAGGTAGCCAATGTGGTGATGCTGGCGGCGCTGCTGGAAGAGACCGAGTGTTTGCCCGCCGAGTCAGCCATTTCGGTGCTCGAGGCGACGGTGAAGAATCCCAAGCTGCTCGAACTCGACCGCCAGGCCATGAAAGCCGGACGCGATTACGTGGACACGGAAATTGAAGTGGGTGCGGTAGCCCAGCCCGACGGGTACTCGTACTGAAAAGCTCGCAGTGAGCAGTCAGCGAAAGCCGTCTCCGCTCGCCGTCCTAGGCGGAGACGGCTTTTTGTTGGAGCCGACCCGCGCTTCTGCAGTTTCGCAGTTTCGAAGATAGACGGTCCACTCGCAGCTTGTAATTCCTTACATCCCCACGCCGGCCCAGCGAATCCAATTTCGAGTCTNNTTTTACCGTTTCCTTCCCTTAAGTCCGGCCGAAGCAGAACGGTGTCAGGCAGGACTACATCACTCGTTTGTCCACGCCAAAATTCAACGTGCCAACCCGATCAGGAAAGCAGCCAGAGGGACCAGCACCAGGACGAGCCGCCAGCGTCTGCCTTCGGGCAGCGGGCCTCCGCCGGAGACACGAGGCGGGACCCAGAAAAGGGCCACCACCGCCAGAATTAGCGCCGGCACCAACAGGAAAGCCAGCAAAGCGTATTGCGCCCTGTTCTGCGAAAACAGCCTGCCTTGTCGCAAAGGCGATGCCAAGGTACTTCCCAAGAACCAACACAATATCGCGCTGCCCAGTCCGGCGACTGCGCCAAGAATGCGTAATATTAGAGGCGTCATCGTAATCGATAGCAGTGTAACAGTTAGACTGCAGCCAGCCGAAGCACCCTACTGGGGAGCAGACTCCAGGTCCGGCGGACGGTCGGCTGGGCTCTAACGCGCCGCCGGTGGGCTCGGCGCCGCAACCCTCGTCAGCTTCCACGGTTTCAGCTTGGGCATCCCGGGAGGCATGGACATGGCGCTCATTTTGAGTTCGGCTGTCGTTTCGCTGGTCAGCCGCATGGTGAAGCGGTCCGTCTCGTTGGTGTCCGGGTTCTTCGTGGTCAACAGCAAGCCGTCATTGTTGAGGGCCGCCTCCTGGATGACCTCGGTGACCTCAGTGTCGCCCACGCTCTTGAGTTCGCCCGCATCGTTGAATTTGAGGTCATGCGCGCGGCGCAACGACCCCAAGAGCTGTTGGCCCTGCAACGCCAACTGCACGGTCAGCCACGGACGCTCCTCAAGAATTCCAACCCAGGTGCCAGCGTAACCCGCCAACGGCGACTTTTTCACGGGCTGGTTCGGTGTCGTCGGCCGTGGGGCGGTTTGCGACCAGCCAACACTACTGAGCGCAATCGCTATCATGATTGGAATCGCAAGACGCTTCATCGATATTCCCGCTACGGATTGTACTCTCACGTCACCTCCAGCGATGGCGCGGTGAAAGGCCAACGGGTAGGCAAGCCATCGGCGTCGTAGCAGCAGCAATAAGCAGCATTGAAAAAGAGGGGAACGGGAGCCATTCCCCTCTGCTGACGAGTGGCATCGCGGCAGGGCCAATCCCGCCGCGCCTACAACCAGATATCCAGCCCCTTATTCCCCGACTGCGGGGCTCCAACTGTGACGATCGCCTCTGAACAGCCGAGCCGGAGCGGCTTGCCGGGCGCGTTCTTCCTGATGGCAGTTCCAGCACAGCGGCCGCATGTGCTGCAGCGTCGACTGCAGCTCGTCGAGATGCATGTGGCGCAACTCGAACAGCTTGTGCTGCTCGTTGAGCAGCGCCAGCCGGCTCCGTCTCCAATCCGACGGAGAAAGGCTGCGCTCGCAAATTGCGCAGCTTTTGCCTTCATACCATTTGCTCAGAAGGCGATTCACGTTCTCCGGGGAAGGATTGATTTGCGCCAGGCACTCCTGTCCGCAATCGCTCTTCTCCGGCCAGCGCGAGCACGACTTCAGCCGCGAATGTTCCTTGCCGCGCAGGGCGGTCCAGAACGCGTATTCATGGTCAACTTCGATGTCCACCCGCTGCCCCGAGTCCGGGCAAAGTGCCGACTGCCGGCCGCGGTTCTGGTAGTAATTTTGAAGACTTAGCGCCACCGGCAAACCGGTGACAAGAATTGCGCCAAGGAAGAATAGAACGATGGGAAACAAAGCGAAAGTCAACATAACTCACCTGCGGCAGGGAACCGGCCCAACAATATATTTGTAAGCCGCCTTATCACCGGGAATCAGTGACGCGGCGCACATGCGCGTGTGACGGATCGGAAATTGGGCGCCCGGGCCGTGCTTCTGACGCGGGGACAATGATCTCCGACCGGATGAAATCTCCGGGATGGGGCGGGTTCTTCATCGGCACGGCGTCGTCTCGTCAGTCCTAGTGGTCGCCACTAACTATCCACTATCCACTGACCACTAGCCACTAAATGCAAAAGGCCGGCACGCGGCCGGCCTTCGCTGCGGAAAACAGGAAGCTACTTCTTGGGGGCGATTGCGTCCTTCGCGGCTTTGGCCACGCGGAACTTCACCACGACTTTGGCAGGAATCTTGATCGCTTCGCCGGTTTGCGGATTGCGGCCCATGCGCGCCTTGCGATTCGACTTTACTAAACGGCCCAGACCCGGTACCACGAATACGCCGTTCTTCTTGGTCTCTTTGATTGCCACTTCCGCGAGCGACTCGAGAAATGCGGCAGCCTGTTTGTTGTTCATCTCGTGCTTTTCGGCCATGTGACGGACCAGTTGGGTCTTGGTCATGCCTGTTGCCATTAGTAATCCTCCTTGAAAATTTGAGCAGTAAAAATGCTCAAGTTGAGCGTATCTTACACCAACCTCATGGGAGCGGGGAACATTTTCGCCATATTTTATGCGGTTTTTCCACAGGTCGTGCTCGCAAAGCCACTGCCCATGCGGGTCCGGCGGACCCGCGCTTGGGTGAAAGTGCCATAATGGGAGATTGGGGCCGATGAGCTGGCCCGTGGGGTACCACCTTTGAGCTGCGCCATTTGCAGTGACCGCAAGGAAAAACGCTTTTGCCTGGCAGTCCATGGACGCATCTGCCCGCAATGCTGTGGCGAACAGCGTGAGCTCACGCTCGACTGTCCCTCCGAGTGTCCTTACCTGCAGCAAGCGCGCCAGCACGAGAAACCGCGACAACTGGAAAACGCTCCGCCGGAGGAAGTATTTCCCAGGATCGAACTCTCTGACGAATTCCTCCACGATCGCGAGCCGGTGATTTCGGGGATTCTGCACACGATAGGCAGGCTTTCACGCAGCGACCGCAGCTTGACTGACCGGGAAGTGATTGCCGCCCTGGCCAACCTGGCCACGAGCTACCAGACACTGATCGGCTCGGGCCTGGTGTATGAGCAAGTGCCGACGGGCCTTGCGCAGCAGGCGCTCATCGAAGCTGTGCGTCAACTGCTGGAAGAATTTCGCCAGCTGGAGCGAGAGCACCTCGGACACACCACGCTGAGGGATGCCGACGTGTTGAAGGTGCTGGTGCTGGTGTTGCGGTTGGCGCACATCCACACTTCCGGGCGGCCCCGCTCGCGTGGATTTCTGGATTTCCTGCACCAACAATTCCAGCAGGCGCAATCCTCGATCGCCGCCGCGGACGAGCCGGGCAGCCGGATCATCATGCCGTGAGCGCTTCCTGTTTCATCCCTGCGGCTGATACTATCGGTTTTCTTTGCGTATGCACATCGCTCACGGAACGATTTTATTTTTCGCGGCCCTCCTCGCCGGAGCCATCAATTCGGTGGCCGGCGGCGGCAGCTTCGTTTCCTTTCCCACGCTGTTATTTGTCGGCATCCCGCCGATAAACGCCAACGCCACCAACACGGTTGCGCTTTGGCCGGGACAGCCCGCCAGCGTCTGGGCCTATCGCACTGAGTTTCGCAGCCTGCCGCGGCGCGTCCTGGTGCCGCTTACAGTGACTGGCATTCTCGGAGGCTTTCTCGGCGCTTATGTTTTGCTTATAACTCCGCCAGCAACCTTCATGAAGTTAGTGCCGTGGCTGCTTTTGATCGCCACCCTGATTTTCATGATGAGCGGACAGATCACGCGCTGGGTACGACAGCGGGCCGAGCACGGGGAACATCACGAGTTCGCCACCGGCCGCGGAATTTTCCTGCAGCTATTCATCGCGTTTTACCTGGGCTACTTCGGCGCCGGTGCCGGCATCCTCATCCTCGCCATGCTGGCGCTGCTGGGCATGGACCACATCCACACCATGAATGCGCTCAAGGCCTGGCTGACCACGGTCTCCAACGGCGTGGCCACGGTCCTGTTTGTGGTGACGCCGCACGTCGTGTATTGGCCACAGGCGATACTCATGATTATTGGCGCCATAACCGGCGGCTACTTCGGCGCCTTCTTCGCGCGCAAGACCAAACCGGAATACGTGCGCGCCATCGTCATCGTCATCGGCTTCACCTTGGCCATCTACTTCTTCGCGCGCCAGGTTCGGGGCTAGACTAGCGGTCCAGCATTCAGCACTTGGCAGTCAGCATTCACAAATGCATAGCCGAATAGAGGGGATTGACGGCGGCCATCCAAGGTTGTACTGTTCAACAGTTGAACTGGAGGACATGCCCGTCATGGACATCGTCGCCGTAAAAACGAAGTTTCAGATTGTGATTCCGCAGCACATCCGCGAGCAAGTCAAGGTGGAGATCGGCGACCTTCTGGAAGCGAGCGTGGAGGACGGGAAAATCACCTTTACGCCCAAGAGCCTTATCGACCGGCATTTGGCAGAAGGTCTCGAGGACGCAAAACAGGGCAGGACCCATGGCCCTTACGCCAACGCCAAGGATGCGATCAAGGCGCTAGAGACGCGTGCCAAACGCCACGCGAAAAAGCGCGGTCAATGAAACTTCGGTTTACGGAACGAGCGGACAAGGACTATGCGGGCCTGCCGGTCGCTATCCGCAAAGCGTTCGCGAAGCAACTGCACTTCCTGCTGGTCAATCTCCGGCACCCGTCACTACACACGAAAAAATACAGCCAGGGCATGGATGTGTGGCAGGGCAGGGTAACGAAAGGATGGCGGTTCTATTTCAAAATCGAGCGGAACGAATATGTCATTCTTTCTATCATTGCGCATCCTAAGTAATCGGCATACCGGGCTCTAACGAAACAACTCATGGGTCACAGAAATTGCGGAACTGCTCTACCGTCGGGCAGTCTCGGCTCCCTTAACGCCCTCCCGGTAGCGCACCTTCATTACCAGCAGCGGCGCGCTGAGAAAGAAGGTGACAGCATTGGGCAAGATGATGGGCAGCGAGTGGATCATGAAGCCGTAGCTCACCCACAGCAACAGCCCTACGTTGAGGCTGATCAGCATCAGCAGCGAGAGATCGCGGACGGACTTGCTGCGGAAGGAGTGCAAGGCCTGAGGAAGATACGCCAGCGTGCACAGTGTGCCCGCGGCAAAGCCGGTTAGCGAGACGAGGAACATGTCCCAGCGTACCATCGCCGCGGCGAGGCTGAAGTGCGAGTCGATTGGGAACTGCCCCGCCCTAGCCAAAAGAAGGCTAGAACGGGGCACCCCAAATGTGAGTGTGCGAGAGCTATCCGATCTTGAGCACGATCTTGCCGTAGTTGGCGCGCCCGAGCATGAGGCGGTGGGCCTCGCTGGCTTGCTCCATCGGCAGGGTGTGTCCGATCTCGGGGTGCAGTTTGCCCTGTTCAATCCACGGCTGCATGGCTTGCAAACTGCGGCCGATCAGATCGTGGTCCTTGGCCAGTATGCTGAGCCACAGGCCGTGCGCGCTGAGGCTCTTGGCCATCATGACGCCAGTGTCGAACTGGTGCCGCTGTCCGGTCGCGGTGCCATAGATGATGACCCGCCCAAAGGGCCGGCAGCAGCGCAGGCTTTTGGCGGTATGCTCGCCGCCCAGCATCTCAAAGACAGCGTCCACCCCCTCGCCGTTGGTTAGCTCCTGGACGCGCTGCTCGTAATCCGTCTCGCGGTAGTTGATGCCGTGGTCCAGCCCGAGCTTTTTCACCCGGTCAAGTTTTTCTTGGGACGACGACGTTCCATAAGTTTCGATACTCAGCAACTGTCCGATCTGAATGGCGGCCGTGCCTACACCGCCAGCCGCAGCATGGATGAGCACGCGACGCCGCTGCAGATCGTGGCGAAGAACAGGCTCGAAGGCGTCGGGGGTGAGTCCGGCCTTCCAATAGGCCAAATAAGCCGTCAGGAAATTCACCGGGAAGGCGGCCGACTGCTCCGAACTCCAGCCTTTCGGCTGGGGCCAAAGGAATTTGGGTTTCATGGCGATCTTCTCAGCGGCCGCGCCAAATTGGGTATAGCCCATTACGCGATCGCCGGTGGTTTCGACCACTCCGGCGAACTCGCGTCCGGAAATAAACGGCGGCGGCGGAGTACCGCTGTAAGTGCCGCGGGTCGATAGCGTGTCGGCAAAATTGACGCCCACGGCTTCCACGCGCACGATTACCTCGCCAGCTTTGGGTTGCGGATCGGGCATGTCGCGTACTTCGAGAACTTCAGGACCACCGGAACGAGTGACGACGACGGCTTTCATAGGTTTGATTCTACGACGCGGGCGGCACTGTTGGCGGTGACGGGGAGGTCCCCACGCGCGTCGGCTGGCATTCGATTGGGAGGCTGTGATGGCGACGAAGGCTGGACAGTCTAGCGCTTCGGCTCGGCGTGCATGTGGGCAGCCCCGACTTGGGCCGCATACTTCTCAATCCAACGTCGTTGTTCCGGGGTTTCAGGAATATCGATACCGCGGACAGCGCTCAGCAATTTAATGGCTGCCTCGGGCTCCCAGCCTTTGTTGATCAAAAGAGAAGCGGCGATCAATCCGGTTCGGCCAATCCCTTGGCGGCAATGCACGATCACGTTCTTGCCGGAAGACAGGGCTTCGTCCATTAGCTGCACCGTCGAATTTAGACTTGCCTCCGAATCTGGTACGTGGCGATCGCGGACGGGTAGCGACAGAAATGTCATGCCCTGAGCCTTCGCGTCGCGAGCCTCGCCCTGAAGTTTCAATTCGCGCTCTTCGTCGGGGGTGAGAAGCGAAACAACAATATCGACCCCAGCTCGCTTCCAACCCTCGAGCTCGTCTTTGAGCCAATCACCACCGCGCGGACGTGCGGCAAGGGCCAGCTTGCCAGGCCACGGCCCCTTCACCCAATGAAGTTCATTTCTCATGGTCCGTCGTCGCTCGCCTTTTGTACGATCTCGCTGGGCAGTGTATCAGCTTCTATGCCCCTTTTTCTAAGCACATGGATTCGATGATGTCCGTCAAGTATGGTTCCATCCGGCCTGGTTTTCAAACAGTCTCGATGTCCTGGGACAAGTGAAGCTATAAGGGTCTCAGTGGCAGCCTTTTCCATGACCGCAAGCTTTGCCTGGCTGAGGAAGCTCTCGGGGTGGAGGAATTTCAAGGGAGGATATTGTTGCCTCATTTAAGGGCCCCAGCGGATAGAGTGCTGTCCACGTTGTAGCGATACTTATACCTACTGCGCGGGCACCAGCATGAAATCCAACGCGCGCGCGATGTAGTTCTTCATTTCGCGGCGATGCACCACGGCGTCGAGCATGCCGTGTTGCAGCAGGAATTCGCTGCGTTGGAAGCCCTCGGGCAGCTTCTGGCGGATGGTCTGCTCAATGACGCGCGGCCCGGCAAAACCGATCAGGGCGCCGGGTTCGGCGATGTTCAGGTCGCCCAGCATGGCAAAGGAAGCGGTCACGCCGCCGGTGGTGGGGTCGGTCATCACGGAAATGTAAGGCACTTTGGCATCGTCCATGCGGGCCAGCGCGGCGGAGATTTTGGCCAGTTGCATCAGGCTCACAACGCCCTCCATCATGCGCGCGCCGCCAGAGGCGGAAACCACGATCAGCGGCACTTTCTCCGCGGTGGCTTTCTCAATGGCGCGAGTGATCATCTCGCCGACTACCGCCCCCATGGAGCCGCCGATGAAGGCATATTCCATCGCGCTTACAATGATTGGCTTGCCATTGAGGGTGCCGCGGGCATTGATGACGGCGTCGTTGAGCCCGGTATCGCGTTGCGAGCGTTGCAGGCGATCGGCGTAGGGCTTGAGGTCGGTAAACTTCAGCGGATCGGTGGAGACGATGTTGCCGTCTTCCGTCTCATATTTGCCATCGTCGAGCAGGTAGGCGAGCCGCGTGCGCGCATCGATGCGGAAGTGGCGCTGGCATTTCGGGCAGACATGGAGATTCTGGTCGAGGTCTTTCTTCCAGATGATCTGGCGGCACTGGTCGCACTTGACCCAGAGGCCCTCGGTCTTTACCCGCTTCTCGCCCGAAGTGTCGAGCTCGCCGTGTTCCCGTTTAAACCATGCCATAGGCAGTCTTTATATTCTATGAGTTCGCTGGCTTACTGTCCGGCAAGGCAGCCCTGACCTGTTCGACCGTGAATTGAGGATCGGCGACCTCGACGATCAGCTCATCGTAGCGTTCGTCGCGCAACTCAATGACGACCGTATTCTCGGGATTGTGCACATCCCAAAAAACCCGCTTGCCGTGTTGATAAAACGTCCCGGCGGTCAGCACTCCGGGGATGTTGGTCCCCGGCAGTCTAATGCCGTGCCACCAACCCCGAGCAACGGACGGGTCGGCTCGAATTGCGGCAATGTGTCGCAGGGGGATTTCGAGGGAACTCTTCAGCGCCCAGAGCTGGTCAGCCCCGCGGACGTGCAATTCGAGATTGCCACTCGCAATGGATAGATCAACCATTCAGGTAAGGATTCAGTGTAGCCGACGGGGAGAGNNGGGTTGCTCGGCGAGCCGGAATATACGACGCGGTAATGGCGATTGCCGCCAAAAAGGCGGCGATGGCGGCGAAGACGATCCAATCACCCAAGTTTATGCCGTAGAGCAGGCTCGCCATTACTCGTGTCGATGCCAATCCCGCGACCAGGCCGACGCCAACTCCAATAAGAGTGGTAAGCACTCCTTGACGAAGAATGAGCCGCAGAATGTCTTTCCGTTGCGCACCCAGTGCCAGGCGAATACCGATCTCGCGCGTGCGTCCCACCACCGCGTACGAAATCAAGCCGTACAAGCCAATCATGGCAAGAACCAGGGCCAGTGTGGCGAAACTGCCGATCAGATAAAACGGATAGCGTCGCAGGAACACGGCAGGGGACTGATTGACGATCTGCTCCATCGACTGCGGCTCCACGATGGCGAGCTGCGGGTCCATTCCGCGCAGTACGGCGCGCGCCGAACTGACCAGGGCCGCGGGGTCCTGTCGGCTGCGAATGACATAGCCGAGAAAGA